>NZ_JBFBNW010000006.1:110985-417105 GCF_040683955.1 Streptomyces sp. NPDC093111 | reverse complement strand
CGCGCCCTCACCCTCGCCCGCCACTACGGCACCCACCTCCCCCACACCATCCACGTCGGAGACGAACCCGTCACCGACACACCACCCGTCTGGGACCGTGCCTTCGCGAGCCCCGGGGAGCGCGGCACCGCGCTCGCCGCCCACTGCCGCCAGACCCTGGGCTTCACGCCGCTCGACGTCATCGAGCTCGACGTGCCCCTGGCCGGGCTGCGCGGCGTCGCCTACGTGCTGCCGTCGCAGGTCAGCCCGGCCCACCGCGCCGGCCACCGGGTCCATCTCAAGGGCATGCTGCTGACCGAGAAGGCCGACGGACTGCTGCCCGACTGGGCGTTCTTCGTCCGCTGCGTGCTGGACACGGACACCCTGCGCCCCACCGCCTCGCGCGAGTCGCTGTACGAGGACGAGACGCTCGAAGGCGTGCGCGAAGCCCTCGGCGGGGCCGTCCGCGACTGGCTCGCGGAGCTCGCGGCGAGCGATCCGGCGCGTCTGCGCCGCCTCCTCGCGGTCCACCACCTCGGCGTGAAGTCGCTGGCGCGGCACGACGACGGGATCCTGGCCGCCATGCTGCCGTGGCTGCCGTTCGAGACCACGGACGGGCGCCTCTCCCTGGACGAGTTCGCCCGCCGTCATCCGGTCGTCCACTTCACCCGCACCGTCGAGGAGTTCCGCCAGGTCGCCGCGATCGCCGCCGCCCAGGGCATCGGCGTCGTCAACGGCGGCTACACCTACGACTGCGCGCTCGTGGAGCGCTTGCCGTCGGTGCTCCCGGGGGCCGTCGTGGCCGAACTCGACGCCGACACCGTCACCGACCGCCTGGGCACCGTCGCCCCCGACCACGAACGCGCCCTCGCCGCCTTCCTGTCCGTCGCTCGCACGACCCTCGACGCGCTCGACTGCGACGTCACCCTGCGCGCCTACCGGCCGCTCACCCTGCCCGCCCTGCTGCTCGACGCACGCGACGGCCGGCACGAGCAGGCGCGGGCGGAGGCGGAGGGCGAGGCCGACGACCTGTGGGCCGGCATCCTCGGCTCCCTGCGCGGCGGCACACCCCGCGCCCGCCTCGTCCTCAACCACCACAACCCGCTCGTCCGCCGCATCGCCACCCTCGACGACCCCCACCTCACCGCCACCGCCGTCGAAGCCCTCTACGGACAAGCCCTCCTCATGGCCCAACGCCCCCTCCGCCCCGCCGACAACGCCCTCCTCAACCGCACCTTCCTCGGCCTCCTCGAACGGTCCGTGCGACCGGGTCCCGGCGGGACGGCCCGTACGGCCGATCCGACCCCCGAACGCCCCTCCGGAGAACACCGATGAGCCGCCGCCCCCTCGACGAGATCCGCACCGACGTCTACCGCAACAGCGAGGAACCGTACGGCTCCGCCCGCAACGCCCGCGCCGAGCGGCTGGTCGCCGAGGCGGAGGCGACCGGCGACCGGCCGCTGCTCGTCGAGGCCCTCACGGAACTCACCGTCGCGTACACCTCCAGCGCGGAGGGCGACAAGATGTTCGTGCCGTTCGCGCGCCTGCTGCGGATGTGGGACGAGAACCCGGCCGACTTCGACGAGGACGACACCCACGAGCTGTTCTGGATGTTCAAGTGGGTCAGCGGCAACGCGCTCGACCAGCCCGGCATCCCCCTCGACTCGATCGAGCGGTGGCTCGCCGAGATGCGGCACCGCTACCGGCTCGCCGGACACTCCGAACGCGCCGTCCACTCCCGGGAGTTCGAAGTGGCCCGGCACCTCGGCGACCTACCGCGCGCCGAGCGCGCGCTGGCCGCGATGCTCGCCTCCGACCGCGACGAGATGGCCGACTGCCACGCCTGTGAGCTGCACGAACGCGGCCGGTGGGAGACCGAGCGGGGCGAGGACGCCCGCGCCCTCGCCGTGTGGCGGCCGGTGCTCGACGGGAGCGCGGGCTGCATGCACGAACCGCACGCCGTCCTCGCGCTCTCCCTGCTCCCCCTGGTCCGCCTCGGACGGCTCGACGAGGCCCGCGCCCACCATCTGCGCGGCTACCGCATGGCCCGCGCCGAGGCCGGCCTCACCGCCTCCGTCGCCGCGCACATCGAGTTCTGCGCGCTGACCGGCGCCGAGACGCGCGGCCTGGAGATCCTCGCCGAACAGTCCGCCCGCTGGGGGCTGCGCGGCGACGTCGGCCCCTACCTCCAGTGGCTGACCTGCGCGGCCCTGCTGACGGGCCGGCTCGTCACCCTCGGCCAGGGCGGCCGCCCGGTGCCCGGACCGGCCGGCACGGAGTGGACGGCGGCGTCGCTCCACGCGTACGCGAGCCAGGAGGCCCTCGCCCGGGCGGCACTCTTCGACGCCCGCAACGGCAACTCCCGTACGTCCGCACTGGTACGGGCCCGGATGACGGCGGAACCGCTGCTCGACGCGGCGACGCCGGGGTGGGGCGGAGCGGCCGAGGTCACCGTGCTGGACGAGGCCGCCTGTACGGCTGGTGTCGGTGTCGGTGCCGGTGCCGGTGCCGGTGCCGGTGGTTACGAGCAGGGAAGCGGGCGGGCTGCCGTCGGCACCGCCACCGTGGAGAGTCCGGAGGAACTGGTCGCGCGCGCCCGCGCGTTGACGGCCGGCGGTCACCCGTCGGCGAGGGCGGTGTGGGTCCGTGCCCGGGCCGCCGTCGAGGCCCGGGGTGACGCGCTCGCCCCTGCCGACGCCGCCGACGCCCTGGACGCCGAGGCCCTCGACCTCCAGCGGTCCGACGCGGGCGGCCCCGAAGCGGCGGCGCTGTTCACGCGCGCGGCGGACCTGCACGTACGAGCCCGGCGCGACGGGCGGGCCCTGGTGTCGCGGGCCCGTGCGCTGATCGTCACGCCGGACGCCCCGGCGGACGGGCTCGACGCGTTGTGCGTACGGGCCGAAGCCCTGCACACGGCCGGGCTGGCCACCGCCGCCGAGACGGCGACGGTGCTGTTGCTGCGCTGCCGGGCGCTGGTGGCAGGGCTGGGGGCGGAGCTCGTACCGATGGATGTGGCGGCCGGCGCGGCGGTCTGTGGAGGGGCCGAGGGCTCGCCCGCGACGCCTGCCGGGGACGTGCGGGGCCCGGCGCTCGGCCCGACGGACCGCGCGCCCTCGATCGGCACGGCGGCGGACGGTTCGGCCGGCGCCGACCTGTCCCGGGCCCGGGAGGAGATCCATCGGCTGCTGGCCTTCGCCGAGGAGGCGCGGGTGGGGCGGGACCGGCGCGGGGATCCGGAGCTGCTGAGCCGGATCGCCTCCGCCGTCGAGCTGCTCGCGCGGATCACCGCGCCGGAGGATCCGAGGGCCGCCGTGCGGCTCGCGACGGCCGCCGTGACCGACCATCACGAAGCGGGGCGGCCCTGGCTCGCCACCCCCGGCGAACTGCTGCTCGTGAGCCTGCTGTCGGCGGTGGGGGACCACGAGCGGGCGGCGGCCGTGGCGCGGGGCGTCCTCGGCGACGGCGCGCGGGTGGAGCTGCTCGGTCCGGGCGACCGGGCCCGCTTCTGCCTGGCGCTCGCCCAGGCGGTGACCGGTCTGGAGGGTCCGGGGCCCGAGGCGGAGACGCTGCTGCTGGACGCCGACCTCTTCGCCGGTTCCGCCGGCGAGGGGGCCGGGCTCGGTGCGCTGGTGCGGTTGCGGCTGGGCGGGCACTACTGCGCGCTCGGGCGGTTCCACGAGGCCGCCGCCCTCCTGGAGGCGGTGCTGCCGGAGCTGTCCGCCGGGCACGACCCGGCGGACCTGGTCCAGGCGCGGGTGTGGCTGGCGCACGCGGCGACGGGTCTCGGCGAGCCCCGGCAGGCCGCCGAGCAGTACGCGCTGGCCGCCGCGGGGACCCGCGACTGGGCGGACCGGCACCCTCACGCGGCCCTCTCCCAACAGGCGGCGGAAGCCCTGGCGGCGGCGGGAATGCCGGAGGAGTCGGCCCGCGCCTACGAGCGGGCGGCCGACCTGTGGCGGGCGCTCGGTGACCGGATCGGGGCGGTGCGCGCGCTGCGCGGCCGGGCCTGGGAGGTGCTGAAGGTCTCGGGGGCGGCCGAAGGCGAGGTCGTCATGGCGGAGGCCCTGCGGGAGAACGAGCGGGCGCTGGCCCTCGCCGGGACGGGCGAGGAGCGGGACCGCGGCACGGCGGAACTGGGGCACACGCACCAGCAGTTCGCGCATCTCCTCGTGGAGACGGCGGAGGCGGCACCGTTCGAGGAGGTCGACTCGGCCGAGCGGTACGCCGAACTCACCGCCCTCTTCGAGCGGGCGCTCGGCCAGGCGGAGCGGGCCATCGCCGCCCTGCGGACCTGCGGCGAGCCCACCCGCTCCGACCTGTGGCTGTGCGAACTCCTCGCGGTGCGCCTGGAGTGGGGGCTGGGGCGGACGGGCGCGGCCGACGGGCGGGCGCGGCGGGTGCACGCCGGAGTGCAGGACCTGCCCGACCCGGACGGCACGCTCTCCGTGGTCGCCGCCGAGTGCGAGGCCCTGCTCGGCACGACGGACTCCTTCTGACGGGGAGGGCGACCGAAGCCTGCCGCTGTGGGCTCGGGCCCCGGGTCCGGGCCTCGGGCTCGGGCCTCGGGCTCGGGCCTCAGCCGCGGGCCCTGGGCTCGCGCTCGGGCCCCGGCCGCGGACCTCGGGCCCCGGCCGCGGCCTCGGGCCCCGGCCTCGGCCTCGGGCTCAGCCTCGGCCTCGGGCCCTGGCCCCGGGGCCGGGCCGGAGCCAGGCCCCGGCTCCCCCGTGGTGCCCGGTTGTCCCTCAGCCCGTCCCGTCCCTCGGCCCGCCCTTCTCCCCGTCCCTCTCGCCGTCCCTCCCCCGCCCCTCAACCCGTCGTTCGGGCCACGAGGGAGGCGAGGCCGGCGCGGGTCATGACGCCGGTCTTGCGGTAGACCCGGGCCACGTGGCTCTCGACCGTGCGGGGGCTGAGGCAGAGGCGGTCGGCGACGGCCTGGTTGGTGAGGCCTTCGGCGACGAGCACGGAGATCTCGCGTTCGCGGGGGGTGAGTGTGGCGAGCGGTCCTTCCGCGTCCGCCGCGGGGCCCGGCCGCGCGGTGCCGGGTGCCGTGGGATCGGGGCCCAGGGCCGCGGTGCGGGTGCGGTCGGCGAGGTCGGTGAGCAGGCGGGCGCCTCCGGCGGTGGCCAGGCTGCGGGCCCGGCGCCACATCGCGGCGGCCTCGGCCGGGTCCCCGGCCGCCCGGGCCACGGGAGCGCCGAGCAGCAGGGTGTGGGCCTCGCGGAGGCCGACGCCCGCGCGGGCGTACTCGTGCGCGGACCGGTCGAACAGCGCCGCCGCCGCGGCCTGTTCGCCCGCGTGGAGGCTCAGCCGGGCGCGGGCCCGCAGGGCGGCGGCCCGCTGGCCGGGCAGGTCCAGGCGGTCGGCCTCCCTTTCGGCGAGCCGGGCCGCGTGGTGCGCGCCGGGCAGGTCGCCGGTGTTGAGGGAGGCCGCGGTGAGGAGTTCGAGGAAGCCGGGGCGTACGGAGGGCTGGATCCGGGGCAGGGCGGGGCCGCCGCCCGTGGTGAGCAGGACGTCCCGTACCCGGTACGGGTCCGTGGCTACGGGGATCGCGTGGGCGAGCAGGCTGCGGGCGAGGGTGCCCCACCAGCCGCCGGCGGTGCCGACGGTGGCGGCGGCCTCCTCGGCGGCGGCGAGGGCCTCGGGGTCGCCGAGGGGCCGGGCCTGGAGCAGGATCGTGGCCCTGATGGCCCGGCTGAAGCCGACGACCTCGACGCCGCCGAGGGTCCGGGCGAGGGTCAGCGCCTCGTCGGCGAGGCCGAGGGAGGTGTCGACGCGGCCGGTGAGGGACTGGACGTACGCGGCGCACAGCAGCATCTGGGAGAGGGCGAAGGGGCGTCCGGCGCGGCGGGCGAGGGCGATGCCCCGGGTGGTGTGGCGTTCGGCCGAGGCCGGGTCGTCGAGGAAGATCTCGCTCCAGCCGAGCCGGACCAGGGCCTCGCAGCACGCGGTGAGTTCGCCGTCGGTCATGGCGTCGACGAGCGCGGCGGCCTCGTCCGCGTGGGCGCGGGCGGCGGCGGTCTCCCCCTCGTACGCCTCGCCGAGGGCGCCCAGGGTGAGCGCCCCGAGGGTGCCGGGCTCGTCCTCGCGCGCGCGGGCGGCGGCGAGGGTGGCGGCGAGTTCGGCGCGGACCTCGGGGAAGCGGGCCTCGAAGAGGGCGCGGCAGCCCCATTCGACGACGAGCCGCAGGCGGAGCGCGGGGCGGGGGCCGGGGCCGCGGCGCAGTTCGCGGCGGATCAGGGCGTCGGCCTCCCGGTAGCGGCCCAGGTGCCGTTCCATGAAGGCGCACAGGAGCACGGCGGCGCTGCGGGGCTCCTCCTCGCCGGTGGTGGCGGGGCAGCGGGCGCCGGTGCGGCGGCCGGCTCCTTCCTCGCGGCACAGGGCGAGGAGCCGGTGCAGCAGGTCCCGGCTCTCCTCGACGCGGCCGGCGAGGCCGAGGGCGCGGGCCCGGCGCAGTTTCAGCTCCACGCGGGCCTGGCGGTGTTCGGGGGCGTCGGGCAGGACGTCGAGGACGGCGGCCAGGCGGCGGGCGGTGAGCGCCGGGTCGGTGGCCTCGGTCAGCTCGGCGGCCCGCACCAGGGCGGCGGCAGCGGCGGGCTCCCAGCGCGTCAGGTAGCGCTCGATGTGCGCCGCGCGCGCGGTGGCGGGCGCGCCCGCGCCGGCGAGGCCGTCGGCCGCCCGGCGGTGGTATTCGCGGCGCCGCAGTGGGTCCATGGCCCGGCGCACCAGCCGGGCGAGGGCCGGGTGTCGCAGCTCCAGGATGTGCCCGTCGGGGTGCGGGCGCACGAGGTCGAGCCGCACCAGTTCCCGTACGGCGTGGACGAGCTCGTCGCGGGTGGCGCCGGTGACGGCGGGCAGCAGGTCGGTGCGGGCCTCGTCGCCGAGGAGGGCGACGGCGTCGACGACGGCGCGTGCCGGGGGGCCGAGCGGGGCGAGTTCGTCGAAGAGGACGGCGAGGGCGCCGCCGCTGCCCCGGCCGCCCGCGAGGGCCAGGAAGTAGGCGGGGTTCCCGCCGCTGGCCGCGTGCAGTTCGGCCACGCGGTCCCGGGGCAGTCCGGGGGCGAGCCGGTCGGCGCACTCCGCCTCGCCGAGGGGGCCGAGCGCGATCCTGGTGAGGGTGCCGCTCTCGGCGCCCCGGGCGAGGGCGGCGGCGAGGGCGGGCGGGGTCCGCTGCTCGCGGCGGGCCGTCACCACGAGCACGGGCGCGGCCACCGGGTGGCGCAGCAGGTGGTCGAGGAGGTCGAGCGATTCGGGGTCGGCGCGGTGCACGTCGTCGAGGACGAGGAGCAGGGCGGGCTCGGCGACCCTGGCGAGGGCTTCCGCGGTCCGCCGGAAGAGTCCGTACGGCTCCGGCCAGACCTGCGCCTGGGGCCCCGGCAGCTGCCATCCGGAGGGGCCGGCCCGGCCGTGTCCGCCGGGGTCCGCCCACGGCCCGGCGCCCGCGGGCGGCGCGGTCCCGGTCGCGGGCGGGACGGTGCCCGGCCGCGACCGGACGGGGTCGGTGCCCGGCGGGAAGTCGGGGACCGTCCACGGCGCCCGGGCGGGCGGCCGGACCGGGTGGCGTACCGGCCGGACCGGCGCGCCCCCGGACGGCGGGACGCGTCCCGCGCCGCAGGCCACGCGTACGGCGTCCGCCGGGTCGGCGGTGTCGGGCACGCCGGTGGGGCGGGGCTCCCCGCCGGCCGCGGCGAGGTCCGCGAAGGCGTCGGCGAACACCTCGAAGGGCAGGGGCCGCTCGCGGTCCGACGCCCGGCCGTGCAGGACGGTGACGCCGGCCCGGCGGGCGCGGGCGGCGAGCTCGGTGAGGAGGCGGCTCTTGCCGACTCCGGGCTCGCCGGTGATGTCGACGGCCTTGGGGGCGTCGGCCCTTCGGCGCCCCGGTGACCGCAGCAGTGATTCCAGTCGGGCGAGCTCGGCTCGCCGTCCGGCGAAGGGAGCGCGGTCGACGCTCCCCTCCTCCGTGCTTGTTTCCATGCCGGTCCCCCACGGACTTCGTTCCCCGTCACCCGTTGTACGGCACGCCTCTGACAACCGTGCCGTCGCCCCTGGGATCAGTGGCCCGGCGACAGCGCCTTGAAGGCCCTCGTCTGCTCGGTGATGGCCCGTTCGGTGGGCAGCCGCTCGACCGAGGAGGCGCCGAAGAAGCCGACGACCCCGGTGGTGTGCGCCAGGACGTAGGCGGCGTCCTCGGGTTCGGCGATGGGGCCGCCGTGACAGAGCACGAGCACGTCGGGCCTCACCCGTTTGGCGGCGTCGTGCATCTCCTGTACGGCCGCCGCCGCGCGGTCCAGGGTGAGGGCGGTACCGGCGCCGATGGCGCCCTTCGTGGTGAGGCCCACGTGCGGGACGAGGACGTCGGCCCCGGCCCGGGCCATGTCGGCGGCCTGCTCCGGGTCGAAGACGTACGGCGCGGTGAGCAGGTCGCGCTCGTGGGCGGCGCGGACCATGTCGACCTCCAGGCCGTAGCCCATCCCGGTCTCCTCCAGGTTGACCCGGAAGGTGCCGTCGTAGAGGCCGACGGTGGGAAAGTTCTGCACCCCGGCGAAGCCCATGGCCTTGAGCTCGTCCAGGAAGAGGTCCATGCGCCGGAAGGGGTCCGTGCCGCACACCCCGGCGAGGACGGGCGTGTCGCGGACCACGGGCAGGACCTCGCGGGCCATGTCCTTGACGATGGCGTTGGCGTCGCCGTAGGGGAGCAGTCCGGCGAGGGAGCCGCGGCCGGCCATCCGGTAGCGGCCGGAGTTGTAGATGATGAGGAGGTCGACGCCGCCTGCCTCGGCGCACTTGGCGGAGAGTCCGGTGCCCGCGCCGGCTCCGACGATGGGCCGGCCCTGGGCGATCTGGGCGTGCAGCCGGGCGAGTACGTCCTGACGGTTCACGAGGTCCTCCGGGGCGCGGCCGGGGCCGCGGTCATGGCCGGGGCCGGGGGTGTGTGGGCGCCGATGAGCTGGTGCAGCCGGTCGGCCATGGCGACGGCGAAGGAGGCGTCGTTGACGTGGGCGTCGAGCTCGTGGATGCGCACGCCGCTGCCGGCGACGGCGCGGCGCAGGGCGTGGAGCCCGGCGGCGTCGGCGTCCGGGTCGGCGAACGGGCCGCCGGCCACGTCGACGGCCGAGACGCCGCGGCGCGGCCAGAACACCTCGGCGGGGCCGCGGGCGGCGGCCAGCTTGCGCCCGATGCCGGCGCCGAGTTCGGCCATCTCGGCACTGGTGGTGCGCATCAGGGTGACGGTCGCGTTGTGGACGAGGAGCCGGCGTCCGGCGAAGCGCTCGGGGACGCTGGCCTCGGGCCCGAAGTTGACCATGTCGAGGGCGCCGGGGGCCACGACCTGCGGGATTCCGGCGGCGCCGGCGGCGGTCAGGCGGCGCGGGCCGGCGCTGAGCACCCCGCCGACGAGTTCGTCGGCGAGTTCGGTGGTGGTGAGGTCGAGGACGCCGTCGAGCAGGCCGTCGCGGGCCAGTTTCTCGACGGCCCGGCCGCCCGCGCCGGTGGCGTGGAAGACGAGAACCTCGTAGCCGTGTTCGGCGAGCCGGGCGCGAGCGGTGTCCACGGCGGGCGTGGTGACGCCGAACATGGTGGCCGCGACGACCTTCCGGCCGCGTCCCGCGGACCGGTCCTGGTTGCGTTCGTGGCGGCGGGCCATGCCGGCGGCCGCCGCGGCGGCGTTGCCGAGGACCTGGCGGGAGACGGAGTTGAGGCCGGCGATGTCGACGACGCTGTACATCATGGTGAGGTCGCTGCTGTCGACGTACGGCGAGACGTCGCCGCCCGCCATGGTGCTGACCAGGATCTTCGGTACGCCGATGGGCAGGGCCCGCATGGCCTGGGCGGCGATGGAGGAGCCGCCGCTGCCGGCGGCGGCGAGCACGGCGTGGGCACGGCCGCCGCGGTGCAGGTCGAGGACGACGCGGGTGAGGCCGTCGGCCATGGCGGCGACCGCCGCACCCCGGTCGCCCGCGGCGCGCAGCGCCGTCAGCTCGTGGCCGCCGGCGCGGGCGACGAGTTCGGCGGGGATGTCGGGGACGGGGATGTGCTCGGGCGGTGGCAGCACGCCGGTGTCGACGAGGAGGACGTCGGCCCCGTACTCGCGCAGCCGCTCCCGCAGCCACGCGTACTCCTCCCCCTTGGTGTCGAGTGTCCCGACCAGCACCACCGTGGCCAATGCCCTCACGCTCCCTTTCTGTGGCGGTGTCACCGATCCTCGGTCCGGGGCCCGGTCGCGGCAACGACCACTCGGGGCCGATTGGCCTGCGGGGAGGCCCGGTGGCCAAGATGGGACACATGGCCAGGATTCCCTCGACGCGATTGTCCCGACTGCTCACCGGATGGGCGTCGGAGGGGCCGGGTCCGCTGCCGCGGCGGCTCGCGGACGCGCTGCGGGAGCTCGTGGAGCGGGGGGACGTGCCGGCGGGCACGGTGCTGCCCTCGCAGCGGGAGCTGGCGGTGGTGCTGGGGGTCAGCCGGTCCACGGTGACGGCGGCGTACGGGCTTCTGGAGGGCGAGGGGCGGCTGGAGAGCGTGCGCGGCAGCGGTTCGCGGCTGCGCGGTTCCGGGGTGCTCGACCGGCACCCCATGGAGGGGCGGCTGGCCAGTTTCGACGCCCGCGCGGGGACGGCCGACCTGTCGAGCGGGGCGCTGCCGGGGCTCGGTGACGTGGCGGAGGCGGTGGGGTCGCTGGCGGCCGGGGACGTGGCGCCGTTCCTGGGGGCCGACGGCTACCACCCGTACGGGCTGCCGGAGCTGCGGGAGGGGGTCGCCGCGTACTACCGGGCGGCGGGGGTGCCGACGGAGGCGGAGGAGATCCTGGTGACGGCGGGCTCCCAGCAGGCGGTGTGGCTGGTGGCGCAGGCGCTGGTGGACCCGGGTGACACGGTGGTGGTGGAGGACCCCACGTACCGGGGCGCGCTTGAGGCACTGCGGGCGCGCGGGGCGCGGCTGGTGCCGGTGAACATCAACGAGGCGGACGAGCCGGACGGGGTGGGTGCGGCGCGGCTGCGGCGGCTGTGCGGGTCGGTGCGCCCGCGGCTCGTCTATCTGCAGCCGACGGCGCACAATCCGACGGGTCGGAGCCTGGACGAGGCGGCGCGCCGGGCGTGGCGCGGGGTGCTCGGCGAGCTGGGCCTGTTCACGGTCGAGGACACGGCGTGCGCGGAGCTGTCGCTGGACGGGGACGAGGCGGTGGTGCCGCTGGTGGCGGGGCTGCCGAGCGGGTCGACGGTGACGGTGGGCACCTTGTCGAAGCTGTTCTGGGGCGGGCTGCGGGTGGGCTGGGTGCGGTCCTCGCCGCAGGTGGTGGCCCGGCTCGCGAAGATCAAGACCTCGGTCGACCTGTCGTGCTCGGTGGTCGACCAGCTGGTGGCGGTCCGGCTGCTCGCCGGGCTGCCGGGGGCGCGGGCGCGGCGGCGCGCGGTGCTGCGGGAACGGCTCGCGACGGCGGAGGAGCTGCTGCGCGCCGAGGCGCCGGGGTGGGAGTGGACACGGCCGGCGGGCGGCCCGGCGCTGTGGGTGCGGGTGCCGGGCGCCGACACGGAGGCGACGGCGCAACTGGCGCGGCGGCGCGGTGTGTCGGTGGTGCCGGGTTCGGCGTTCTCGCCGGTGGACGGTTTCCGGGACCGGCTGCGGCTGCCGTACGCGCACGGGGTGGAGGCGCTGGCGGCGGCGCTGCCGACGCTGTTGGACTGCGCGGCCCGGAGCGGGGCGGGCGCGGGCGGCCCCGTGCGCTGAGGCACGGAACCGCCCCCGGGAGGGATGTGACGGTGTCAGGCCCCGGCCTCGGCGGCGCGCCCGGCCGCTTCGGCCCTGGCCGCGCCCTCGGCGCGACCGCGCTTGGCGGTGCGGATGGTCCACAGGACGAGCAGGCCGAGGGTGCCGTAGATGAGGACCGGGTTGGCGACGAGCATCGCCTCGACGGAGAGCGTGTACGAGAGGCCGACGCGGGCGGCGGCCTCGACGAGGTAGGCGACGCCCCAGACGATCGTCATGCGGCGCATGACGGTGCGGAAGCCCTCGAACTGCCAGAGGCCGTTCCACCAGGCGTGGCTCTCGGCGGTGCCGTCGGTGGAGAAGCGGCGCCCGAAGTAGAACATGAGGGGCTTGGGGGCGAGGAGCGTGGCCAGGCACAGTACGCCGAAGAGGCCGGTGACGGCGGAGTCCTTGACGAGCAGGGCCCGCGCCGAGTGGGTGCCGGCCAGCGAGACGACGGCGGTGAGGGCCAGGAAGAAGAGGGTGACGACGGCGAACTCGTCCATCTTCCGGTGCCAGACGAGGTGGACGACGGTGTCGAGGACGGGCCAGACGCCGCTGGCGAGCAGCGCGGCGAAGTCGCTCCAGCCGCGGTCGCTGAGCGCCCCGAAGGTGAGGACGGGTGCGACGACGTTGAGCCCGATGGTGAGCGTCCAGCCGATGGCTGTCGCGGTCGCGGAGCGGGCGGGCGCGGCTGGGCGCGGCTCTGCTGCGGACATGGTTCCCCCTGGATGAATGACCTGATCAGTGCGGTTCCCGCACCGTAGGGCGCCACGAAGAGGGCGGACAAGACAATGCCTACCAAAATGATCTTCAAGTCTTCTGAATGATCTTCAGGTGCTCCGCCGTGGGCGGCGTCCCGGCGGCCTACGGCGTGACGGAGGACGTCGGGTGCGGCCATTCCTCGGCCGGCGGGCTCCAGGTCGGGCCGGCCGGGGGTGCGAAGGGGCCGGCGCGGTTGGCCATGAGGAGCATCATCACGCCGACGAAGGCGAGGGTGACGAGGATGAGGGCGAGCCCGACCGGGTTGCGCGGGTTGTACTCGTAACGCCATCCGTACCGGCTGCGCCTGAACACCGGCTCGCGGTCGTCGTCCATCCCCGGCTCCCCCCTGTCCGATGCGCGCCAGGCTACCCTCCGCCGGCAGCGCGCGTACGGGCCGCGGATTCTCGGCCCCGGCGACCGGCTTCCGGGCCGACGCCCCGGCGCCCACGCCCCGATGCCCACGCCCCGGGCTGCGCCGTCTGTGACACACGCGACGGCCGCAGGGGGGATCTTGACGGGTTCCTGACGCCCGTCGGCGGGTTCGCCGCACCTCTCTTGCGTACGCTGACTCGGCCGCCGTCCGATCGATGGCCGAAAACCGACCAGCCCTCCGCCCGGACAGCAGGAGCCCCTCGATGCCCACGTCCTCCACCGCCCGTTCCGGTCGCCTGCGCGCCTGGATGCTGGAAGGCCTGTCCGACATGGGCAAGGGGCGGACCACCGCCCCCGAGCAGCCCGAAGGCGCCGGGCGCGAGTCCGGGATGGAGCACAAGGGCCAGCCCTGGTGGCGGGTCATGTGTCTGACCGGCGTCGACTATTTCTCGACACTCGGCTATCAGCCGGGCATCGCCGCCCTCGCGGCCGGACTGCTGTCCCCCGTCGCCACCGTCGTCCTCGTCGTCGTGACGCTCGTGGGCGCCCTGCCGGTCTACCGGCGAGTGGCCGAGGAGAGCCACCGGGGCGAGGGGTCGATCGCGATGCTGGAACGCCTGCTCTCCTTCTGGAAGGGCAAGCTGTTCGTCCTCACCCTGCTCGGCTTCGCGGCCACCGACTTCCTCATCACGATCACCCTCTCGGCCGCCGACGCCTCGACCCACCTGGTCGAGAACCCGCATCTGTCCGAGGCCCTGCACGACAAGCAGCTGCTGATCACCCTGGTGCTGGTCGCCCTGCTCGGCGCGGTCTTCCTCAAGGGCTTCCTGGAGGCCATCGGCGTCGCGGTCGCGCTCGTCGGGATCTATCTGTCCCTGAACGTGGTGGTCGTCATCACCGGCCTGTGGCACGTGCTGACCGAGGGGCACGTGGTGACGGACTGGACCACGGCGCTGACCGCGGAGCACGGCAACGTCTTCGTGATGATCGGCGTGGCCCTCCTCGTCTTCCCCAAACTGGCGCTGGGGCTCTCCGGCTTCGAGACCGGCGTGGCGGTCATGCCGCACGTCAAGGGCGACCCGGACGACACCGAGGAGAAGCCGGCGGGCCGGATCCGCGACACGAAGAAGCTGCTGACCACCGCCGCGCTCATCATGAGCGTGTTCCTGATCTCGACCAGCTTCATCACCACGGTCCTGATCCCGCAGAAGGAGTTCGAGTCCGGCGGCCAGGCCAACGGCCGCGCGCTCGCCTATCTCGCCCACGAGTACCTGGGCAACACCTTCGGCACGGTCTACGACGTCGCCACGATCGCGATCCTCTGGTTCGCGGGCGCCTCCGCGATGGCCGGACTGCTCAACCTGATGCCCCGCTACCTGCCCCGCTACGGCATGGCCCCGCACTGGGCCCGTGCCGTGCGCCCCATGGTGATCGTCTTCATCCTGGTCGCCTTCCTCGTCACGTGGATCTTCGACGCGGACGTGGACGCGCAGGGCGGGGCGTACGCGACCGGCGTCCTCGTCCTGATCTGTTCGGCGGCCATCGCGGTGACCATCGCGGCCCGCAAGGCCGGCCAGCGCGGCTGGACGATCGGCTTCGGCGTCATCTCGGCCGTCTTCCTCTACACGACCGTCGTGAACGTCATCGAGCGGCCCGACGGCGTGAAGATCGGCGCCTGCTTCATCGCCGGCATCATCCTCATCTCGCTGCTCTCCCGCCTCGGCCGCGCCTTCGAGCTGCGCGTCACCCACGTCGACCTGGACGACCTGGCCGAGCGGTTCATCCGCGACATCGCCAACCGCACCCCGCGGTTCATCGCCAACGAGCCCGACCGGCGCGACAAGGCCGAGTACCGCGAGAAGATCGAGCAGATCCGCGCGGACAACGACCTCCCCACCACCGAGGACTTCGTCTTCGTCGAGGTCACCATCACCGACCCCTCCGAGTTCGAGGCCGGCCTGACCGTGCGGGGCGAGGTCCTGCACGAGCGCTACCGCGTCCTGACCGTGGAGAGCTCCTCCGTCCCCAACGCGCTGGGCGCGCTGCTCCTGCACGCCCGCGACCTGACCGGCGTCCGCCCGCACATCTACTTCGAGTGGACCGAGGGCAACCCCTTCGCCAACTTCCTGCGCTTCTTCCTCTTCGGCCAGGGCGAGGTCGCCCCGGTCACCCGCGAGGTGCTGCGCGAGGCGGAACCCGACCGGTCCCGCCGCCCGCGCGTGCACGTGGGCTGAGGCGCCCGCTCCCGCCCGCCTTATACTCAACAAAGCGAATAGCAATATTCGCGAGTGCAGATGCGGGTGCGAGGGTGAGCGACCGGTCGTCGACGCGCGCCTGCCCCACGGACGAGAGAAGGCGGTCGGTCGCATGACGGTCCAGGCGGGCCCCCGGTACCTGCGGTACGTCGCCCTCGGGGACAGCCAGACGGAGGGCGTCGGGGACGGCGACGACGTCCGGGGGCTGCGCGGCTGGGCCGACCGGCTC
Source organism: Streptomyces sp. NPDC093111 (assembly GCF_040683955.1). Taxonomy (NCBI): domain Bacteria; kingdom Bacillati; phylum Actinomycetota; class Actinomycetes; order Kitasatosporales; family Streptomycetaceae; genus Streptomyces; species Streptomyces sp. NPDC093111. The sequence continues at coordinate 401,766 of NZ_JBFBNW010000006.1, read as the reverse complement.
GCCGGACTGGTCGCCCGGGACAGCCCGGACCTCCACTACGCCAACCTGGCCGTACGGGGCCGGCTCGCCGGACAGGTGCGGGCGGAGCAGCTCGGGCCGGCGCTCGCGCTGCGCCCGGACCTGGCGAGCGTGGTGGCGGGGGTGAACGACCTGCTGCGGCCCCGGTTCGACGCGGACGAGGTCGCCGGGCAGCTGGAGTCGATGTTCGCCGCGCTCACCGCCCAGGGCGCCCGGGTCGTGACCCTGACCTTTCCCGACCTCACCCGGCTGATCCCGGCGGCCCGCCCCGTCGCGCCCCGCATCGCCGCGATGAACGCCCGCATCCGGGAGGTCGCGCGGCCCCATGGCGTCCTCGTCGTGGAGACCGGCCACCACCCGGTCGTCACCGACCCCCGCCTGTGGAGCACCGACCGGCTGCACGCGTCGCCGCTGGGTCACGACAGGATCGCCGCCGCCGTCGCCGAGGCCCTCGGCCTCCCCGGAAGCGACGCCTCCTGGTCCCACCCGCTCCCGCCGCCCCCCGTCCGGCCGGCCACCGGCCCGCGCGCGGCCGTCGCCGAAGTCGCCTGGCTGGCCTCCTTCCTCACGCCCTGGCTGACCCGGCGGCTGCGCGGCCGCTCGTCGGGCGACGGCCGCACGGCGAAGCGACCGGCGCTGCTGCCGGTCGACGGGGGCTGATCGCGGGAGGGGGCGCGGTGGAGTGAGGCGCGCGCCCCTCGGGCGTCTCAGGGGTGCGCCTCAGGGGCGTCCCCGGGTTCCGTTCCGGGTGATCACCGATGGGCAACAGTGGCCCTCTCCAGCAGAGTTGACGGTGTCAGAACGACCAGTCGACACCGCTCCGGAGGAACCGCGATGGGCATCCGCCACACCGCCACCGCCCTGGCCCTGGCCACCGCCGTCACCGTCGGCGTCACGGCCCTGCCCGCGAACGCCGTGCCCGCCTCGGGCGCCCCCGCCGGCGCCACCATCACGGCCACGACGGCTCCGGCGCACCCCACCGTCCAGGACATCCTGAGCCGCCTCCCCGACGCCGTGGTGGCGGGTGCGCTGGTCAGACGGGACGGCGTGGGGATCACGGCCGGTCCGGTCACGCCCGACGCGCACTTCCGGATCGGCAGCGCCACCAAGGTGTTCACGAACACCGTGGTGCTCCAGCTCGCCGCCGAGCACCGCGTCGACCTCGACGCGCCGGCGCGGCGGTACGTCCCCGGGCTGATGCCCGCCGCGTACGACCGCGTGACGGTGCGCCGGCTGCTCGACCACACCAGCGGGCTGCCCAAGCCCGCCGCCACGCCCGGCCCGGACGACGGGCCCGGCTGGTGGCTGCGGTCGGTGACGCCCCAGGAGACCCTGCGCCGGTCCTTCGCGGAGGCCGCCGGCACCCCGCCCGTCGCCGGCTCCGTACAGCAGTACAACGGGCTCAACTCCCTGGTCTTGGGCCTGGTCGTCGAGCGGGTCACCGGGCGCCCCTTCGCCCACGAACTGGAGCGGCGGATCATCCGACCGCTGAGCCTGCGGCACACGAGCCTGCCCGCCGCCGACGACCTGGGCATACCCTCGCCGCACGCGCGGGTGTACGTCCGCGGGCAGGACGTCACGGAGCAGAGCCCGTACCCGTGGGCCGAGGGCGGCGTGATCTCCACCGCCGCCGACCTGGACCGCTTCCTCACCGCCCTGTTCCGGGGGAGGCTGCTCCCGCCCGCCCAACAGCGCCTGGTGTTCGAGATACCCGCGGTGCCGAGCGCCGCCGGCAACACCAACTGCGTCGGCCCGGACGCCTGCTTCAGCGTCGGCGGGCTGATGCGCTTCGAGCTCCCGAACCACGCGTACGTCTGGGGCAAGACGGGCTCGCGCCCCGGCTGGGACAACGGGTTCTTCGCCACCCGGGACCTCAGGCACCGTGTCGTGTACTCCCTGAACCCGACCGGCCAGGGCTCCCCGCTCGCCTCCATCAAGGCGCTCGTCACGGCCGCGTTCACCGACTGACGTTCATTTTACGTACGACCGTATTAGCCTTGATAGATGAAGAATGCTGCCGCTGCCGTCCGCAGAGATGTCCCGCCGGGGGCCGAGTCCCGGGTCGCCGAGCTGTACTGGGAGGCGTTCGGGCGCAAACTCGGGTCCGCGCTCGGGCCTGCCGCCAAGGGGCGGGCCTTCCTCGCGGAACACCTCCATCACGACCGCGGGCTGGTCGCCCTCGTCGACGGGGCCGTGGCCGGGGTCGCCGGATACCGGCTCGGCGGGCGCGGGCTCATGGGCGGCGGGGCGGGTGACGTGCTGTCGGCGTACGGCGCGGTGCGGGGGCTGCCGCGCCTGGCCCTGCTGGCGCTCCTGGAGCGGCGGCCCGCGGCGGGCGAGCTCGTCATGGACGGGATCGCCGTGGACGCCGGGCGGCGGGGGCTCGGCATCGGCGGGCTGCTGCTCCGCGAGGTCGTGGCGGTCGCAGCGGAGCAGGGCTGCCGGCGCGTCCGGCTCGACGTCATCGACGTCAACCCCCGGGCGCGGGCCCTCTACGAGCGGCACGGGTTCGTCGCCGTGCGGACCGAACGGACGCCGTTCCTGCGGGATCTGATGGGCTTCGGCGCCGTCACCACCATGCACCGGCCGGTCACGGGCGCCGACGCGGCGGACGCCCCGGAAGGGGGCCGGGCCCGATGAGCACCACGCCCGCACCGGCCGGACCGGCCGCGCCCCCCGTCCCCGCCGTCCCCGCCGTCCCCACCCGGATGCTGGTCCACGCCCTGGTCCGTACGGACGGCACCGTGGACGCCGGGGAGCTCTACGCGGTGGGCGGACTGCTCGGGATGAGCGACCAACAGGTCCGGCTCTGCGTCAAACGGCTGGTCGCCGAAGGGAAGTTCAGCCACGAGGGGCGCGGGCGCAAGGCCCTGCTGCGCGCGGTCGCCGACACCGACGGCGCGTTCGCCCCGGACGTGGCGTACGTCCGCCTCGCCTATGCCCAGGACCGGGGCGGCGCCCCCTGGGACGGCACCTGGCACCTCTTCGGGTTCGCGGTGCCCGAGTCCAGCCGGCCGGCCCGCGACGCGCTGCGCGACACCCTGGTCCGGCTGGGCGCGGCGCCGCTGCAGAGCGGGCTCTACGTGAGTCCCCACGCGATCGGGCCGCTCGTCGAGGCCGAGGCGGAACGGCTCGGTGTGGCCGCCGCGCTCACCCGGCTGACCAGCACCGACCTGCGGCGGGGCGCGCTCCGTGACCCGGCCGGGCTGGCCGCCGCGCTGTGGCCGCTGGACGAGGTCGCCGCGCGGTACGAGCGGGTCGCCGGGCTCGCCCGGGAGGTCCTGGACCGGCTCGCGGGGCCGTGCCCGCCGGACCGGGCGGAGCGGCTGGGGCTCAGCGTGCGGCTGGCCGCCGCGTTCGGTGAGGCCATGGAGCCCGATCCCCTGTTGCCGCCCGAACTCCTCCCCCGCCCCTGGCCGGCGGTGGCGGCCCGGGCCTCGGCCGCGGAGTGCTGGCGCGAGCTCGCGCGGATCGGGGACGAGGAGGGGGGCGCGCCCCGGCTGTTCGCGCTCTACCGGGGACTGCTCTCCGCCTGACCGGCTCGGGCGGCCCTCGGCGCCCGAACCGGTCAGCCCACGGCCGCCCGGGCGCCCGCGATGCGGGCCGGGTCCCAGCCGCGTCGGGGGACCGAGTCCAGGAGGAGGCGGGTGTAGGGGTGTTCCGGGGCGGTGAGGACGCGGGAGGTCGGGCCGGACTCGACGATGCGGCCTGAGCGGAGCACCACCAGTTCGTCGGTGATGTGGCGCACGACCGCGAGGTCGTGGGTGACGAAGAGGAAGCCGACCCCGGCCTCGCGCCTGATCCTGCCGAGGAGTTCGAGGATCTGGGCCTGGATGGAGACGTCCAGGGCGGCCACCGCCTCGTCGAGGACGAGGACCCGGGGCTCGGCGGCCAGGGCCCGGGCGATGGCGACGCGCTGCCGCTGGCCGCCGGAGAGGCGGCGCGGGAGGGCGTCGGCCTCGCGGGGGCCGAGGCCCACCTGGTCGAGGAGTTCGGCGACCCGGGCCCGCCGCGCCGCCGGGTCCAGCCTGAAGTGCAGCCGCAGCACCTCGTCCACGCAGCCACCCGCGGTGATCCGGGGGTCGAGGGAGAGGTAGGGGTCCTGGAAGACCATCTGGATCTCGCGGGCCCTGGCCAGCCGTTCGGCCCGGCCGCGGGGGCGGGCGGAGCGGTCGCGGCCGTCGAGGGTGACGGTGCCGGCGTCGGCCCGTTCGAGGCCGACGAGCATGCGCACGGTGGTGGTCTTGCCGCTGCCCGACTCGCCGACGATGCCGAGGGAGGAGCCGGGGGCGAGGGTGAAGGACACGTCGTCGACGGCGGTGTGGTCGCCGTACTCCTTGCGGAGCCCCGTGACGACCAGGCCCTCTCCCTTCACGGTGGTGGTCACAGCAGGATCCCTTCGTCGGCGCGGTGGCAGGCGGCGAGCCCCTCGCCGTGGGCGGTGAGCGCGGGTGCCTCTTCCTCGCAGCGGGGCAGGGCGTACGGGCAGCGGGCGGCGAAGTGGCAGCCCGGCGGCGCCTCGGAGACGGAGACCGGGCGGCCCTCGATGGGGCGGGGGGCCGGTGCGTCGGGCTCGATGCGCGGGGTGCAGGAGAGGAGGCCCGCGGTGTAGGGGTGGCGCGGCCGGTCGAAGAGTTCGCCGGCGGCGCGGGTCTCGACGATGCGGCCGGCGTACATCACGTACACCCGGTCGCAGATGGCCGACGCCAGTTCGAGGTCGTGCGTGACGAAGAGGAGTCCGGTGCCGCGTTCGGCCTGCAGGCGGGTGAGGATCGCGATGATCTCGGCCTGGGTGGTGACGTCGAGGGCGGTGGTGGGCTCGTCGGCGACGATCAGCGCCGGGTCGCCCGCGAGGGCGGCGGCGATGACGACGCGCTGGAGCATGCCGCCGGAGAACTCGTGCGGGCGGCGGCGCAGGGCGCCGCGCGGGTCGCGGATGCCGACGGCGTCGAGGAGTTCCTCGGCGCGGGCGGTGGCCTTGGCGGCGGGGGTGCCGGCGGCCCGCAGGCCCTCGGTGACGAAGTCGCCCACGCGGCGCAGCGGGTTGACGGAGGCGCGCGGGTCCTGGAAGACCATGGAGACCTCGCGGGCCCGGACGGAGGAGAGTCCGGCCCGGTCCATCGTGAGGACGTCGCGTCCTCCGACGCGGATCTCGCCGGTGGTGCGGGCGCCGCCGGGCAGCAGGCCGAGGACGCTGCGGCAGGCGACGGACTTGCCCGAGCCGGACTCGCCGACGAGGCCGACGGTCTCGCCGCGGGCGACGGTCAGGGAGACGCCGTCGAGGAGGGGCCGGGCGGCCTGGCCTTCGGGGAGGCTCAGGGTGAGCCGGTCGATCTCCAGGACGGGCCGGGCGTCGTTGCGGGTGTTGCTGGTGTTGCTGGTGTTGCTCATGGGGGTCACCGCTCCCGCTTCGCGATCCGGTCGGCGATGCCCTCGCCGACGATGCCGAACGCCACGACGGCGAGGACGATGCAGACGGACGGCGCGAGCGCGGGCAGCATCGCGCCCTGCTGGATCGCCGACTGGCCCTCGTTGATCATGGCGCCCCAGTCGGCGGTCGGCGGCTGGACGCCGAAGCCGAGGAAGGAGAGCGCGGCGAGGTCCATCAGCGCGTAGCCGAAGTTCATCGCCGACTGGGCGAGGAGGGTGGGGGTGATGTTGGGCAGCAGGTGGCGCAGGCAGATGGTCCAGCCGGACCAGCCCTGCACCCGGTAGGACTCGATGTACGGGCGGGCCTTCTCCTGGCGGGCGATGCCGCGGACCAGGCGTCCGACGTACGGGGTGTAGGCGACGGCCATGGCGATGACGGGCGCGGTCATGCCGGAGCCGACGACCGCCACCAGCATGATCGCGAGGAGCAGGCCGGGGATGGCGAAGACCAGGTCCATGGACCGGGAGAGGAAGGCGTCCGCCCAGCCGCCGCGCCAGCCGGCGACGACGCCGAGCACGGTGCCCAGGAGGGTGGAGACGGCGACGACGAGGAGCGGGCCGAGGAGTCCGGTGCGGGCGCCGTACATGAGCCGGGACAGGATGTCGCGGCCGGACTGGTCGGTGCCGAGGAGGTGGTCGCCGCTGGTGCCGACGAGGCTCGACGTGAGGTCCATCGCCTCGGGGTCGTACGGGGCGAGGAGCGGGGCCAGCGCGGTGACGAGCACGAGGGCGACGAGGAGGAGCACGGCCGCGTTGAACATCGGGCCCTGGCCGAGCGCCCGCAGGCGGCGCAGGCCGGGCCGGCGGCGCAGCGCGTCCGTGGGGCCGGCCGCCCCGGGGCTTGCGGTGAGGGTCATGAGGTGCCTTCCCCGAGGAGGGTGAGCCGGGGGTCGATGAGGGGGGCGCAGAGGTCGACGACCAGGTTGACGAGGACGAAGGCCGCGACGCTGAGCAGGGTGATGGCCTGGACGACCGCGAAGTCCTTGGCGCTGACGGACTGCACGAGGAGCGAGCCGATGCCGGGCACGTCGAAGGCGGTCTCGACGACGGAGGTGGTGACGAGGAGTCCGGCGAGCATGGTGCCGCCGACGGTCACGACCGGTCCGAGGCTGTTGCGCAGGACGTGCCGGCGGACCACGGTGCGGCCGGCGACGCCGCGGGCGCGGGAGACGTCCACGTGTTCGCGGCCGAGTTCGTCGAGCATCGCCGAGCGGGTGACGCGGGCGAGGAGTCCGGCGAAGGTGGTGGCGAGGGCGAAGGCCGGCAGCGTGAGGTAGTAGAGGCGTTCGCCGAGTCCTTCCGGGGTGCCGCCGGGTCCGGGGAACCAGCCGAGGTTCACGGAGAACAGCGAGACCAGGGCGATGGCGCTGACGAACGAGGGGGTGGCGGTGGCGACGCCGGTCGCGATGAGGACCAGCCGGTCGAGGAAGCCGGGGCGCAGCGCGGCCAGCATGCCCGCCGCCACGCCGCCGACGGCGACGAGGACGGCGGAGTAGCCGACGAGCAGCACGGTGCCGGTGAGCCGGGAGCCGAGCAGGGCCGAGACGTCCTGGTGGTACTGGGCGGAGCGCCCGAAGTCGCCGTGGAGCGCGCCGCCGAGCCACTTGGCGTACTGGACGGCGAGCGGGTCGTCGAGGTGGTACTCGGCGCGCAGCGCGGCGACGGTCTCGGGGGTGGCCGGGCGGCCGTGCAGCAGGAAGGAGACCGGGTCACCGGGGGCGAGGTGGACGCTGGCGAACACCACGAAGGAGGTGACCAGGAGGACGGCGAGGAGTCCGGCGAACCGGCCGAGGAAGTAGCGGAGCATGCCGTTCATCAGGAGGCGGCACCGATCGTCGCGGCCCAGGGGTAGTACAGCTGGGCGATGCCGGTGGGGGCGCCGGTGATGCGGTTGCCGAGGAAGACCGAGAACGGGGCCTCGTAGATCGGGATGCTGGGCAGCTCGCGGACCGCGATCTTCTGGAGTTCGGCGGTCAGGTCGGAGCGGGCGCCCGGGTCGACGGCGGTGTTGGCGCGGTCGAAGGCGGCGTCGTAGACGGGGTCGGACCAGTTGCCGTAGTTCCCGAAGTCGCCGGTGCGGAAGTACTGGTAGAACTCCAGCGGGTCCGGGGTGTTGTCGTAGCCGTTGGTGATGACCAGGTCGAGTCCCTTGCGGGCGTTCTTGTCGACGAAGATGCTGCTGTACGCCTCGGGCGAGACGGACTTGAGCTGGACGTCGAGGCCGATCTGGCGGCCGGCGGCCTGGACGGCGTTGGCGACGACGCTGATCTCGGGGGCGAGGGTGCTGGTCACCAGGGTGACCTTCTTGCCGGTGGCGCCGGCCTGGTCCACGAGCTCCTTCGCGGCGGCGACGTCGTAGACGGGCTCGGGCAGCTCGGCGAAGTACTTGTCGGTGCGCTCGGGGAGGAGCGACCAGGCGCCGCGCGCGGTGGGGGCCTTGGCGGGGATGCCGATGCCTCCGGCGGCGGCCTTGATGATGTTCTTGCGGTCGAGCGCCATGGACAGCGCCTGGCGGACCTTCAGGTCGCCGAGGGTGCCCTTGAAGTCGAGGACCGCGAGGTTGGCGGCGGCCGTGTTGGGGCCGAAGTACAGCTTGCCCTTGTTGGACGAGCGCAGCTGCGCGAGGGAGGACGAGGGGACCATGTAGCCGCCGTCGGCGGTGCCGGACAGGAAGGTGTTGGTCCGGGCGGAGGGGTCCTCGACGAAGGTGAAGCGGACCGTGTCGGTCTTCGGGGTGAGCTTCTTGTCCCAGTACCCGGGGTGCTTCTTGAGGGTGATGGACTCGCCCTGCTGCCACTTCTCCAGCGCGTAGGGGCCGGTGCAGTTGACCTTGCCGCCGGGGACGCCGTACTCCTTGCCGGTCTTCGCGAGGAAGGCGGCGCTCTCGATGGTGCCGGGCGAGGCGGCCATGAGCTCGTTGAGGAGCACGTCGGGCTTGCTGAGCCGGAGGGTGACCTGGAGGGGTCCGGTCTTCTCGATCGCCTTGACGTTCTTGAAGGCGGAGCCCCAGGGGGAGCCGGTGGCCGGGTCCATCTGGCGCTTGAGGGAGGCGACCACGTCGTCGGCGGTCATGGTGGTGCCGTCGTGGAACCGGACTCCGGGGCGCAGGGTGTACACCCACGACGTCGGGTCGGGGTTCTCCCACTTGACGGCGAGACCGGGCTCGATCTTCAGGTCGGGGGTGACCCGCAGGAGCTGCTCGCAGACGTTGGCGAGGACGGTGTTCGGCGGGTAGTCGAAGGCCTGGGCGTAGTCGAGCGTGTACGGCTCGGCGTACAGCGACCACGTCAGGGAGGACAGCCGGCCCTTCGCCGCGGGGGAGGTCGGCGTGACCGTGTACGCGGCGGCGTCGCCGCCCGGCTTGGTGGCGCCGGAGCAGCCGGTCGCCGCGAGGGCGAGGGCCGAGGTACAGGCGAGGGCTGCGAGGAGTCTGGGCGTGCGCAAGGAGACCCACCCCTTTACGGGTGTAGAGACGTGCACTGGGGATGGTGGGGGATGGAGCGAGTATTGATGCGGGAACGTTCCCGCACAAGACTTTGCGGGAACGGTTTTGCAATGGTCACGGAGGTGGCAGCATCGGGCTGTGACCACACGTGAACAGTTCGGAGGGCATGCCGGTGACAGGCCCGGCGGACCCGGCGCACGACCGCCCGGACCCCGGGTGCGGCTCATCGACGTGGCCCGTGAGGCCGGTCTCTCGAAGACGACCGTCTCCGCGGCGCTGAACGGCACCGGGCGCCTCTCCCCCGAGGTGCGGGAGAGGGCGCGCGAGACCGCGCGACGGATGGGCTACCGCCCCAACGCCACCGCCCGGCAGCTGCGCGCCGGGCGGGCCCGGCTGATCGGCTACGTCGTGGGCGAGTTCGCCGGCCGGCCCTGGACCTACCTGGACTCGCCGTACTTCGCCCGGCTGACGAGCGCGACCGCCGCCGCCGCCCTGCGGCACGGCTACGCGATGGTGATGCTGCCCGCGGGGACCTTGCAGCGGGAGTGGGCCGACCTGCCCCTGGAGGCGGTGATCGTCGCCGACCCCGTCGAGGACGATCCCCTCGTCGAGGACTTCCTCGCCGCCCGCATCCCGGTCTTCAGCGACGCGTCGGTCGCGGACCGGACCGGCGCGCACTGGGTCGACATCGACACGGACGCCGCCGTACGGGACTCCCTGGACCACCTGCGGGAGCGGGGGGCCCGGCGGACCGCGCTCGTCCTGCCGGACAGCACGACCCGCTTCCACCGGCACGTCCACGCCGCCTACCGCGCCTGGTGCGCCCGGCACGGCGCCGAGGAGCTGGTCACCCTGGTGCCCACCCCCGGCAACGGGCCGGTGATCCGGTCCGTCGAGGAGGCCCTGGGCGCCGAGCCCCGGCCGGACGGGCTGTTCGTCGTGGCCGAGGCCAGCCCGCCGCTGGTCCTGGACGCGGCGCGGCGGCTCGGCCTCGCGGTGCCCGGGGACGTGCGGGTGGTGTGCGTCAGCGAGGACAGCACCGCCGCCCACGCCGACCCGCCAGTCACCACGCTGAGCCTGCGCCCGGCCGAGGTCGCCGAGGCGGGTCTGAAGCTGCTCGTCTCCGCCTTGGAGGACGGCGGCGGCACCCCTCCGGGTGTGCTGCTCACCGCGCGGCTGGAGGTGCGGGACTCGTCGTGACGGCCGCCGGGCTCCGGCCCGGCCGCCGCCGGGTGCCGTGACGACCGCCCGGGGCGCGCGGCACCCCGCGACCCCGCGCGGCGCCGCCCGTCGTTCCCGTCCGACCGTCACGGCTCCCCCTAGCCCGCGTACACGCGGGTGCCGCCGACGAAGGTCTGCTCCACCCGGGCCTCGGCGATCTCCTCGTCCGGACCGGTGAGGATGTCGCGGTCGAGGACGACGAGGTCCGCGAGGTACCCGGCGCGCAGGCTGCCGGCCTCGTCGTGACCGCCGACGTGCGCGGAGCCCGCGGTGTAGGCGGCCAGCGCGGTGCTGAGGTCGAGGCGCTGCTCGGGCAGGAAGACCCGGCCGTCGGTGGCGCCGGGCTCGGCCCGGTTGACGGCCACGTGCAGACCGGCGAGCGGGTCGGGGCTGCTGACCGGCCAGTCGCTGCCGGCCACCAGGGTGGCGCCGGCCCGGACCAGGTCGCCGAACGGGTACTGCCAGGCGGCGCGCTCGGGGCCGAGGAACGGGATCGTCAGCTCGTCCATCTGCGGCTCGTGCGCGGCCCACAGCGGCTGGATGTTGGCCAGCGCGCCGAGCCGGGCGAAACGGGCGATGTCCTCGGGGTGCACGACCTGGAGGTGGGCCAGGTGGTGGCGGTTGCCGCGCCGCCCGTTGGCCTCGATCGCGGCCTCGACGGCGTTCAGGGCCTCGCGGACGGCACGGTCGCCGAGCGCGTGGAAGTGCACCTGGAAGTCGAGGGCGTCGAGCTCGGTGACGTAGCCGCGCAGCGCCTCGGGGTCGACGAAGCTGAGTCCGGTGTTCGCCGTGGCGCAGCCGCAGGCGTCGAGGTAGGGGCTGGTCATGGCGGCGGTGAAGTTCTCGGCGACGCCGTCCTGCATGATCTTCACCGAGCCGGCCCGGAAGCGCCCGTGGCTCGACTTCGCGCGCCGCTCGACGAGTTCGGGGATCTGCTCGGCGCCGCGGGCCCGGTCCCACCACAGCGCGCCGCTGACCCGCGCGGTGAGGGAGCCGTCGCGGGCGGCGGCGAGATAGGCGTCGGAGGGGTCGGAGATCCCGCTGAAGGAGCCGAGGAGGGCGTCCTGCCAGCCGGTGATGCCGAGCGAGTGCAGCATCGCCTGGGCGCGCAGCAGTCCGTCGGTCCGGTCGGCCGCGGTGCTCGGCGGGACGAGCCGCTGGACGAGCGCGACCGCGCCCTCCTGGAGGACGCCGCTCGGGGTCCCGTCGGCCTCGCGCTCGATGCGGCCGTCGGCCGGGTCGGGCGTCTCGGCGGTGATCCCGGCGAGCTCCAGGGCGCGGGAGTTGACCCAGGCGCCGTGGTGGTCGCGGTTGGCCAGGAGCACGGGCCGGTCGGCGACCAGCTCGTCGAGCAGGTGCCGGGAGGGCAGTCCGCCCTCGAAGCTCTCCATCGACCAGCCGCCGCCGGTGATCCAGGGGCGGTCGGGGTGCTCGGCCGCGTAGCTGCCGATGATCCGCAGGTAGTCGTCGACGCCCGTGGTGCCGGTGAGGTCGCACTGGGCCATCTCCATCCCGCCGGAGACGGCGTGGATGTGGGCGTCCTGGAAGCCCGGGATCAGCAGCTTGCCGGCCAGGTCGACGACTTCGGTACGCGGCCCGATCAGGCCGCGGACCTCGTCGTGGCCGACGGCGATGATCCGCTCGCCGACGACGGCGAGGGAGGTGGCCCGGGTACGGGCGGGGTCGCCCGTGAAGACGGGGCCACCGGTGAAGACCAGGTCGGCCGTGCTCATGTACGTACTCCTGGGAAGGTGAGGGGGCCGGGGCCGATGCCGCCCCGGGCCGCCGGACGGGCCCCGAGGCGGGGCCGGTGCGAGGGGCGTCATGCAACCGCTGTGACGGTTCACACGTCAAGGGCGTTGTCATAAGGTCGCGGCATGGCCGAACGAGTGGTGCCGGAGAACCGGCGACAGCGCAGGCGCCCCACCAAGCAGGGCACCGTCCTTTCCGAGCGGATCATCATCGAGACCGCGCTGCGGCTCGTCGCCCAGCACGGAGCGGAAGCCCTGTCGGTGCGGCGGCTCGGCGCCGCGCTGGGCGCCGACCCGAGCGCGCTGTACCGCTACTTCCGCAACACCGACGACCTGCTCCTGGCCCTCGCCGACGAGCTGATCGGCGTGGCGCAGCGGGGCTGGCGGGCGACCGGCGACTGGCGGGCCGACCTGCGGGACATCGCCCTGCGCATCCACGCCGCCTACCTGGCCAACCCGCAGGCGGCGGTGCTCGCGGCCCATCGCACGACCGGGCGCGAGCACGAGACCCGGGCGGTGGAGGCGATCCTCTCGGTGCTGCGCGGGGCCGGCTTCCCGGACGCGGAGGCGGTGCGGATCTACCACGCGTTCGTCGACCAGGCGCTCGCCTTCGCGGCCCTGGACGCGGCCGCCCTCGCCCTGCCGGAGCCCGCCCGGGAGGCGGACGAGCAGGTCTGGCACGCGGCCTACGGGAAGCTCTCGGCCACCACACACCCGCATGTCGCCGCGACGTTTCCGCTGCTCGCGGCGGACATGAGCGAGAGCGGGCATCCGTTCGCGCTGGAACTGATGCTGGACGCGGTCGGCGCCCGGCTCGCCGCGCGGGGCACGGGGTGAGCGGGGCGGACGGGACGGGGTGAGTGGGGCGGGGTGAGTGGAGCGGACGGGACGGGGTGAGCGGGGCCTGCGGGGCCGGGTCGATGGCATGGTCTCTTGCGCCCTTACGTCAACACCATTGACGCAAAATCGCCTGGCCGGTTCTCATGGCGGCACTTCGGAGGCCCGTACCTCCGCGATCCGAAGGAGCCCCGCCCCATGGACCCCGTGCACTCGCTCCGCGACGCCTCGCCCACCCCGTTCTGGCTGGACCACCCGAGCAGGCCGCAGGCCTCGCCGGCCCTCGTCGGCCCCACCGACTGCGACCTGCTGGTCGTCGGCGGCGGCTACACCGGGCTGTGGACCGCGCTGATCGCCAAGGAGCGCGACCCGTCCGCCGACGTGGTCGTCATCGAGGCGGACCAGGTCGGCGGCGCCGCCTCCGGCCGCAACGGCGGCTTCTGCGAGTCGAGCCTCACCCACGGCCTCGGCAACGGCATCGCGCGCTGGCCGGACGAGATCGGGCGCCTGGAGCGCCTCGGCCGGGAGAACCTGCGGGCCATGCAGGACACGATCGAGCGGTACGGGATCGACTGCGACTGGGAGCGCACCGGCTCCCTCGCCGTGGCGACCGAGCCGTACCAGCTCGACGGCCTGGCGGAGGAGGCCGAGGCCGCCCAGCGGTACGGCGGGGAGCTGACCATGCTCGACGAGTCCGCCGTCCGCGCCGAGATCGACTCCCCGACCTTCCTCGGCGGACTGTGGAACAAGGACGACGTGGCCATGGTCGACCCCGCCAAGCTGGCCTGGGGTCTGAAGCGGGCCTGCCAGGAACTGGACGTCCGCGTCTACGAGCACACCCCGGGGACCGGGCTCTCCGAGGACGGCGCCCGGGTAGCCGTCACCACCCCGTACGGCCGGGTGCGCGCCCGCCGGGTCGCGCTGGCCACCAACGCGTACCCCTCCCTGCTGCGCCGGCACCGCCCGTACACCGTCCCGGTCTACGACTACGCCCTGATGACCGAACCTCTGACGGACGCTCAGCTCGCCTCCGTGGGCTGGAAGAACCGGCAGGGCTGGGCCGACTGCGCCAACAGCTTCCACTACGTGCGCCTGTCCGCCGACAACCGGATCCTGTGGGGCGGCTACGACGCTGTCCACCGTCGCGCCGTGCGGGCCGAGCACGACCAGCGGCCCGAGTCCTTCGTGACCCTCGCGCGGCACTTCTTCGGGACCTTCCCGCAGCTCGCCGGGGTGCGCTTCAGCCACGCCTGGGGCGGTGCCATCGACACCAGCACGCGCTTCTGCGTCTTCTTCGACACCAGCCACCGGGGCAAGGTCGCCTACGCGGCCGGCTACACGGGCCTGGGCGTCGGCGCCACCCGCTTCGGCGCGGAGGTCATGCTCGACCTGCTGGCCGGAGAGCGCACCGAGCGCACCTCCCTGGAGCTCGTCCGCCGCAAGCCGCTGCCGTTCCCGCCCGAGCCGATGCGCTCGGTGGGCATCGGGATCACCCAGTGGGCCCTCGCCCGCGCCGACGCCCACGAGGGCCGCCGCAACCTGTGGCTGCGGACCCTGGACCGCGCCGGACTCGGCTTCGGCAGCTGACGGGGGCGCACCACCCTCACTACCTACGTCACTTGCACCGCCTGCGTCTCTTGCACCACCCGCGCCACCCGCGCCACCCGCATCACCTGGGCCCCCCACGCCACCCGCACCCCGTGCATCACCGCCGAGGAGGCCCCTGTTGAAGTCCCCCGACACCGCCCCGCCCACCGCCACGAGACCCGGAGCCGGGTCCGGCGGTGGGTTGCGCCGGCTGCTGCCGCTGCTCACGCTCGCCCACGCGGCCCTGTTCACGGTCTACATGGGCGTCGGCGGCATCCTGCTGCCGGTGCAGGTCGAACTCCTCGACCCGGCCGACAAGGTGGCGAACCTGGGGCTGGTCTCCGGGGTGGCCGCGATCCTCGCGACCCTGTTCAACCCGCTGGCCGGTCTGCTGTCCGACCGTTCCGGCCGGCGGAGTCCGTGGATCCTGGGCGGCGGTCTCGCGGCCCTCGGCGCGCTGAGCCTGCTCGGCGCCGTGCGGACCGTGCTGCTCGTGACCGTCGCCTGGTGCCTCGTCCAGGCGACGATGAACGTCTACCAGGCCGCGCTCACCGCGATCGTGCCCGACCGGGTGCCGGTCGAACGGCGCGGTCTCGCCTCGGCGATGGTGGGGATCGGCACCCCGATCGGCTCGGCGGTCGGCATCACCGGCGCCGCGCTCTTCGTGCCGGACTCGCTGACGACGGGCTACCTCGTCATGGGCGCGGTCGTCGCGGGCGCGGCCGTCCTCTTCACCGCTCTCGTGCGGGACCGCGGGAAGGCCGCCCCGGCCGCGCCGGTACCGCTGCGGCGGCAGATCACGGCCTTCGCCTCCACGCCGGCGAACGCGGACTTCCGCTGGGCGTTCATCGGGCGCTTCCTGCTGATGCTGGGCTTCTTCTCCGTCTCCCTCTACCAGCTGTACATCCTCCAGGACCACATCACCCTGCCCGCCGGGCTCTCCCCCACCGACGCCGTCGCGATCACCGCCCCCATCGACGCCGTGTGCACCCTGCTCGCCACGGTCGCCGGCGGTCTGCTCTCCGACCGCATGGGCCGGCGCAAGCCGATGATCGCGGTGTCCTGCGCGCTGAGCGGCGTGTCGATGCTGGTGCCGGTGTTCCTGCCGACGTGGACCGGCATGCTGGTCTTCACGGTCCTCACCGCGCTGGCCTTCGGCTGCTTCATGGCGGTGGACACGGCCCTGGTCACGATGGTCCTGCCGAGCGCCGACGACGCGGCCCGTGACCTGGGCGTCCTCAACATCGCCAACGCGGGGCCGCAGATCATCGCCCCGTTCCTGGCCTCGCTCCTCGTCGGCACGCTCGGCTATGACGGCCTGTACGTCGTGGCGGCCCTGCTCACGCTGCTCGGCGCGGCCTCGGTCGCGGGGATCAAGGGCGTGCGCTGACGGCGCGGGCGTGCGCAAGCGCGTCCATGGGGGGCGGAGGTGGAACCCGGTGGCGTGCACCGGGTTCCACCCCCGTTTCCGTGTCAGACCCCGGGGATCGCCCGGGCCTTGAACGCGGCGCGGACCGCGTCCGCCGCGGCCGGGCCGTACATCCGCTGGGCCGTCGCGATCGTCTTCGTCGCCGCGTCCGAGAAGGAGGTGTCGGGCGCGAAGCCGAACTGCGCGTTCACGATGATCCGGTCGGCGGTCCGGGCCCCGAGCGCGCCGCGGATGTCCCACAGGGCACGGGACCAGATCTCGCCGTCCGCGTGCACCTCGCCGACCCGGTCCGCGTACGTCTTGTCGCCGTCGACGCGGCGCAGACAGTGCGGGGCCGTGCTGTACGGGACGGAGTCCCAGTCGCCGACGCAGGCGAGGTCCGTCTTCACCGGCCAGCCGTAGCGGGCGGCGGCGTGGCTGCCGACCTCGACGGCCAGGTAGTCGCCGAACGCCTCACCGATCGCGCCCCCTTCGGGGGAGCTGCCGAAGCCGGGGACCTGGGCCTCGTGCACGGCGTGCCCATACTCGTGGACGATCACCTCGGCGTCCTCGGAGTCGTCGACGCCGCCCTTGCCGAAGCGGATCTCGTCCTTCTTGTCGGTGAAGAAGGAGTTGTCCGAGCCCCACTGGTTGAGCCGCACGGCCTGCGGGCGGTCGTTGGCGCCGGGCAGTTCGGTGCCGAAGCCGAGGCCCTGGAGGTACTCCTGGGACTCGTTGACCCAGAAGTAGGCCATGACCTGCTCGAACTGGTCGTCGCGCCGGTTGTACGCACCGGCGTCGGCGACCTTGGCGGGGGCGCCGGTCTCGGACCTGATGTACGCCCAGCGCCCGGAGAGTCCGCCGCTGCCGTCGAGGTTGCGCAGCGCGGCGGTGGTGTAGGCGGAGGCGGGCACCGCGTCGGCGGCGTCCTTGGCGTCGGCGAGCGTCTGGTCGCCGGAGGACTGCACCGGGTTGACCATGAAGATCCGTGCCTGCGGACCGCTCGCGGCGGGCGCGGGTGTGGCGGCCGTGGCCGTCGTGAGCGAGGCGGTCAGCGCCACGGCGGCGGTGGCCGCGGCGATCAGGCCGCGGGTTGTGCGGCGTGCCATCAACGTCCTCCTGATGGGGGGATGTGAGGGGGGTGGCGTGGTGCGGGCGTGATCATCGCGCAGGGACGGGGTCCGCGTCGAGGGTCAGGGCGGGCCGGGCTTCGCGGGCGAGACCGTGGGCGAACTCCGGCCACCAGGCGCCGGCGGGCGGGTCGACGACGCCGTACTCGGGGTCGACGGGGCCGCCGGTGCCCCGGGTGCAGCTGCCGTCGGACTCGCCGATGATCTTCACGTACAGGTAGGCGTCGGCCAGCGGGACGCCGGTGTCGGCGGTCGGGCGCGGGCCCATGCCCCGGCCGGGCGGGTTGCACCAGGTCTCCGGGTCGGCGTACGTGCCGGCGGCGGGGGTCCAGGGGCCGCGGCCGTTGCGGCTGGTGTCGACGACGAAGTGGAGGAGCTCGGTGCCGGCCGGGCTGCCGGTGGACTGGTCGTACCAGGCGTCGGTCCAGTGCCAGGTGGTGGGGTCGGCCGCCGAGACCGCGTTGCCGGGCGCGCCGTCGTTGGGGGCGGCGCCGGAGTAGTACTGGCTCGCGCACCAGTCGGTGTGGCCGCGGGCCCAGTCGGGGCCGCGGGTGGCGAACCAGACGCACTTGGAGACCCAGGTGCCGTAGCGGGTGAGCTGTTCGGTGGGCTGGAAGTTGGAGACGTTCAGGGAGAAGCCGTCGGCCTTGCCCGCGCCGGCGTCGATCAGACGCCGGGCGATGTCGCCGACGGCCTTCCACTGGCTGTTGCCCGCGTCGAGGTAGACGGCGGTGCCGGGGTGCCGCTTGAGCGTCGTGACGGCGAAGTCGAGGTCGGCGAGGCGGGCGGCGGTGAGCGCGCCGGTGGGGTCGATGTTCCCCGCGCAGTCCTTGGGCAGGGCGGCCAGGCCGTCGGGTTCCAGGATCACCAGCGCGGGGCCCTCGCCGATGCCGTCGGCGAGGCCGCCGATCCAGTCGCGGTAGGCCGCCGAGGAGGGGGCGCCGCCGCTGGAGTAGAGCCCGCAGTCACGGCCGGGGACGTTGTACGCGACGAGCACGGGGACCTGCTGGGCGGCGCGCGCCCGCGTGACGAGGGCGCCCGCTCCGGCGCGCACGCCCTCGGGGGTGCCTCCGGTGAACCAGGCGGCCTGGGGCAGCGCGGCGAGCCGCCGCATGTTCGCGGCGTCGGCGGCGCTCCCCGCGCCTCCCGCCTCGTCGAGGACCGCCTGCCGGGCGGCGCCGCTGTCGGGGTCGACGTAGAACCGGGTGGCGGTGGTGAGCGGCCCCTCAGGTGCCGCTCCCCCGCCGGGGGACTCGGCCGAGGCCACCGGGGCGACGGCGGTCCAGGCCGCGCAGACGGCGAGCGCCGCGGCGAGTGCGGCGGAACGCCGTCCGCGCATCCGGAACTTCATGAGGGCCTCCCGTGGTGCGGTCCCTCGCAGCGTAGGCGGCGATGATCAACCAGGGGGCCGGAACCTTTCGTTCAGTCCGGATTCAGTCCGGATTCAGCGCGGAACACATTCCCGAACAAAATCCGAACGCAATCCCGAACATATTCCTGAACGCAATCGCGGACACCCTCCCGGCGCCCCTCTCGCACACAATCCCGGACGCATTCCCGAACGCCGCCCGAAACCGCGTCCGGAACACGCCCGCGATTCAGTCCCGCCGACTGCTCTCGTCCCTGAGCCAGGTGTCGAAGTCCCGCGCCTTGATGGCCTTGCGCGCGCCCCTGCGCGCCGCGAGCGCCGCCGAGAGGAAGACGAGGACGGCCGGCAGCAGCAGGGGGTCGGCGCGCAGCAGGGCCCGCAGGTCGGAGACGCCGGTACGGGCCGAGGGCGGCGCGGCGGGCTCCGGAGCCGCCTGCCGGTCCCCGGCCGCCGACCGGGCCTGGTGGTCCTCCAGTTGGGCCGTGGACGTGGCCGCCCGGACACGGCGCCGGATCAGGTCACGCCAGGTGCGCGGCGGCCGGACGACCACGCGGGCGGCGCGGACCACGCTGCGCTCGGCCGGCCCGAAGGCGAGCGAGGCGGCCAGGTCGTCGGCCATCAGGGGCGGCAGCGCGGCGATCCGGGCGTGGCCCTCGCCGGACATGGCGATGACGCCCCGCCCGAAGAGCCCCTCGCGGACCGCCGGCAGCCGCTGCCACACCCGGTAGTACGCGCGCACCCGCCAGGAACAGCCGGTCATCGGCAGCTCCCGCTCGGGCGCCGCGGCGAGGACCTCGCCGGGTCCGGCGAGCGCGGCGGTCAGGGCGCGGACGTCCCCGGCGCCGAGCACCACGTCGGCGTCCACGTAGATCCGGGGGAAGCCCCGGGCGTGCGTGTCGCCGAGGCGCAGGGCCTCGTGTTTGGAGGGCACGGGGGTCTCGACGACCCGGACGCGCGGGCCGTGCCCCGCGGCGACGCGGGCGGTGGCGTCCGTACAGCCGTTGCACACGACGACGATGTCGAACTCCTCGTCGCCGGCGCCGTCCAGGAGGGCGTCCAGGAGGCGGCCGAGGGTACGTTCCTCGTTGTGGGCGGGGATCACGATGCTGGGCACTGGGACAGTATGACCAAGGCGTCCCACTCTTACAGTTCCTTCAAGTATCGGTAGGAGTTTCACACAACTCCTGGATGGACTGCCCTAGTTGGTCTAGATTGAGCGCTGCCGGATCCGCTGGGGCACGAACACGACTCGTCCCGGGCGGATTCAGCGTCCTGTGCGGACACCGGCCGTGGCTGGGGAGACTTGCGACCGCGGTCCGCACCGTTCAGTCAGGCGGAAGAGCCGCGCACCCTCGTCGTACCACCGCATTCTTTCCCGTGCCCGCGAGCCGCTCTCGTGAGCAGTCCCTCGGGAGGGGCGCGGTGGTCCAACAGGGTGCGCGTGAATCGCCCTTGGGGGGAATGGATGACCGTCCTGCCGGTCACGCATGAGCGGCATCGAGTCGAATCCACACATTTCGATGTCCACCGCCTGTGGTGGCGGAGGAGACACCAGATAATCCTGTTGACCGCGGACACGATGGCGGCCGCCGTCGCCGCGGCGAGCGTCCTCGGCGCGGTGGGCCGCTGGCCCGTCGTCCTCGGCCTGCCGCCGGTCTGGGTCGCCCTGATGTGCGCCCACCGGGCCTACGACCGCGGCTCGTTCGGCACCGGCGGTGAGATGTACCGCCGGGTGCTGCGCGGCGCCCTGGTGCTGCCGGCCCTGGCCGCGGTCCTCGGCTGGGGTCTGGTCCGGGATCTCGACCTGCTGCACGAGATGATCCTGGCGGCCCCGGTCGTGGCCGCCCTCACCCTGGCCGCCCGCTTCCTGCTCCGGCGCTGGCTGCGCCGCGACTGGGCGCAGGGGCGAAACCGGACCACCGCGATCCTGGTCGGACCCTCGGCGGGCGTCTCCGCGCTCCTGTCGGCGCTGTGGAACGGCGGCTCCGGCCGCACGCCCGGCCGGGTCGGACTCCCGGGCATGGACATCGCCGGCGTGTGCCTCACCGACCCCGGCCACGACCGGGGCCGTGCGGTGCTCGACAAGCTGGGCGTGCCCGTGCTCGGCGGGGTGGACGAAGTCCCGGGCGCGATCCGGGGGTTCGGCGGCTCCACCACCGTGGTGGTGCTGCCCTCGCCGGAGATCGACGCGACCATGCTGCGGGCGCTCTCGTGGAGCACGGCCGCCGCGGGCGGCGACTTCCTGCTGGCGCCGCCGTTCGGTGACGTGGCCGCCTCGCGCCTGGAGGTTCGGCCCGTCGGCGGGGTTCCGCTGATACGCCTGCGGGCCCCCCGGCTGTCCCGCTGGGCCCGGCTGCCGAAGGAGCTCGCCGAGCGCCTGTTCGCCGCCGTGCTGCTGCTCGCGCTCGCCCCGCTGATGTGCGCCGTCGCGCTGGCGGTACGGCTCGGCAGCCGCGGCCCGGCGCTGTTCCGGCAGGTCCGGGTGGGCCTGCACGGCAAGCAGTTCACCATGTTCAAGTTCCGGACGATGCGGCCCGACGCCGAGGCGGTCCGGGACGAGCTCGCGCACGCCAACCACAACAGCGACGGCCTGCTGTTCAAGGTCCGCGACGACCCGCGGATCACCCGGGTCGGCGCCACCCTGCGCCGCTACTCGATCGACGAACTGCCCCAGCTCCTCAACGTGCTGAACGGGCGGATGTCGCTCATCGGGCCGCGCCCGCCGCTGCCCGAGGAAGTCGCCGGATACAGCCACGAGGTCCGGCGCCGGCTGCTGGTCAAACCGGGCCTCACCGGCCTGTGGCAGGTCAGCGGCCGCTCCGACCTGCCGTGGGACGAGGCCGTACGCCTCGACCTGGCGTACGTGGACAACTGGTCGCTCGGCCTGGACGCGCTGATCCTGCTGCGCACCGGCCCCGCCGTCCTGCGCGGAACAGGGGCCTACTGATGATGAGGGGAAACCACGTGACCGACGTGAACGACGCCGACCGGCCGGACGGGCGGCTGGGGGTCGCCGTCATAGGCGCCGGCTACTGGGGCCCGAACCTGGTGCGCAACTTCCAGGCCAGCGACCGCTTCCGGCTGCGCTGGCTCTGCGACCTCGACGTCACGCGCGCCCAACGGGTCCTCGGCGGGTACTCCACGGTCCAGGCCACCGACGACTACGCGGCGGTCCTGGCCGACCCGGCGGTGCACGCCGTCGCCGTGGCCACCCCGGCCGGCACCCACCTGGACGTGGCGCTCGCGGCGCTGCGCGCGGGCAAGCACGTCCTGGTCGAGAAGCCGCTGGCCACCACGTACGCCGACGGGGCACGGCTGGTCGCCGAGGCCGCGGAGCGCGGCCTGACCCTGATGTGCGACCACACCTACTGCTACACCCCGGCGGTCGCGAAGATCCGCGAGCTGGTGCGCGAGGGCGCGCTCGGCGACATCCACTACGTGGACTCGGTGCGGATCAACCTGGGTCTGGTCCAGAAGGACATCGACGTGCTGTGGGACCTCGCCCCGCACGACCTGTCCATCCTGGACTTCATCCTGCCCGAGCACGTGGAGCCGGTCGCGGTCGCCGCGCACGGCGCCGACCCGATCGGCGCGGGCCAGGACTGCATCACGTACCTGACCCTCCAGCTGAACACCGGGGCCATCGCCCACGTGCACGTCAACTGGCTCTCCCCGACCAAGGTCCGCACCACCATGGTCGGCGGCTCCAAGCGCACCCTGATCTGGGACGACCTCAACCCCGCCCAGCGCGTCGCGCTGTTCGACCGCGGGGTGGATCTGGCGACGCCCCAGGAGCTGGGCGCGGACGAGCGCCGCGAGGCCCTCATCTCGTACCGCAGCGGCGACATGGTCGCCCCCGCGATCGGCGAGAAGGAGGCGCTGCGCAGCATGGTCGACGAGTTCGCCGCGGCGATCACGGAGGGACGGCCGCCGCTGACCGACGGCCGGGCGGGGCTGCGGGTGCTGGACATCCTGGAGGCGGCGTCGCGGAGCCTGGAGTTCCGCGGTGCCGTCGTCGGGCTGCGGACCGGTTCCGACCGGTCCCTCAAGAACGGTGACGAAGTGCTGGGAGAACGGCGTTGAGCGATATCGCGGGCAAGCGGGTCCTGGTCACCGGCGGTGCCGGCACCATCGGCTCCCATGTGACGGACCTCCTCGTGGAGGGGGGTGCGAGCCAGGTCGTCGTGCTGGACAACTTCGTGCGCGGCCGGCGGGCCAACCTCGCCCGGGCGCTGGCGAGCGGCCGGGTCGAGCTCGTCGAGGGCGACATCCGTGACGCGGCGACCGTCCACCGGGTGACCGAGGGCGCCGACCTCGTCTACCACCTGGCGGCGATCCGCATCACGCAGTGCGCGGAGGAGCCCCGGCTCGCCAACGAGGTCATGGTGAACGGCACCTTCAACGTCCTGGAGGCCGCCGCGGCCGCCGGGGTCGGGAAGGTGATCGCCTCCTCGTCGGCCTCCGTGTACGGCCTGGCGGAGTCGTTCCCGACGACCGAGCGGCACCACCCGTACAACAACGACACGTTCTACGGAGCGGCCAAGGCGTTCAACGAGGGAATGCTGCGCAGCTTCCACTCGATGTACGGCCTGGACTACGTGGCGCTGCGCTACTTCAACGTGTACGGGCCCCGGATGGACATCCACGGCCTCTACACCGAGGTGCTGATCCGCTGGATGGAGCGGATCGAGGCGGGCGAGCCGCCGCTGATCCTCGGCGACGGCACCCAGACGATGGACTTCGTCGACGTCCGTGACATCGCCCGCGCCAACATCCTGGCGGCGCGCGACGGGCTCACCGACGAGGTGTTCAACGTGGCCAGCGCCACCGAGACCTCGCTGCGCGAGCTCGCCGACGGGCTGCTCGGCGTGATGGGCTCCGACCTGGAGCCCGTGCACGGACCGGCCCGCGCGGTCAACGGGGTGACCCGCCGGCTCGCGGACACCACGCTCGCCGAGGAGCGGCTCGGCTTCAAGGCCGAGATCGACCTGCGGACCGGCCTGCGGGACCTGGTCGACTGGTGGCGGGCGGAGAAGGGCGCGACGGGGACGGACGCCGACGTGGCCGCCGCCGGGCGGGCTCCCGCGCGGATTCCCGTGATGGTGCCGTGGCTCGGCGAGGAGGAGGCGAAGGCCGCCTCCGACACGGTGCTGTCCGGCTGGGTCGCGCAGGGCCCGAAGGTCGCCGAGTTCGAGCGGGCCTTCGCGGAGCGGGTCGGCGCCCGGCACGGGGTGGCGGTCAGCTCCTGCACGACCGCCCTCCACCTGGCCCTGGTCGCCCTCGGGCTGGGCCCCGGGGACGAGGTCGTGGTCCCCTCGCTCTCCTTCATCGCCACCGCCAACGCCGTGCGGTACGTGGGCGCCGAACCGGTCTTCGCCGACGTCGACCTCGCCACCGGCAACCTCACCGCCGGCACCGTGGACGCGGTCCGCACCCCCCGTACCAAGGCCGTCCTCCTGGTCCACCAGGGCGGGGTGCCCGCGGACGTCACCAGCCTGCGGGCCGCCTGCGAGGGCTGGGGGCTGCCGCTGGTGGAGGACGCGGCCTGCGCGATCGGCTCGACCGTCGACGGCGCGTCCGTCGGGCGGGGCGCGCTGCTCGCCGCCTGGTCGTTCCACCCGCGCAAGCTGCTCACCACCGGCGAGGGCGGGATGGTCACCACCGACGACGACGCGTGGGCGGCGCGGCTGCGCCGGCTGCGCGAGCACGGGATGAACGTCTCGGCGGCCGAGCGGCACGCGAGCGGCAAGCCGGTCCTGGAGAGCTACCTGGAGACCGGGTTCAACTACCGGATGACCGACATCCAGGCCGCGGTCGGCCTCGCCCAGCTGGCGAAGCTGGACGCGATGGTGGCCCGCCGCCGCGAGCTCGCCGCCCGCTACGGGGAGCTGCTGCGGGACGTGCCCGGCCTGGAGCCGGTGCGGGACCCGGCGCACGGGGAGGGCAACTTCCAGTCGTACTGGGTGCTGCTCGCCGAGGACTTCCCGGTGGGCCGCGACGAGCTGCTCGCCGTGCTCGCCGAGGCCGGGGTGTCGGCCCGTCGGGGCATCATGGCCGGCCATCTCGAACCGGCCTACGCGGGCCACCCCGCCGGACCGCTGCCGGCCACCGAGCGGATCGCCCGCGACTCGCTGATCCTGCCCCTGTTCCACACCCTGACCGAGGAGCAGCAGGACCGGGTGGTCGCCGTTCTGCGGGAAGCGGCGGCGCGTCCGTGACCCAGCTCGTCCTCATCGGCGCCGGCGGCTTCGCGCGGGAGACCGCGCAGGCCGCCCGCGCCGCCGGCCTGCCGCTGGCGGGCCATCTCGACGACGACCCGGCGCTGCACGGCGTCGAGGTCGACGGCGTGCCCGTGCTCGGCGGCAGCGCGCTGGTGCGGGAGCTGCCCGGCGCGTCCTTCGTGGTGTGCGTCGGCAGCCCCCGCGACTACGCGTCCCGGGCCCGGGTGGTCGAGCGGCTCGGCCTGCCGCAGGAGCGTTACGCCACCGTGGTGCACCCGACCGCGGTGGTCTCGTCCACCTCGACGCTCGGCCCCGGCACGGTGCTCCTCGCCCACACGGTCCTGACGGCCGCGGTGCGGGTCGGCCGGCACGTCGCGGTGATGCCGCACACCGTCCTCACCCACGACGACGAGGTCGCGGACTTCGCGACCCTCGCCTCCGGGGTACGGCTCGGCGGCGGCGCCCGGATCGGCCGGGGCGCCTACCTCGGCGCCGGCGCGCTGGTCCGCGAGGGCACGGCGGTCGGCGCCTGGTCGCTCGTCGGCATGGGCAGCACCGTCCTGGCCGACGTCCCCGCGGGTGAGGTGTGGGCCGGTTCCCCGGCCCGCCGGCTGCGCGCCGCCGCGCCCTCGGCCCTCGCACAGCTCACGGCCGAGGGCCCCGGCCCCGCCGACGACATCGTCCCCGAGCCGGGCCGGGCGGTCGCGCCGGTCCCGCACGTCCCGCCCGTCCCGGCAAGAGGAGTGAACGGCACATGAACCAGATCCCCCTGGTGGACCTGAAGGCGGCGCACGCCGAGGTCGCCGAGGAGATACGCGCCGGCTTCGACCGGGTCCTGGCCGGGACCGCCTTCATCGGCGGCGCGGAGGTCCGGGAGTTCGAGCGGGAGTACGCCGAGTTCGGCGGCGTCGCCCACGTCGTGGGCGTCGCCAACGGCACCGACGCCCTGGAGCTGGCGCTCCGGGCGAGCGGGGTCGGCTCCGGCGACGAGGTGGTCGTGCCCGCGAACACCTTCATCGCCACGGCCGGCGCGGTCGCCCGTGCCGGGGCCCGGCCGGTCCTGGTCGACTGCGACCCCGAGACCCTGCTGATCGACCCGGCGGCCGCCGTGGCCGCGGTCGGGCCGGGCACCCGGGCCGTGGTGCCGGTCCACCTGTACGGGCAGAGCGCGGACGTGGCCGCGCTGGCCGCCGCGCTGCCGGAGCGCGTACGGATCGTCGAGGACGCCGCGCAGAGCCAGGGTGCGAGCCGGGACGGCCGGACGCCGGGCAGCGGGGGCATCGCCGCCACCAGCTTCTACCCGGGGAAGAACCTCGGCGCCTACGGCGACGCGGGCGCGGTGCTCACCGACGACCCGGAGGCGGCCGCCCTGGTCCGGGCGATCGCCAACCACGGCGGGGTCGAGAAGTACCGGCACGACGTGCCCGGCTTCAACAGCCGGCTCGACGGGCTCCAGGCCGTGGTGCTCCGGGCCAAGCTGCGCCGGCTCGCCGCCGGCAACGCGGCCCGGCGGGCGGCGGCGGCCCGCTACGACGAGCTGCTCGCCCCGCTCGCCGGGTCCGGGCGGCTGGTGCTCCCGGCCACCGCCGAGGGCAACGAGCACGTGTGGCACCTCTACGTGGTGCGGGTGCCCGGGGCCGACCGCGACGCGGTGGTGGGCAAGCTCAACGCGGGCGGCATCGGCGCCGGGGTGCACTACCCGGACCCGGTCCACCTGACGCCCGCCTACGCCCACCTCGGCCACCGCCGGGGGGACTTCCCGCACGCCGAGCGGGCCGCCGGCGAGATCCTCTCGCTCCCGCTCTTCCCGCAGATCACCCCCGACCAGCAGCAGCAGGTCGTGGACGCACTGGTGAACGCCCTGAACTAGGGCCCGCTCCCCCACCCCCGGCCGGTAGGCCTGGATCTGTACTGCCCGTGAAAGGTACAGCGATGCAAAACCGATTCCGCCGAGCCAGAGGCGCCCTGTTCGCCCTGGCGGCGGCGCTGACTGCGATCTTCTTGCCGCCGGCCGGAGAGGCGAGCGCGCTCGCCGATCCATGCGGATCGGGCAGCAATCCCATCGTCTGCGAGAACTCCAAGCCGGGCACGCCCATGTCCGACTGGTTCGCGGGCAGTTCCTGGGGCGACATCGCGGGATTCCCCACCAAGATGAGCCTGCAGGCCGGGGAGACCCTCCAGTTCAAGGTCCAGTCCCCCTCGTCCTACCGGGTCCGGATCTACCGGCTCGGCTGGTACGGGGGTGACGGCGCCCGGCTGGTCTCCACCCAGGCGCAGGCCGACCAGACCTACCCCGCCACCTACTTCACGCAGCGTCCCAGCTGTCTGAAGGACCAGCCGACGGGGCTGATGGACTGCGGCAACTGGCCGACCACCGTGAACTGGACCGTGCCGAGCGACGCGGTGTCCGGACTGTACGTGGCCAACTTCGACCAGGCCGACGGCAACGGCCTGATGCCCTACCCGTTCGTGGTGCGCAACGACGCCAGCCGCTCCGACATCGTCGTGCAGACCTCGGACCAGACCTGGCAGGCGTACAACGACTGGGGCGGCACGAACCTGTACGACGGCCAGGGGCCGGCGCCCGACGGGCGCGCGTACAAGGTCAGTTACAACCGCCCGATGGACATCGGCGGCGAGAACGGCATCTACGGCTCCGAGTTCGAGATGATCTCGTGGCTGGAGCGCAACGGCTACGACCTCAGCTACGTCTCCGGGCTGGACACGGCCACCCGGGGCGCCGCGCTGCTCGCCAACCACAAGATGTTCATGTCGCAGGGGCACGACGAGTACTGGACGCAGGAGCAGTTCACCAACGTGCTCAACGCGCGCAAGTCGGGCCAGCACCAGACGTACTTCTCCGGCAACGAGATCTTCTGGAAGACCCGGCTGGAACCGAGCATCGACGGCAGCGGCACCGCCAACCGCACGCTGGTCTGCTACAAGGAGACCAAGCTCAAGTTCCCCACGCCGAACGGCGTGCCCGACCCCAGCAACGTGTGGACGGGCACCTGGATGGACCCGGACAGCACCAAGGAGGGTGAGCCCTACCGGCCGCAGAACATCCTCACCGGCTCGCTGTTCCAGGTGAACGGCCCCCGAAACGACGCCATCACGGTGCCCGCCGCGTTCGCGAAGATGCGGCTGTGGCGCAACACCTCGGTCGCCGCGCTGACCGGCAACCAGGTGGCCACCTTCCCGCAGGGCACCCTCGGCTACGAGTGGGACAGCGACATAGAGAACGCCTCCCGGCCGGCCGGCCAGATCAGGCTCTCGTCCACCTCCGTCGACGTCAACGACGGCAACTACCTGCTCGACTGGGGCAACTACTACGGCAACGGCACCGCGACCCACAGCCTGGTCGCCTTCCGTGACCCGACCTCGCGCGCCCTGGTGTTCGGCACCGGCACCGTGCAGTGGTCCTGGGGTCTGACCAACGTCCCGACGGCCGATCCGAACGGCGGGGTGATCACCGAGGACAAGCGGATGCAGCAGGCCACCGTGAACATCCTCGCCGACATGGGATTCCAGCCGAAGAGCCTCCAGGACAACCTGGTCACGGCCCAGGCGTCCCAGGACGTCACCGGCCCCACGGTCAACGTGACCAGCCCGGCCCCGAACGGCTCGGTCCCCGCGCTGCGGCAGATCACCGTCGCCGGCACGGCGGCCGACGCGGGCGGCGTGGTCGCCCGGGTGGAGGTCTCCACCGACGGCGGCACCACCTGGAAGGCGGCCGAGGGCACCGGCTCCTGGACCTACAAGTGGACCCCGCTGACGGAGGGGCCGGTACAGCTGAAGGTCCGCGCCGTCGACGACAGCGTCAACCTCGGCGCCGTCAGCACCGTCCCGCTGACCGTGACACAGCAGCAGTGCCCGTGCACGGTGTGGCCGGCCACGGCCGCGCCCACCAAGGCCAACAGCGGCGACGGCAGCTCCGTCGAGCTCGGGGTGAAGGTCCGCAGCTCGGCGCCCGGCACGATCACCGGCGTCCGCTTCTACAAGTCGAGCGCCAACGTCGGCACCCACAAGGGCAGCCTCTGGTCCGCCGGCGGCCAGCTCCTGGCGACCGGCACGTTCACCAACGAGACCGCCTCGGGCTGGCAGGAGCTGAAGTTCGCCAACCCGGTCCCGGTGAAGGCCAACACCACCTACGTCGCCTCGTACTTCGCGCCGAGCGGCGGATACTCCTACGACGCGCACTACTTCACCGACAAGGCCGCCGGCCTCGCCCCGCTGACGGCGCTGCAGTCCGGCACCGACGGCGGCAACGGCGTCTACCGGTACGGCACCACCAGCGGCTTCCCGAACCAGGCGTCCGCGGGCAGCAACTACTGGGTCGACGCCATCCTGGAGACCGGCTCGGCCAGCACCGTGCCGCCGGTCGTCACCGGCCGCACGCCGAGCCCGGGGGTGACCGGGGTGTCGATCACGGCCCCGCTGTCGGCCACCTTCAACCAGAGCATCGACAGCGGCACCCTGCTGTTCACCGTGCAGGGCCCCGGCGGCGCCTCGGTCCCGGGCCGGGCGACGCTCGACGGGGACGGGAAGACCGCGGCGTTCACGCTCAACAGCCAGCTGGCGCTGGGCACCACGTACACGGTCTCCGTGCAGGCCGCCGACCTGTGGGGCAACGCGATGCCCGACCCGGTCAGCTGGACCTTCACGACGAGCTCGACCCCGCCGCCGGCCGCCTGCCCCTGCACCCTGTGGAGCGCGCAGACGGTCCCCTCGAAGACCGCCGAGACCAGTGACGGCAACTCCCTCGAACTGGGCACCCGCTTCCAGTCCTCGCTGAACGGCAAGGTCACGGGCATCACGTTCTACAAGGGGGCGACCAACACCGGCAGCCACACCGGCAGCCTGTGGGCCGCCGACGGCACCCAGCTGGCCACCGGCACCTTCAGCGGCGAGACGGCCACCGGCTGGCAGACCCTGACCTTCGCCACTCCGGTCACGATCACCGCGGGCACCACCTACGTGGCCTCGTACCACGCGCCCAACGGCAACTACGCCTCGGACGCCGGGTTCTTCACGGGCGCTCACCTCAACTACCCGCTGTCGGCACCCGCCGACGCCGCCGGGAACGCCAACGGGCTGTACCGGTACGGCGCCACGAGCGCCTTCCCGAACAGCTCCTACAACTCGACGAACTACTGGGTCGGCCCGGTCTTCACGACCGGCTGACCGATCGACCGCACCCACCGAAATCGGGGAACGCAGCACATGAGCTCAGTCAGCGTCGTCATCCCCTGCTACAAGTACGGCCACTTCCTGGCCGACTGCGTACGCAGCGTGCTCGACGAACAGCCCGGCCTCGACGTGCGGGTGCTCATCATCGACGACGCGTCCCCCGACGACTCGGCGGAGGCGGCCAGGAAACTGGCCGCCTCCGACCCGCGGATCGAGGTGCGGGTCCACGAGACCAACAAGGGCCACATCGCCACCTACAACGAGGGCCTGCTGGAGTGGGCGGACGGCGACTACGTCGTCCTCCTGTCCGCCGACGACCGGCTGGTCCCCGGGGCGCTCGTGCGGGCCGTGGCCCTGCTCGACTCGCACCCGGAGGCGGGCTTCGCCTACGGCAGGCCGCTGCGCTTCCGGCACGGCGGGCCGCTCCCGGCGGCCCGCACCCGCTCCACCGGCTCCGTGGTCTACCCCGGCCACTGGTGGCTGGAGCGGCGCTTCCGCGAGGGCACCGGATGCATCACCTCGCCCGAGGTGGTGGTCCGCACCAGCCTCCAGCGCAAGGTCGGCGGCTACGACCCGGAGCTGCCGCACGCCGGGGACATCGAGATGTGGATGCGGCTGGCCGCCCACGCGGACGTCGGCTACGTCGCGGGCGCGGACCAGGCCTACTACCGGGTCCACGGGAACAACATGTCCACCACCGACTTCGGCGGCCAGCTAGACGACCTGCGGCAGCGCAGGGCCGCCTTCACGGCCGTCCTGGAGAAGTGCGCCGACCGGCTCCCCCAGGCCGACCGCCTGGCCGGCCTGGTCGACACCCGGCTGGCCCGCCACGCCCTGCGGCGCGCCTACCGGGCCTACGACCGGGGGCGCACCGACGTCGTCCCGGTCGAGGAGCTGGTGGACCTCGCCCGGCAGTGGCGGCCGGACGCCGAGGCGCTGCCGGAGTTCCGGGCGCTGCGGCTGCGCCGCCGGATCGGGGCGCGCGTCATGCCGTACCTCCAGCCGCTGGTCCTGTCGGCGGTGGTCGACCGGGGCCGCGAGTGGCTCTGGTGGCGGTCCTGGAAGCGCCGCGGCATCTAGGTCTCATCAGGCCCCTCAGGTCTCCTCCGCTCTCATCGGGTCCCGCCCAAGGAAAGGCTCATCCGTGAACTACCGCGTCCAGCCCACCGCCCAGGTCGACGAGAAGGCCGTCGTCGGCGCGGGCAGCAGCGTGTGGGAGCTCGCCCAGATCCGCGAGGACGCCACGCTCGGCGAGAACTGCGTGGTGGGGCGGGGCGCGTACGTCGGCCCGGGAGTGACCATCGGCGACAACTGCAAGCTCCAGAACTACGCCCTGGTCTACGAGCCGGCCGTGCTCGGGGACGGCGTCTTCATCGGCCCGTCCGTGGTCCTGACCAACGACCACAACCCGCGGGCGGTCGACCCCGACGGGCGGCTGAAGCGGGGCGGCGACTGGGAGCCGGTCGCTGTGCGGATCGGCGACGGCGCGGCCGTCGGCGCCCGCTCCGTGTGCGTGGCCCCGGTCACCATCGGGCGCTGGGCGCTGGTCGCGGCCGGCTCCGTGGTCACCGCGGACGTCCCCGACTTCGCCCTGGTGATGGGGGTGCCGGCCCGGCGGGCGGGCTGGGTCGGCAAGGCCGGGGTCCGGCTGGCCGAGGAGCCCGGCACGCCCGGCCTGTGGCGCTGCCCCGAGACCGGTGAGCGGTACGAGGAGCGCGAGGGGCGGCTCACGGAGTACGGTGCGGCGCGCTGAGCCGCCGTCCGCGCCGCGCCACCGCGATCCGCTCGATCCACAGCGCCGCCATCACCCCGGCGAGGGTGCCCAGCGCGCCCGCGCCGGCCACGGCCCGGGTCCGGTTGGGGGGCAGCGCGACGGTGCCGGGCCGGTTCACCAGATCGACGGTGAGCAGGGTCGCGGACGGCACGCGCTGCGCGGCCTGGAGGGCGTTCAGGTGCTTCCCGTACACCCCGATGATCAACTGGACCTGGCGGTCCGCCTCTTCGGGCCGGGACTGCTCCGACTCGACCTGGAGGGTGGGGATCGAGTAGTACGGGGTGGCACTGGTGCCGCTGTTGCGGGGCGTGATCCGGTAGGTGCCGCGCACCCCGGCGGCCCGCAGCTCGGCCTGCCCGGCGGGCGACTGGAGCTGCTGGACGACGGCGTACGACACCAGGGCCAGCGAGGGCTGGAGGTTGGTCAGCTGATTGGGCTGGTTGCCGGTCCGCGGCGGCTTCACGACCAGCACCGCCGAGCTCTGGCAGCGCGGCGCGGGCCGCAGCGCCGGGTAGCAGGCGGCGCCGGTGAGGAGCATGGCGAGGACCAGGACGTACCAGCGGCGCAGCAGCACGCGGGCCAGTCCTTCGGGAGTCAGCACGTCTCTTTCCATCAGCATCGATACTGGCAGCACGAAGAGGAACCGGGGGAGGGTTCGTGAGCATCGCCGAGATCTTCCGCGTCCTGGCCGGGCGTTGGTACGTGATGGTCCCGCTGACCCTGCTCAGTCTGCTGGCGGGCGGCTACCTGTACACGACCGTGCCCGTGACGTACGAGTCGCAGAGCCAGCTCGCCCTGCTCAACTCCAGCAGAGTGGCCAAGCCGGCGCCGAGTTACGGCAACACCCTGGCGTACGCGAGCGGTTCGCTGATCGGCACGGCGGACGTGCTGATCCGCGCCCTCCAGTCGCCCGAGACGGCCCGTTTACTCCAAGGCCGTGGGATCACCGACGAGTACGGCGTGGACTTCGCCGCCCAGGCGGAGGGGCCGCTGCTGACCCTGACCGTCAAGGGCGAGGACAAGGCGAAGGTCCTGGAGGAGACCCGGAAGATCACGGACTACGCCTCCGAGCAGCTCCAGGTGCTCCAGGAGCAGGCCCGGGTGCCGGAGGGCTACTACGTCAGCTCGGCGCGGATCGTGCCGCCGCAGAAGCCGGTCTCGCAGCCCAAGTCGCGCTACCAGAAGGTGGCCGCCGTCGTCGTCTTCGGCGTCACGGGCGCCTTCCTGCTGTCCTTCGTGATCGAGACCTGGGCGGCGGCCCGCCGCCGCACCCGCGGTCTGCCCGAGCTCCCGGCTCCCCCGGCGCCCCGGCCAGGCGCGGGGCGGCTGCGCACCCTGCTGACCCGGCCGCTGGACGCCACCGCCGTCCTCACCGGCTATCTGGCGCTCGCCCTGTTCCTTCCCTCGAACCTGGCACTGCCCGCCCTCGGCGGCGCCGGCACCCCGGCGAACGTCTTCGCGCTGCTCGGCCTGTTCTGGTACCTGGCGACCTGGTGCCGCGGGCGGATCGCCCCCGCGCCGGGGACCCGCACCATGCGCACGGTGATGCTGCTGCTCTCGGTCGGCGTGCTCCTGTCGTACGTCGCCAACCAGGACCGGATCAGCTCGCAGAAGGAGATACTCGCCGCGGACCGGGGGCTGATCGTGCTCCTGGTGTGGGTGTCGCTCGTGGTGCTGACCACGGCCGGGATCCAGGACCGGGCGCGGTTCGACGTGCTGATGCGGCGGCTCGTGGTGATGGGTTCGATCGTCGCCCTGCTCGGCCTGTACGACTTCTTCACCGGCACCAACATCGCCGACTCGCTGCGCATCCCCGGCCTGAACTCCAGCGTGGCGAACGTGGCGGTCCTGGACCGGGGTTCGTTCACCCGGCCGCGTTCGCTGACCGCGCACCCGCTGGAGTTCAGCGGGATGCTCGCGATCCTGCTGCCCTTCGCCATCGCCCAGGCCTTCGACCCGGTGCGGGCCTCGCTGCCCGGGTGGAAGCGCTGGGCGCCGGTGGTGCTGCTCGGCGGCGGGCTGCCCCTGACCGTGTCGCGGACCTCGATCATCGGTCTGCTGGTGGTCGTCCTGATCATGGTGCCGCGGTGGAAGCCGCAGCGGCGGTGGACGGCGATCGGCATCCTGTTCGGCGCGGTGGCGGTGTTCAAGGTCCTGGTGCCGGGCCTCATCGGCACCATCACCACCCTCTTCTCGGGCAGCCTCAACAACGCGGACAGCAGCACCCAGGCCCGCACCATCAAGTACCCGAAGATCGCCGAGTACTTCGCCCAGGACCCGGTCTTCGGCCGGGGCTTCGGCACCTTCACGCCCGAGCGGTACTTCTTCACCGACAACCAGTACCTGCTGACCCTGGCGGAGCTGGGCGCGCTCGGCGTCCTCGTCCTGCTGGTCCTGGGTCTCACCGGGGTGCACAACGGCGGCGCGATCCGGCGGCTGGCCCGGAGCGAGGCGGACCGGGAGCTCGGCCAGGCCTTCTTCGCCTCCGCGCTGGTCGCCCTGGTGATCAGCGCCACCTTCGACACCCTGAGCTTCCCCATGTTCGCCGGCGTCTTCTTCCTGCTCCTCGGCGCGGGAGGCAGCTGCCTCGGATTCGTCCGGCGCGAGGCGGAGCCGGCCCCGAAGGCCGAGCCCGTACCGCGCCCGCGCACGCCCGACCCGACCCACCTCGTGGAGATCTGATGCACCGACAGCAGCAGGGGGCGGGGCCGGTCGCCGTCCTCGTCGTGACCTGGAACAGCGCCGAGGTGCTGCCCGGCTTCCTGGAGTCGCTGCCGGCCGGGATGGCGGGCCTGGACTGGCGGCTCGTCGTCGCCGACAACGCCTCCTCGGACGACACGGTCGCCGTGGTCCGGAAGTACGCCCCGGAGGCCACCGTCGTCGAGACGGGCCGCAACGGCGGCTACGCCTTCGGGATCAACGCGGGCCTGCGCGCCGCGGCCTCCTGGGAGGGCGGCTTCGGCCCGGTGCTGATCTGCAACCCGGACGTCCGCATGGACGAGGGCTGCGCGGCGACCCTGATCGGGGCGCTGGGCGAGCCGCTGCCGGACGGCGGCCGGGTCGGCGTCAGCGTGCCCCTGCTGCACGAGGAGGACGGGTCGCTCATCCACTCGCTGCGCCGCGAGTCCAGCGTGACCCGGGCGCTCGGCGAGGCCGTGCTGGGCAACCGCAGGGCCGGGCGCTTCCCCCGCTGGAGCGAGCTGGTCACGGCACCGTCCGCGTACACCGGGCGGACCGGGGCGGACTGGGCGACCGGGGCGCTGCTCGCGCTGTCCCGGGAGTGCGTGGCGGCCTGCGGGCCGTGGGACGAGTCGTTCTTCCTCTACTCGGAGGAGACGGAGTACTGCCTGCGCGCCGGCGACCTCGGACTGCGCACGCGCCTGGAGCCGCGGGCCCGGGCCACCCACCTGGGCGGCGACTCCCGGGTCTCGCCCCGGCTGTGGTCGCTGCTGGTGGTGAACCGGGTGCGCCTGTTCCGGCGCCGTCACGGCCTGCCGGCGACGGTGGCGTTCCGTTCGGCGGTCCTGCTGCGGGAGGCGTCCCGGGCGGCGCTCGGCCGGGAGCCGGCCCGGGCGGCGGTGCGCGCCCTGCTCGGCGCGCCCCGCTCCCCTCACCAGGACGTGTAGAAGCTGCCCGGGTTGACCAGGTAGCGCACGGTGGGCCGGGCGAGGTGCGCCACCCGGCGGCCGCGGCTGTAGCGGCGGATCAGCTCCCAGTCCTCCCGGGGCAGCACCTCGGGGGTGCGCCGCAGGCGGCTGAAGCGCAGGGCCGGGACGCGGCGGGCGACGAAGGCGTTGGTGTCGAGGAACGCCTCGTGGGCGGACCTGCGCCGGTCGAACGGCACCGACAGGACGTCCATGTCGGTGCCGTCCGGCCGTACCCTGCGCAGCGCCGTGTACACGCCGTCGGGTCCGCCGGGGGCGGTCAGGGCGCCGAGCGCCTCCGCGAGGTGCTCGGGTTCCCAGAGGTTGTCGTCGTCGAGGAACGCGACGTACCGCGAGGCGGTCAGCCGGATGCCCACGTTGCGGACCACTCCGGCGACGCCGGTGTTCCGGCTCAGCGAGACCGCGAACAGGCGTGGGTCATCCGGGAGTTCGGGCAGGCCCGCGCCGTCGTCCACCACGATGACGACCTGGTCGCGGACCGACTGGTCCAGGGCCGAGCGGACGGCCCGCAGCAGCGCCTCGGGCCGTCGGTGGGTGGCGATGACCGTGGCGACCCGGGCCGTGGGGCGCCGGCCGAGGACCCGGGCGAGCCGGGCGGTCTCGGCGTCCT
The DNA here is from genome assembly GCF_040683955.1 of Streptomyces sp. NPDC093111. NCBI lineage: Bacteria > Bacillati > Actinomycetota > Actinomycetes > Kitasatosporales > Streptomycetaceae > Streptomyces > Streptomyces sp. NPDC093111. Next base: position 366,110 of record NZ_JBFBNW010000006.1, on the reverse strand, counting down.
CGAAGCGGCGCAGCCGGACGGCACTCGGCGCGAGCAGGACCTTGTTGCGGAGCTCGTACAGGACCAGCCACCCGAAGAGCCGTTTCAGCAGCTCCCACGGCCCCCTGAGGACCCGGCGCATCAGACCCGGGTACGGACGGCCGTCAGCGACTTCGTGAGCCCCGCCACCCGCTCGCTGAGGATCACGGAGCGGGGGAAGAGGTAGCTCATCTCGGCGCGGGTGAGCAGCTCGATGTTGATGACCGCGTCCATGCCCTCCTCGGGCGTGGCGGGGCGGCTGTGGGTGAGCGGCCAGTGCCGGACCAGCTTGGCCTGGGCGGCCAGCGGCAGGAACTGGAAGCCGGGGGCGAGGAAGTGCGGCTCCACCGGGAAGTAGCGGTAGGGCGTCTGGACCCAGTGCAGCGGGGCGAGTTGCTCGATCGCGGAGACGAAGCGGCGGCGCTGACTGGGACCGCCGACGTGCTCGATGGTGGAGTTGGAGACCACCAGGTCGAACTCCCCCAGTTTGGCCGGGATCTCGGGGTCGGTGACGTCGGCGATCTCGGCGGTGATCCAGTCGGGCAGTTCGGTGGGGTGCGCCTCCAGGTTCACCAGGTGGACCTGGAGCGGGCGGTGCGGGGAACGCTGCCAGTTCTCGGCGGTGCCCCCCAGGTCCACCACCCTCATCTTCTCGATCTGCGGGAAACACCTGCGGAATCGCTCCCAGCGGGCCGCGCGGAATCGTTCGCCGAGCGAGTCGGGCGCGTCGACGAATCGATTGCGGAGGGCACGGGTGCGCGACATCGCATCAACCACCTGGAGTTCGGAGTTCGGGCCCGCTCTAAGGAGTCGGGGGACGCGATCAACGGTAGTGGTGGATGGGGTGATTTATCAGGCGGATGCCCGGAACGCGGCCTCGCACTTTCCTTGATCGTCAGGACGGGTCGGCGGGGACGACGGGGGTGCCGTCGGCCATCCGGTTGCCGCGCCAGACGTTGCCGTTGCCGGCGGCGTTCCAGTAGGCCACGGCGCCGTACTTGCCGCCCGCCGGGAAGAACTCGGGCGAGAAGACGTTGTCGGTGACCTCGATGCCACTGGAGTCCTTGCCGCCCGCGTAGAGCGCGTAGGCGCCGCCGGCCAGCCAGTTACGGTCGACCACGGTGTGGGTCACCGGAGCGGAGTCGGCGAACAGGCCGACGGCGGCGGAGGCGCCCTGGTCGACCGGGGTCGCGTTGATCAGGGTGTTGTGCCGGATGATCAGCTTGCCCTGGCCGCCGCCGTTGCTGATCACGGCGTTGGTGTGCTGCCACTCCCCGTCGAGGTTCTTGTACGGGACGATGCCGTGCACGTAGTTGTCGTGCAGGTTGCCCTGCCCCATGGAGAGGGCGTCGCCGAAGCCGGAGATGTCGCAGTGGCCGACCTCGACCGAGCTGGTGCTCATGTTGGAGACGGCGTAGTCCGAGCCGCCGTTGTTGGGGCCCTTGCCGGGGACGGCGGTGATCGTGGTGTGCAGGATCCGCAGCCCCGAGAAGCCCGGACGCAGGTTGATCCCCCACCAGTTGGTGGAGGTGACGCGGCTGTCGATCACGGTCACGTTGTTGGCGTAGATGTCGAGCGAGCCGGTGATGTCCCAGCCCCGGATGACCGTGCCGTCGGTGCGGATGCTGGCGTTGCCGGTGCTCTGCGGGGTGAGGGTGGCGACCCGCGGACCGGTGCTGGCCGCGTCGGGGTAGCCGCAGGCCCCGGGGTTCGCGCAGCCCCTGCGGGCGGGCGGCTTGGCGTCCCGGAGGCCCGGGGACCGGGAGAGGCTGGAGGACGGGACGGGGCCCGGGGACCCGGACGGGCTCGCGGACGGGGCGGGACTCGCGGACGGGTCCGGCTCCGCCGACCGGGACGGTCCGCCGCCGCCCTCGGCGGGGGCGGTGATGGCGCGGGGGTCGCAGAGCGCCGCGCCGCCCAGGCAGACCGAGGTGCCGCCGAGGCCGGTGAAGGTGATCAGGGCGAAGAGCAGGACGGCGCAGAGCAGCACCGCTCCGAGGAGCTTGCGGCGGCCGGTACGGGACGAAAGCTTGTGGCGGCCGGTGCGGGCCAGGGGACTCACCTCATCGTTCACGTGCCGGGGTGGCCGGCTGCTTCTGCGCCGGTACGGCGGGCGCGGCGCTCTCTTGCTGCCCGGCCGGGCCCCGGCCGAACCGCGCGAGCGCGCCGCGCACCAGTGTGCGGGCGGGCAGGACGCACAGCGCGTAGCACACGAGTCCGATGACACACGTGGCGGACAGGGCCCACAGCCCCTCCCCCAGCTCCCGGCGCAGCAGCACCAGGACGCCCGCCATCAGCGCGCCGCCGAGCACCGGCCGGACGCAGACCCGGACGACGGCACGGGTGGCGATCCCGCCGCGGCGCAGCGCCAGCAGGAAGGCCGGCAGGACGACGACACCCGCGACCAGGACGTGGCCCGCGGCGACCGTCTCGATGCCCCCGGCGCGGGCGGCCAGCACCAGCACGGGGACCAGGGTGACCAGCCACAGCCCCTGGATGACCAGGAGCGAGCGGCGCCGGCCGATGGCGACCAGACAGTCGTAGGTGAGCTCGGCGGCGATCCGGGCGAGGCCGAGGGCCATCAGCCAGGGCAGTGCCTGGGCGGCGGGCAGCCACGTGGCGCCGTAGACGACCTCGACGGCGGGACCGGCGAGCGCGCCGAGCAGGACGCAGGCCGGGACGGTGGCGCTCATCAGGATGCCCAGGGCGCGGCCGAAGCCCTCGGAGAGGGCCTTGGGGTCGTCGGCGAGCCGGGAGAAGCCGGCGAAGGAGACCCGGCGGGCGGTCTCGGAGATGACCCGTACGGGCCAGCCGGCCATGTTGAAGGCGAGCATGTAGAAGCCGAGTGAGACGTTGCCGAGGACCGCGCCGACGATCATGGCGTCCGCGTTGACGACGGCCAGCGCGAGCATGCTGGCGCCCGCGAGCGGCAGGCCGAACCGGAGCAGCGCCCTGGCCTGTGCCGGGTCCCAGCCGAAGCGGAGCATGCCGGGGGCGGCGAGGGCGCAGCCGACGAGGGCGACGACGTTGCCCGCGACGGCGCCGCAGGCGAAGCTCATGGCGCCCCAGCCGTGCAGGGCGAGGGCCAGGGTGACCGAGGTGCTGACGACGAAGTTGAGCGCGTCGATGATCATCCGGCGGCCCTGGGCGAACTCGCGGGTGAGGACGCCCGCGGGGACCTGGGAGAGGCCGTCGAGCACGAGGCAGACGCACATCACCCGCAGCACCGCGGTGGCCTCGTGGGAGCCGAGCAGTCCGGCGACGGCGGGCGCGGCGGCGAACAGGCTGAGATAGAGCAGGCCGCTGGAGACCGCGCTCAGGGTGAGGACGGTCGGCGCGAACCGGCGTACGTCCCCCTCCCAGCGCACGATGGCCAGCGAGACGCCGAGTTCGTTGGCGGAGAGCAGGACCATCAGGACGGTCTGGGCGACGCCGTACACGCCCCAGGCGGCCGGGTCGAGGACGTAGCGGACGAGCACGATGCCGGTGGCGAAGTTGCCGAGCCGCATGACCATCGTGTTGATGAGGCTCCACCGGGTCGCCGAGCGGACCTTGGTCCCCAGGGTCGCCTGGTCGCCGGGGGCAGCGGGCGCGGCGGGCGCGGTTTCCATCGGGAGGGGGCTCCTCGTCACTTCACCCAGGACGGCGGGCGTTTGGCGGGGCGGTGCTCGGCGGGGGCGGGCTGGATGGGCAGCTGCATGGTGGGCTGGTCGAGGGGCTGGGCGGCGGACCGCCCGGCCGACACCTCGGGGTCGACGAGCGGTCCGGACCCGGCGTGCTCCTCGGGCGCGGAGGGACCCGCCGGCTCCCTGGACTCCGTGATCCGTGGGGCCTGCGCGGTCTGCGGGGCCTGCGCGGTCTGCCCGGCCTCGGTCTGGCGGTGCTTCGCCGGGGCGTCGCGACGGCGGCGGGCCTCCACGAAGAAGGTGGCGACGAGGCTGAGGACGAAGCCGAGTCCGGCGGCCATGATCAGGTACTGGACCTTGGACTTCAGCTTGGCCTGGGGCTCCTGCGGCGGCACGATCGTGGTCAGCCGGATCATGGAGTCCGGCTCGACCTTCTGGTCGGCCTGCAGTTCCTTCAGCCGCTGCGCGGTGTACGCCATGAGCGTCTTGTTCGCCGTGAGGACCGCGTCCGGGTCGTCACCGGTGACGGTGAGCCAGAGCAGCGGTCCCTGCGCGTTGTCCGCGATCTTCGCCTCGTACTTCTCGGTGAGCCCCTTCTCCTTCAGGTCGGCGACCGACTCGTCGGAGTTCACGTTGCGGGCGAGGCTGTCGGCCATGCCCGTGAGCGAGGGCTCCATGCTCAGGAAGGGGTTGCCGTCGGCCGCAGCCCCCTTGCGGGAGTTGAGCAGCGCGACGGTGCTCTGCGACTCGTACGAGGTGGGGACGAACAACCACGCCCCCACGGTCAGGCCGGCCGTGAGCAGCAGCCCGGGCACGAGGACGTACCACCGCCGGCACATGACCCGGAAGATCTCTGCGAGGTCCATGGCGTTCCCCCCTGCGCCCCCGATGTGGCGGCTGCTCAACTGCCGTACCGCTCATGAGGATAGGTGGGATCGCGACAGGTTGTGAGCCCTTCGCGATCACCACGTGTGCGGTCAACGCCGGTCGGTGGGACGGGGGCGGTTGCCCGCCGTCCCTCCTTCCAGCAGGACCCGGGCGATCCGGTCCCCCGCGTGTCCGTCCCACAGGGCGGGGCGGCGGGGCGGCGGCGGGTTCTCCAGGAGGCGTACGGCGGTGGCCAGAATCCGCTGTGGGTCGCGGCCGGCGAGGACGTTGGTGCCCTCGTCGACCGTGATGGGGCGCTCGGTGTTGTCCCGCAGGGTCACACAGGGCACGCCGAGCGCGGTGGTCTCCTCCTGGACGCCGCCGGAGTCGGTGAGGACGATCCGGGCGCCGGCCTGGAGGGCGATGAAGTCGAGGTATCCGGCCGGCGGGACCAGCCGGATGCCGCCGGGCACGCCGAGCGCGTTCAGCCGCTCGGCCGCCCTGGGGTGCACGGGCAGCACGAGCGGGCAGTGCGCGGCGACCTCGCCGAGTCCCTTGAGCAGCCCGGCGAGGATCTCGGGGTCGTCCACGTTGGCCGGCCGGTGCAGGGTGACCAGGCCGTACGCGCCGGGGGTGACGCCGTGGCGGGCGAGGGCGTCGGTGGCGAGGGCGCGCTCGCGGTTGGCGAACAGCGTGTCGATCATGACGTTGCCGACGACGTGGATCTGGTCGTCGTGGTAGCCCTCGGCGCGCAGGTTCACGGCCGCGTCGTCCGAGGGGGCGAGGAGGTAGTCGCTGATCCGGTCGGTGGCGACCCGGTTGACCTCCTCGGGCATCGACCAGTCTCGGCTGCGCAGCCCCGCCTCCACGTGGGCGAGGAGCGGGCCGGCCTTGGCGGTGACCAGGGCGCAGGCCAGGGTGGAGTTGACGTCGCCGACCACCACGACGAGGTCCGGGGCGAGTTCGGTGACGAGCGGTTCGAACTCGGCCATCACCCGCCCCGTCTGCACGGCGTGGCTGCCGGAGCCGACGCCGAGGAAGCGGTCGGGCGGGCGCAGTCCGAGGTCGCGGAAGAAGACGTCGTTCATGGCCGGGTCGTAGTGCTGTCCGGTGTGGACCAGGAGCACCTCGGCGCCCCGGGCCTCCAGGGCGTCCATCACCGGTTTGATCTTCATGTAGTTGGGGCGCGCGCCGGCGACGCAGACCACCCTCTTGACGTGCCTGTCGTGCGTGCTGTGCGTGCCGTGCGTGTCCTGCATTCCCCGCGGTCCCTGCGTTCCGTTCGTGAGGTGGTCCGTGATGCCCGTGGTGCTCGTGTCGGCCATGCGGTTCAGAGCACCTCGATCCTGGATCCGCTCAGCCGGCTCCGGCAGTCGAGCACGTAGTCGGCGTGGGCCTCGACGAGCTCGTAGTCGAAGGCGTCGTGGTCGGTGATGAGCACGACGGCGTCGGCGGCCTCCAGCTCCTCCTTGCTGAGCTCGACCCGGACGAGCCGGTTGTCGACCCGGTGGCCCTCGACGACGTGCGGGTCGGCGGCGCGGACCTCCGCGCCCATGTCGAGCAGGAGCTGGGAGATGCGCAGCGCGGGCGACTCGCGGGCGTCGCCGGTGTTCTTCTTGTAGGCGAGGCCGAGCAGCAGGATCCGCGAGCCGTTGACCGCGCGCTTGCGCGTGTTGAAGGCGTTGACGAGGCGCCGGGTCACGTAGTCCGGCATATGGTTGTTGATGTCGTTGGCGAGTTCGACGAAGCGGAAGCTGGTGCCGAGTTCGCGCTGCACGTGCCAGGAGAGGTACGAGGGGTCGATGGGCAGGCAGTGGCCGCCGACGCCGGGTCCGGGGGTGAAGCGCATGAAGCCGAAGGGCTTGCTGGAGGCGGCGTCGATGGCCTGCCACACATCGATGTCGAGGTGCCGGGCGAACATGGCTATCTCGTTGACCAGCGCGATGTTGACGTGCCGGAAGGTGTTCTCCAGCAGCTTGGCGAGTTCGGCCTCCTTGGGCGAGCTCACCGGCACCGTGGTCTCGACGAGTCCTTCGTAGAACTTGCGGACCGCCTTGAGGGAGGCCTTGTCCACGCCGGAGACCACCTTGGGGGTCTGCTCGAAGCCCCAGACCGGGTTGCCCGGGTCGATGCGTTCGGGGCTGTAGCCGAGGTGGAAGTCGGCTCCGGCGACGAGCCCCGAGCCCTCTTCGAGGAGCGGTCCGAACAGCTCCTGGGTGGTGCCGGGGTAGGTGGTCGACTCCAGGATGACGGTGGCGCCGGGGCGCAGGTAGCGGGCGAGGTCCCGGGCCGACTCCTCGATGTAGCGGAGGTCGGGGGTGCCCTCGTGCAGCGGGGTCGGGACGGTGACGACGGCGACGTCGAAGCCGCCGCAGTCGCGCACGGCGTCGCTCGCCCGGTAGGTGCCGGCCTCCAGGGCCGCCTTGAGGCGCTCGGAGGTGACGTCCTCGACGTACGACTCGCCCGCGGCGAGGCTCTTGACCCGCTCGGTGTCCACGTCGTAGCCGATCACCTCGTGACCGGTCTCGGCGGCACGGATGGCGAGCGGCAGGCCGACATAGCCCTGTCCAACCACGACGACGCGCATCATGACTCCCTGCTGGCGGTGGTGACCGGGGTGACCTGGGTGATCAAGGGGCGGGGGCGGATCAGTTCCCGGCCCGTCATCAGGGCGAAGGAGATGTTGGTGGTGAGGTAGCGGCGGCCCAGCCTGCGCGGCTCCTGGAGTGCGCGGTAGAGCCATTCGAAGCCGAGCCGCTGCCAGCGTTCGGGGGCGCGGCGGGTGACTCCGGCGAGGACGTCGAAGGAGCCGCCGACGCCGTGCACGAGCGCCACCTTGCTCCGCTCGCCGTAACCGGCGGTGAAGATCTCCTTCTTGGGGGAGGTCATGCCGAGGAACAGCATGTGCGCGCCGCTCTCGGCGATCGCGTCGGCGATGGCCGGCTGGTCGGCGTCGTCGAAGTAGCCGTGCCGGCTGCCTGCGACGCGCAGGCCGGGGAAGCGGACGGCGACCCGGCGGACCATCTCGTCCAGGACCGGCTGCTTGGCGCCGAGGAGGTAGACGGAGAGTCCGGCGGTCTCGGCCTCGCCGAGCAGCCGGGTGAACAGGTCGATGCCGGCGACGCGTTCGGGCAGCGGGCGGCGCAGCAGGCGGCCGGCCCAGACGACCGCCTGCCCGTCGGCGAGGACGAGGTCGCAGCCGGAGACGGCCTGGGCGAGGGCGGGATCGCGCCACATGTTGACCAGCTTGGCGGCGTTCACCACGCCGATCTCCAGGCGCTCGCCGGCCCGTACGGCGGCGAGGCAGCGGGTGACGGTCTCGTCCATGGTGAGCGCGTCGATCCGTACACCGAACAGGGTCTGACGCTTCGTCACGTTCTGGGGGCGCGGGTCGGAGGTCATCTCGCGATCCCTCCCAGCCAGGCGAAGAGCATCCAGCCGAACTCGTACGGGCGGCACTCGCGGTCCACCGCGGTGGGCCGGAACACCCCGTCGAGCGGGGCGAGCCGGAGGCCGGGGGCGACCCGGGTGGTCAGCCCTCGGGCGGCGCGCACGGCCTTCTTCGGGTCGCCGCGGTACACCTTGCGCCAGGTGACGCCGAGTTCGTCCAGGATCATCGGCTCGGACGCGCCGGCCGAGGCGAGTTCGGGCACCTCGGTCATCCAGCGCAGGCCCTTGCGGATCGGCTCGCCGAAGTCGGTGCCGCCGGCCTCGGCCAGGTCGAGGAGGGCGGTCGGGGCCATGGCGTGCTGGTGCACGCTGTAGACCGGGTAGCCCTCGACGACGGTGCCGCGGCGGGCGTCGTAGTGCCACCACCACTGGCCGCCGTCGCCCTGGAGGGCGCAGATGCGGGTGGCGCAGGCGTCGGCGGCGGCCAGCGCCTCCGGGTCGTCGCCGCTCGCGTGGGCGCGGGCCAGCGCCTGCAGCGGGTAGGTCTGGTCGGCGAAGCACCCGATGTGCGCGCGGTACCAGGGGTTGAGGCCGGGTCCGGTGGCGTGCGGGAAGAGCGGGCTGGTGCCGATCCGGGCGCGGAGCAGCCGGTCGCGGGCGCTCTTCAGCCGGTCCTCGACGTCGAGCGTGCCGCGGGCGGCGGCGAGCGCGGAGAGCACCCAGGCGGCCTCGACGGTGTACTGGGGGCGGCCGGGCTCGTCCAGGGCGGCGACCCGGTCGAGGGCGTCGGACAGCTTGGGATGGCCGGTCTCTGCGGCGGCCCAGGCGATCAGGGCCGCGTCGCCGAGGTTGCGCACCCCGGGGAGCCGCTCGACCAGTTCGCCGGCGAACTCCTCGGCGGTGTGGCCGCCGAGGACGGTCCGCTGCCGGTCGAGGGGCAGGAAGCGGGCGCCGAGCGTGGTGATGGCGGCGTAGCGGATGCTGGTGCCGCGCTGTTCGAGACGGACGGTGCCGTCGTCGGCGCGGTGGCCGGCCCGGGTGAAGACGAAGCCGGTCCCCTCCGGCAGGAGCATGGCGGGGAGTCCCCGCTCGGCCACCGCGAGCAGACGGGTGGCGAGGTCATGGAGCGGCCGGTCCGCTCTCGCGAGCCCGGTCATCCGTGAACTGCTTGGACTGTCGGGTGTGTTGGCAGGACGATCGGACACACCCACCCCCCTCGGGTCGGTTCGGATCAGGGCGCTGATCCGGATCGGCTGGCTTGTGGCGCGCTTGCGGAGTTGCGCGGGTGCGCTCGGTGGTGGTGTGGGCGGACCTGCGCTCGCGCACGACGGATGCGCGGCACCCTGGCGGATTGCCGCAACGGCACGTCGGCGCGTGCGATCTCTACTCGGCGGCTCCCCAGCCGCGACGAACATGACGACGAGAACAGGCGGCCTCGAAGCGACGGAGCTTCGGCCTCCTGGTGGAACCCCCCACGACACCCCCAGCGCACAGCGCGAACGTTGTGCTCAACTCGCAGCGTACAACGGGAAGATAGGCCCACAACACGGTGTCGATGAGGCCTTTCGAGGAATTGGTCGCAAGCAGTCGCTAAGCCGCACCGATCCCGCCTAACTCCCGGGCCGGCAGCGGTTACAGTGGGCGCGCGATCACCCGCTCACGCCGGTTGGGGTCCCTCACTGTGTATCTGGCCGACCGTTCCGCACCGCAGGGGGCGACCTCCGCGCAGGACCGCCTGCGCGGTACGGCCCGGGCGGTCTCCCCGACCGTGCTGGCACTCGGCACGGTCAGCCTGGTCACCGACGTCTCCACGGAGATGGTCACGGCGGTGCTGCCGCTGTACCTCGTCATGGGGCTCGGGCTCAGCCCGCTCGGCTTCGGCATGCTCGACGGGGTGCAGAACGGGGTGAGCGCCCTGGTCCAGCTCACCGGCGGCCATCTGGCCGACCGGGTGCGCGACCACAAGCTGATCGCGGGCATCGGGTACGGCCTGTCGGCGCTGGTGAAGCCGCTGCTCCTGGTCCACCACCTCGGCGCGCTGGGCGTCGCCCTGGCCCTGGACCGCACCGGCAAGGGCCTGCGGACGGCGCCGCGCGACGCGCTGATCTCGCTGTCGGTGCCGCCGGAGCGGCAGGGCCGGGCCTTCGGTCTGCACCGGGCGATGGACACCACGGGGGCACTGCTCGGGCCGATCGCCGCGTTCCTGATCCTGGGCGTGGCGGCGGGCGGTTACGACGCGGTGTTCGCGGTCAGCGGCTGTGTGGCGGCACTCGGGGTGCTGGTCCTGCTCCTCTTCGTACCGAGCGGAAAGAACGCCCCCTCGGCCGGAAGGAGCGCCCCCGAGGCCGGAGAGGACTCCCCCGCGGCCGGGGCCGCTCCCGAGGAACGGCCGGATCTGCGGGCCGCGTTCGGCCTGTTGCGGGGCCGCCGGCTGCGGGTCCTGTTCGGCTGTGCCGTGCTGCTCGGCCTGACCACCGTGAGCGACGCGTTCCTCTATCTGCTGCTGCAACGCCGTACGGGGGTGGCGGAGCAGCTGTTCCCGCTGCTCCCGCTCGGCACGGCCGCGGTCTTCCTGCTGCTGGCGGTGCCCGCCGGGCGGCTGGCGGACCGGATCGGGCGCCGGACGGTGTTCCTCGCCGGACACGCCGGACTGCTCCTCGGCTACGCGCTGCTGCTCTGGGCGCCCGCCGTCCCGGCCCTGCCGTACCTGGTGCTCGCGCTGCACGGCGCGTTCTACGCCGCCACCGACGGCGTGCTGCCCGCGGCCGTCGCCGCGGTGGTGCCGGAGCGGCTGCGGGCCAGCGGCATCGCCCTGGTCGGCACCGGACAGGCGTCGGCCCGCTTCTGCTGCTCCCTGGCCTTCGGCGCCGTGTGGGCCGCGTGGGGCGACGGCCCCGCGCTCGCCTCGGCCGCCGTCGGCCTCGCCTGCTGCGCCACGATCGCCGGTGTCGCGCTGCGCCCGGCGGGAGAACCACGATCGACGGGAGTTCCGCGATGACCCTCACCCCGCTGCGCCGTCTGCTGATCCTCGCCACCGGGGTGCTGGTGCTCGTCGGCGTCGGTGCCTGGTCGGTGCTGTCGGCCGCCGACCGGGCGGCCGAGGAGAACAAGCCCCGGGCGGGCGGGCCGCTGTTCGCGGACGGGAAGGTGAGCCTCACCGAGCCGGACCGGCTGGTCTTCCGCAACATGGCGCGGGGCCCGCGGCGCGACCGGCTCGTCTCCGTCCCGGCCGGCACCGCCGCCGGGGCGACCCGTACCGCCTCGGACGTCTCCTGCCTGCGCTTCCACGCGGCGGCCGGCACCGGGGTCTGCCTCCAGGCCACCACCGCCCTGGGCCGGCCCGCGTACCGGGCGCAGATCCTCGACTCCGGCCTGCGCACCCTGAGGAGCTACCCGCTGGCGGGCATCCCGAGCCGCGCCCGGGTCTCGCCCAGCGGCCGGCTGGCCGCCTGGACGGTGTTCGTGAAGGGCGAGTCGTACGGCACCGCGTTCTTCTCCACCCGGACCTCGGTCCTGGACACGCGTGGCTGGAAACTGTCGGCGAACCTGGAGGAGTTCGCGATCACGCTGAACGGCGGGCCGTACCGCAACAGCGACGTCAACTTCTGGGGCGTCACCTTCGCCTCCGACGACGACACCTTCTACGCCACCATGAGCACCCGCGAGAAGACGTACCTCGTCCGCGGTTCGCTCGCCGGCCGCAGCGTCACCAGCCTGGCGGAGAACGTCGAGTGCCCCTCGCTCTCCCCGGACGGGACCCGCGTGGCGTACAAGAAGCGGGTGCTCGGCACGGCGGCCCTGTGGCGCGAGCACGTCATGGACCTGCGCACCATGAGGTCGACCGCGCTCGCGGAGCGCCGCAGCGTCGACGACCAGGCCGCCTGGCTCGACGACCGCACCCTCGCCTACGCGCTGCCCGCCGAGGGCCGCACGGGCGTCGACGACGTGTGGACCGTGCCGGCGGACGGCACCGGCGCCCCCCGGATCCTGCTGACGGACGCGCAGGCACCGCCGCGCGCCACGAAGTGAGCCGCACGGCGCAGTGAGCCGCCCCGCCGTCCGCTACGGATACGTCCGTACGTCGTCGGTGTACTCGCGCGCCCGCTCCCGCACGAGCTCCGGCAGGGTCCCCTGGACCAGGTCGGCGAGGGTCGTGCCCTCCAGGACCTGGCGCAGGCTCGCCCGTACCGCCCGCCACACGTCCGGCATGGGCGCGGCGGCGCCCTGGTACTCCAGCCCCGTCAGTTTCAGGTCGCGGACGCTGACGAGGGGCCCGTCCATCGCGCGGATGACGTCGGCGACAGTGATCTCCCCGGGCGGGCGGGTCAGCGCGTAACCGCCGTCGGGGCCGCGCACGCTGGAGACCAGCCGGGCCTGGCGCAGGTCGCTGAGCACGACGAAGAGAAAGCGGACGGGGATGTCCTGGCGTCCGGCGATGTCCTCGGCCTTGAGCGGCCGGTCCTGGTCGCCGGCCAGCTCCGCCATGGCCCGGATGGCGTAGTCCGTTCGTGCTGAGATCCTCACGCACTCAATGTCTCACGCCCGGCCGAAGGACGGCCGCCGACCGGCCACGGGACCCGCCGCGGGACCGGCCGCCGTCCGTCAACGGCACGCCCACGGGAGCGGGTTGTCCGGAAGCAGCATTGCGACTCCACTTTGTTCATCGACATAGTGAACTTCACCCGCGCAGTGCCCGCCCGACCCGGAGGTGCCCGAAGTGTCCGTGGTGTCCGCTCCCTCGCCCGAGTCCCCCGTGCCCACCGCGTCCGGGCGCACCCGCCCCACCGTCGCGGTCGTCGGCGCGGGCGCGGCCGGCGCGCTCGTCGCCGTCCAGCTGTGCGAGGCCGCGGCCCGGCGGCGCACCCCCCTCGACCTGGTCCTGATCGACCCGGCGGCGGAGGCGGGGCGGGGCGTCGCGTACTCCACGGAGGTCCCCGAGCACCGCCTCAACGTGCCGGTCGGCGGCATGAGCTGCTACCCGGACGACCCCGGCCACTTCCGCCGCTGGCTCTGCCGGCACGGCGAATCCACCGTGACCGCCGCCGACTTCGCCTCCCGCTACCGCTACGGCTCGTACCTGGCCGACACCCTGGGCCGGGCGATCATCACCGCACACGGCACCGTCTCCGTGCGGCGCCTGCGCACCCGTGCCACCGGCTGCGCCGAGCTCCCCGGCGGACGGGTCGAGCTGCGGCTCGCGGACGGCGGGACGGTGACGGCGGACAGTGTGGTCCTCGCCACCGGTCCGGCGGCGGGCCGCTCGGACTGGGCCCCGGAGGAGCTGCGCGGCTCCGAGCGCTTCATCGCCCGCCCCTGGGCGCCGGGCGCGCTGGACGCCGTGGGCGCCTCCGACGACGTGCTCCTCGTCGGCACCGGGCTCACCGCCGTCGACCTCGCCCTCGTCCTCGACCGGCCCGGCCGCACCGTGCACGCCGTCTCCCGCACCGGCCTGCTGCCGCAGCCGCACGCCCTCACCCCGCTGCAGGCCGTGCTGCCGCCCCGTGACCTCGCCGTGCTGCCCTTCGCCCGGCTCCGTCGCGAGGTGCTGCGGTACGTGGCCGAGACCCGCCGCACGCACGGCGACTGGCGGCCCGCCTTCGACGGCCTCCGGCCCTGGATCGCGCAGCTGTGGCAGGGGCTCACGGACGACGAGCGGGCGGAGTTCCTGGGCCGCGACGCCACCCCCTGGAACGTGCACCGGCACCGGATGGCCCCGTCCACCGCCGAGACCGTCACCCGGGCGCGCGCCGCCCGCAGGCTGCGGATCCACGCCGGCCGGATCGCCTCCGCCGCGCCCCACGAGGACGGCGGCCTCACCGTCTCCCTCGCCGACGGCGGCACCCTGCCGGTGGCCTGGGTGGTGGACTGTACGGGGCCAGGACTGCGGGCCGACTCCGGCGGCGACCCGCTGTGGACCGGGCTCCTCGGCGACGGCCTCGCCGTCCCCGGGCCGCTGGGCATCGGGGTGGCCACCGACGCGGGCCGCCTCCTCGACGCGGCGGGGCGCGCGGAGCGCCCGCTGTTCACGCTGGGCGCGCCCCGGCGCGGCGAGTTGTGGGAGACGACCGCGATCCCGGAGATCCGCACCCAGGCCAAGGAGATCGCCGAGGCCGTCCTCGCCCCCTTCGCCGGTGCCCCGCGCCCGGTCCGCCGCAGGCCCACCGACCAGTTCGGGCTGCCGCTGTCCACGCACGCCGCCGCAGCGGCCTCGTTCCGGGGCGGCCTCGGCCGGGTGATCACCGTACGGGCGAAGGCGGCGGAGGCGTTCGCGCGCGCCACCGAGCTGGACCCCGGCTTCGCCCTCGGACACGCGGCGCTGGCCCTGCTCGGGCACGAGTGCGGCGCCGAGGTCGACGTGGCCAGGGAACTCGCGGACGCCCAGCGCAGCGTGCGGGAGCGCGGGGACGAACGGGAGCGCTCGTTCGTGGAGATGGTCACCCGCCGGATCGAGACCCGGCCGACGGCGGCGGACGGCCCGGACGCCGGCGACCAGGCCCTCGTCGCCCATCTGGACCGCTTCCCCGGCGACGCGTTCGCGCTGGCCGTCGCGGTGCCCACCATCGCCTTCTCCGGCATCGGGGACATCGACGGTTCGCTGGCCAGGCGCCTGGTGGAGGGCACCGCGGGCGCGTACGACGGGCACTGGTTCCACACCTCGCTGCTGTCCTTCGTACGGCAGGAGCAGGGCCGGATCGACGAGGCCGGGGAGCTCGCGCGGGCGGCCCTCGCGGCGGAGCCCGCCTCGGGCCACGCCGTGCACGCCCTCGCCCACGTCCACTACGAGTCGGGCGACCACGCCGCCGGCCGGGACTGGCTCGACGGCTGGATCGGCGCCCAGGGGCGCGGCGCCGTGCACCGGGCGCACTTCTCCTGGCACGTGGGCCTGCACGAACTCGCCCTCGACGACGCCGCGGCGGTGCGCCGCCGCTGGTACGCGCAGCTCGCCCCGGGCCAGGTGAACGGCGTGCGGGCGCTCGTCGACTCCGGCTCGCTCCTGTGGCGGGCCCGGATGGCGCAGAGCTGGAGCGGCCGGGTGCCGGTCGACGGCGTGCTCGACGCGGTCGCCCGCGAGCTGGTCGAGCGCCCCTCGACCGCCTTCACCGCCCTGCACGGCGCCTTCGCCCTCACCGCCGCCGGCGACCTGGCCGCGCTCCGTCGGTTGCGGACGCACGCGGCGGGCGCCGACCAGGTGCAGCGCGAGGTCGTCGTCCCGCTGTGCAGCGCCCTGGAGGCCGTCCTGGAGGAGGAGTGGAACACGGCGGCCCGGGGGCTGCGCGCGCTGCTGCCCTCGCTGCGCCGGGTGGGCGGCAGCGCGGCCCAGCGCGAGGTCGTCGAGGAGACGCTGCTGTACGCCCTGGTGGAGGCGGGTCACCGGGACACCGCACGCGACCTCCTGGAGCGGCGCCTCGACCGGCGTGCCTCGCCGCTCGACCGGCGCAGGCTGGCCGGCCTGGGCGCCTGACACCTGGTCTGGGCGCCTGACTCCCGTCCTGGGCGCCTGACACCAGGTCGGCCGTCGTCCGCCGCGCCCATGATCGCCGCGCCTATGATCGAGTCCTCCGCCGGACCGCGCGAAGACGTCGAAGAGACCGACGGGGCCGGCGCAGGGACGGAGGAGCACGCCCATGGCGGACCAGCGGGTGTACCTGGTGACCGGCGGCGGGACGGGCATCGGCGCCGCCACCGCGCGCCTGCTGCGCGAGGCGGGTCACCACGTGGTGGTCTCCGGCCGCCGCCCCGAACCCCTGCGGCTCGTGGCGGCGGAGTCGGGGGCGCTGCCCGTCCCCTCCGACATCACCGATCCGGAGGGCGTCCGCGCCCTCGTCGAGACGGCCGTCGGCACGTACGGCCGGCTCGACGGGCTCGTGCTCAACGCCGGTATCGGGCGCGGCGGAAGCGTGGGCTCGGTGACCGTCGAGGACTGGGAGTCGGTCATGCTGACCAACCTCACCGGTCCCTTCCACCTGCTGCGGGCGGCCCTGCCGCACCTCCTCGACGCGCGCGGCGCGGTCGTCGCGGTCGCCTCGGTCTCCGCGCTGCGCAATGGCGTCGGCAACGCCGCCTACGCCACGTCCAAGGCGGCGCTCCTCCAGCTCTGCCGCTCGCTCGCGGTCGACTACGGCCCGGCGGGCCTGCGGGCCAACACGGTGTGCCCGAGCTGGGTGCGCACCGACATGGCGGACCGGCGCATGAGCCGCTTCGCGGAGGAGGCGCGGCTCGGGGCGGGCGGGACCGAGGCGGCGTACGAGGAGGTCACCCGGCCGCTGCCGGCCGGGCGTCCGGCCGAACCGCGCGAGGTCGCCGAGGCCGTCGCCTGGCTCCTCTCCCCCGCCGCCTCCTTCGTGAACGGGGCGACGCTCACGGTCGACGGCGGCGCGACCGCCCTGGACCCGGGCACCCTGGCGTTCGACTTCCGCATCGAGCCGAGGGCGGGCCGGGAGCCGGGCGCCTGACGCGCTCCCTTCGAGCTCCCCCGGAGCTCCCCGCGCGCCTCACACCCTGACCTGCCTCACGGTCCGTGACCGATAGGCTCCGTGGTGTGATGCTCACGCGCGTGCCGGCGTTCGTTCAGCGGCGCCTGTTGGGACTGATGCTGGGCTGCTACGTGCTGGCGGCGGTGTGCCCGGGCCCCGGGGAGGCGTGGCGCGGGCTGGGTGTCCCCCTCCCCGGCGGGTCCACCCGGATCACCCTGCCGATGGCGCTGCTGGCCCTGATGGTGTTCAACGCCGGTCTCGGCGTGCGCCTCGCCGACCTGCGGGCCGTGGCCCGGCGCCCGGCGCGGCCCCTGCTCGGGGTCGCCGCCAACGCCCTGCTGCCGCTGGTGGTCCTGCCGGTCGCCGCCCTCGTCCTGGCCCTGTGGCCCGACGCCGGGGAGGCGGAGGGCCTGCTCGTCGGGCTGATGCTGGTGCTGGCCATGCCGATCGCCGGCGGCGCCGCCTCCTGGGCCCAGAACACGGGCGGCAACCTGCCCCTGTCCGTCGCCACGGTCGTCGGCTCGACCCTGCTCAGCCCGCTCACCGTCCCCGCCACCCTCTATGTGGCGGGGCGGGTCGTCGGCCCCGCCGGCATCGGCGCGCTCGACGACACGGCCACCCTCGACGGCCTCGCGCGCGGCGGCGCCGGACCCTTCGCGGTCGTGGCCGTGGTCCTGCCGTGCCTGGCCGGGATGGGCGCCCGGGTCGTGCTCGGCGAGCGGGTGGTGGGCCGCGCGCTGCCGGCCGTCAAGGCGCTGAACCTGCTGAACACCCTGCTGCTCTGCTACCTCAACGCGAGCGGCGCCCTGGGCCGGGCGCTGGCCCACCCCGACCCGGACCTCCTCGTCGTGGCGCCGGTCGCCGCCGCCGCGGTGTGCTTCCTCGCCTTCCGCTGCGGCCGGTGGGCCTCGGCCCGGACCCGCTGCGACCGGCCGGACACGATCTCCCTCACGCTGGCCACCGGCATGAACAACAGCAGCGCCGCGGCGGCGCTCGCCGCCACCTGCTTCTCCCAACGCCCCCAGGTGCTGCTGCCGATCCTCGCGTACAGCCTGTTCCAGAAGGTCGCGGCCCAGGCGGCGGCCCGACCGCACAGGCCGTAGCGGCCCGGGGCGACGTGGGCGGGGGTCGCGTCGATTCCGCATCGTATGGTGGAGAGATGCCCGACACGGCTCACGGGATCACGACGGGCGCCGTCGCACGGCGCCTGGGCGTCTCCCCCACGACGGTGCGTTCCTGGGACCAGCGGTACGGCATCGGTCCCGCCGTACGCGCGGACGGACGGCACCGCCGGTGGAGTCCGGCGGACGTGGCGATGCTGGAGGAGATGTGCCGGCTCACGGCCTCGGGCGTCCCGCCCGCCGAGGCCGCGCGGGCCGCCCGGCAGGTGCGGCCCGGGGCGGCCCGGCCGACGGCGCCCCTGGAGGCTCCCCGGGCGGCGGTCCGGCGCGCCGGGCCCGGCGGCGGGCTGCCGCTGGGCGACGTGCGCCAGGAGTGCCGGGGGCTCGCCCGCGCCGCCGTGCGCCTCGACGGTCCGGCCATGGAGGCGCTGCTCCAGGAGGCGCTGGCGGAGCACGGTCTGGTCACCGCGTGGGAGGAGGTCATGGTCCCGACGCTGCACGCGGTCGGCCGCAAGTGGGAGTCCTCCGGGGACCGTTACGTCGAGGTCGAGCACCTGCTGTCCTGGCACGTCTCCACCGCGCTGCGGCGGGGTGCCGCCACCGGACCGGCGGCGACCCCCTCGCTCGCCCCGGTCCTCCTGGCCTGCGTCCCCGCCGAACAGCACACGCTGCCGCTGGAGGCGCTCACCGCGGGGCTCGCCGAACGGGGCCTGCCGACCAGGATGTTCGGCGCGGCCGTGCCCGCGGAGGCGGTCGACGCGGCGGTACGGCGCTTGGGCCCGGCCGCCGTGGTCCTCTGGTCCCAGGCGCGTTCCACCGCGCACCACGCCCTGGCCCGGCACGTCGCGGGCACGGAGTTCGGGGTGCGGGGCGCGCGCACGGCTCCCCTGGTCCTCCTCGCGGGCCCCGGCTGGCGCGGCCGGACGCCCGCCGTCGGCCTGGTCCGTCCCACGGGGCTGCGCGAGGCGCTCGACGTGATCTCGGGGCTGTACGGGGAGCCGCCGGGCGCGGCGGGCGAAGGCTGACCGGACGTGGGACCCCTCATGCCCGGGGGCCGGTGGCCATGACGGGCGCGAGGTCGTGGCGCATGCGCAGCAGACCGCGGCGCGCGTGGCTCTTGACGGTGCCCAGGGGCAGGCCGGTGCGGGCGGCGATCTGCGCCTGGGTCAGGTCGGCGAAGTAGGCGAGGGCCAGGACGTCGCGCTGGACCCGGGGCAGCCTGGCCAGCTGCTCGGTGACGACGATCCGGTCGAGGACCCGCTCCGGCTCCGCCTCCGGACGCTCCTCGTGCTCCAGGGCGGCGCCGAGGACGGCCGCGAGCTCGGTGCGGCGGGTGCGGGCGGTGAGCGCGTCGGCGATCTTCCGGCGCGCGATGCCGGTGAGCCAGGCGGGCAGCGTGCCCCGCTCGGGCCGGAAACCGGCCCGTCCGCGCCAGGCGGCGACGAACACCTGCTGGGTGATGTCCTCGGCCTCACGCGGGTCGCCCAGCGCCCGGGCGGCGAGGGCGTGGACCAGACGGCCCCAGCGGTGGTAGGCGGCGGCCAGACAGGACTCGTCGCCGAGGACCAGACCACGGGCGATGCGCTCGTCCGTGCTCCGGGTGTCGGCGGTCCGGTCGTCGACGGTCGGGGTGGCTGCGATCCGGTCGTCTCCGGTCCTGGTGGCGGTGGTCCGGTCGTCGACGGTCCGGTCGTCGGTGGTCCGGGTGGCGGTCATGGTGGTTCCTCCGGCGGGGGCGGCGTCGGGACCTCGCTCACCGGTCCCGTGCACCCTCACGTTCCGGCCGAATGTCCCACCCGGACAACTCGCATCGTTTGCGCGTCGATATCGCTCAGGGCCGGTCCCGGTCCGCCCGGAAGCGCGCCAGGGCGTCGGAGAGTTCGACCAGCGGTTCCGGGTAGTCGAGGGCGGCCCGTTCGAGTCCGACGAGCCGCCAGGGCTCGTGGACGGCGGGGCCTTCGAGTCCGGCGAGCTCCGGGACCCAGCGCCGCACGTAGCCGCCGTCCGGGTCGTACCGGCGGCCCTGCCGGACCGGGTTGAGGACGCGGTTCGGCCGGGTGTCGGTGCCCGTGCCCGCCGCCCACTGCCAGTTGAGCTGGTTGTTCGCGATGTCGCCGTCCACCAGCAGACCGAGGAAGTGGCGTGCCCCCTCCCGCCAGTCCACGCGGAGCGTCTTCGTCAGGAAGGAGGCCGTGAGCAGCCGGCCCCGGTTGTGCATCCACCCCTCGTGGGCGAGCTGCCGCATCGCGGCGTCGACGACGGGGTAGCCGGTCCGCCCCTCCCGCCAGGCGGCGAGGTCGGCCTCGGCGTCGGCGCCCCGCCGCCAGCGGTCGTGGCGCGGCCGGTAGTCCTCGGTCGCCGCCTCGGGGCGCGCGGCCAGCACCTGGTGGTGGAAGTCGCGCCAGCACAGCTGGCGTACGAACGCGTCGGCGCCCGCCCCGCCGCGCCGGCGCGCCCGCTGCACCGCCTCGGTCGCGGACAGGGTGCCGAAGTGGAGGTGCGGGGAGAGGCGGGAGGTGAGGTCGCCCGCCAGGTCGTCGTGGCCCTCCTCGTACGTGTCGACGTGGGCGGCCAGCCAGGAGGCGAGCCGCCCGCGCCCCTCGGTCTCGCCGCCGGCGGCGAGACCGGGCGACACGTCCGGGACCTCGGACCGGCGCGGCAGCGCCGCGGACCGCACCCCCGGGGGCACCCGTACCTCCTTCGGGGCGGGCAGCGGCGCGCGGACCGGCTCGGCGGCCCAGCGCCGGTGGTAGGGCGTGAACACGGCGAAGTGGTCCGATCCGTGCGGGAGGACGTCGCCGGGCGGTACGACGGTGACGACGCCGTCGTGCACGTACAGCCGGCGTCCGTCGCCCTCCAGCGCCTCGCGGAGCCGCGTCTCCCGCGCCCGGGCGAAGGCGGTCACGCCCGCGGCGAGGTGCACCTCGTCGGCCTCGGCCTCCCGTACCAGGGCCAGGACCTCGGACACGGTGTCGCCCTCCCGCACCACGAGGCGGCCGCCGCGCCGCGCGAGCCCGCGGTCCAGGTCGGCGAGGCAGTCGGCGAGGAACGCGAGCCGGTTGGGCGCGGCGAAGCCCGCCCGGTCCACGGCCGGGTCGCGGACGAACACCGGCACGACCTCCCGCGCCCCCTGGACCGCGGCCCTGAGCGGCGGATGGTCGTGGACCCTGAGGTCGGAGGTGTACAGAACGACGGAGACGGTCATCGCGTCCTCCCTGCTGGGCCGCCGTCCGCGAGCCCGCGTCGGCGGTGTACTGATGTCACACCCGTGCACCCGCGGTTCCCCCGCGACACGCGTTCCGGATGCACCCGGGACGAGAACGGCCGAAGACAGCGGTCGCCCGCTCCGTGCGGTCGAACGGGGCCGGGTTCTGCCCCAGAATGCGGGGCATGGAGAGCTGGAGGCCGCCGGAGAGCGGGCTGTTCGTGGGGCGGGGCCGGGCCGTCGGGGAGCTGGGCGCCCTGCTGTCCGCCCGTCCTCTCGTGACGCTGGTGGGCATGGGCGGCATCGGCAAGTCCCGGCTCGCCGCGCGGGTGGCCGAGGAGTACGGACCGGGCGGGTTCGCCGCCGTCCACTGGGTCCCGCTCTGGTCCCTGACCGGCCCCGCCCTGTTCACCTCGCTGGTCGCCGACGCCTGCGGTCTGTCGGACCACTCGGCGGGCGATCCGGCCGACACGCTGGCCGAGTGGATCGGCTCGCGCCGCGTCCTGCTGGTCCTGGACTCCTGCGAGCACGTCCTCGGCGCCTGTGCCGCGCTGGTCCGCGTCCTCCTCGCGCGCTGCCCGGCGCTCGTGGTGCTCGCGACCAGCCGTGAGCCGCTGGGGGTGGACGGCGAGACGCGGTTCCCGGTGGGCCCGTTGGACCCCGACTCCGAGGCGGTGGAGCTGTTCGCCGCGCGTGCGGCGGGCGTCGGCGTGCGGTGGACGCGGCCCGAGGAGTTCGTGGCCGCCGCCGACGTGTGCCGCTGGCTGGAGGGGGTGCCGCTGGCACTCGAGCTGGCCGCCGGGCATCTGCGGGAGCGGCCGGTGTCCGCGATGGCCCGGCTGTTGCGCGGCCGGCTCGCGCTCGACCGGGGCCCGGAGAGCCGGGTCCAGCCGGCCCGTCACCGGGCGTTGCGGACCACGATCGGGTGGAGCCACGAGCTGTGCGAGCCCCATGAACGCCTGCTGTGGGCGCGCCTTTCGGTCTTCCGCTCGGGCGCCACGGTGGAGGACGTGACGCGGGTCTGCCGCGGCGGACCGCTGACCGACACGGTGCTGGCCCGCGCGCTCGACGGGCTGGCCCGCAAGAGCGTCGTCACGCTGACCGACGGCCGGGTGCACCTGTACGACACGGTGCGCGAGTACGGGGCGCTGTGGCTGGCGGAGCTCGGCGAGACGCGTGCGACGGGCACCCGGCACGCGCTGCGCTTCCATGAACTGGCCCTGACCGCCGAGGAGTCCTGGTGGGGGCCGGGGCAGGCGGAGACGACGGCGCGGCTGGCCGACGGCTACGGCGACCTGTGCGCGGCACTGGAGCACCTGCTGGCGACGGACCCGCAGCGGGCGGCCGAACTGGCGGGCGCGGTCGGCTTCTTCTGGGGGTGCTCGGGGCATCTGCACGAGGCCACGCACTATCTGGAGGAGTGCCTGCGGCTGGTCGCCGGACCCTCGGCGGTGCTGGCGCGGCTGTGCTGGGCGCTGGGGGTGGTGCGGTGCCTGCGGGGCGAGTACGACACGGCGGCGCGGCTGGCGGGCCGGGCCGACGAGGAGGCGGTACGGGCGGGGGACGCGACGCTCCTCGCGGACGCGGCGTATCTGCGCGGCCTGGTGATGCTGCTGCGGGGCGAGCCCCGCAACGCGCTGGCCGTCGCCGACCGCGCGCTCGCCGGCCCGGCGTCCGGCCCGGCGGCGGCGGCCCGGTGCCGGCTGGTGCGGGTCTTCGCCCTGACGGCCTCCGGCGCCCTGCCGAGGGCCCGGGCGGCGGCCGAGGCGCTGCGGGACGACTCCGTCGAGGCGGGGGAGCACTGGACGCGCTCCTACACGGAGTACCAGCTGGCGGTGATAGCGCTGTTCGAGGAGCGCGCGTCCGACGCCGCCGCGCACTCCCGGGCGATGCTGCGCGACAAGCGCCTCATCGGCGACTCCTTCGGGCTGGGCCTGGGGCTCGACCTGCTGGCGGTCGCCCTGGCGGCGCTGGAGCGCGGCGAGGAGGCGGCGGTCGCGTACGGGGCGGGCCAGGTGTTCTGGGAGAGGGTGGGGCATCCCCAGCGGGGTACCCCCGAGTTGAAGCCCCTGCGGCAGCGGGCCGAGCGGGCGGCCCGCCGCCAGATCGGCGACGGCGCCTACGACACCGCGTACCAACTGGCCCGGATCGCCGACCCGTTCAGGACGCTGGACACGATGCTGGCCGGTTAGCGGGGAGGCGGGCCGGTCCGCCCGCGTGACGCCCCCGCTCCCGCCCCCGCCGCCGTCGACCGGCGGGAACCTACCGCCGTCCACGCCGAGGGACCCGGCGGCGGAACCGGCCGGGCGGGCCCTGCTCCGGGAGGGCCGGCTCCCGCCCGTACGAGGGGATCCGGCCGCCCTGGTCGCGGCCCCGGCGCCGCCGGGCCGGGCGCGCCGATGCCCGTCCGCCGAACCGGGCCGCCGCCCGACGCGCGTGCCGGGGTCACGCGCGTGCCGGGGTCACCGGCCCGCGTGCGGGCGTCCGTCCGGCCGCTCGCCTACCTCGTGTCCGGCAGGCCAGTCGCCTCGTCCGGGCGTCGCCCGCTCTCGGCCTCGGCGGTCCGGGCGATGTTCCGGGCCATGCCGCCGAAGACCACGGCGTGGAACGGGGCCACACTCCACCAGTACGCCTGCCCCGCGAGGCCCCGGGGGTGGAAGAGCGCCCGCTGCCGATAGGAGGTGCGGCCCCGCTCGTCGCGGTCGACGCCCATTTCCAGCCAGGCGAGTCCGGGCAGGCGCATCTCGGCCCGGAGGCGGAGCAGCCGGCCCCGGTCGATCTCCTCCACCCGCCAGAAGTCCAGCGCGTCACCGGCCCGGAGGCGCGCGGCGTCCCGGCGCCCCCGGCGCAGCCCCACGCCGCCCACGAGCCGGTCGGCCCAGCCCCGTACGGCCCAGGCCAGCGGGAACGAGTACCAGCCGTTCTCGCCGCCGACGCCCTCGATGACCCGCCACAGCGCCTCCGGACCGGCGTCGACGACCCGCGAGCGTTCGTCGGTGTAGAGGCTGCCGCCCGCCCAGTCGGGGTCGGTCGGCAGCGGGTCGCTCGGCGCGCCGGGCGTGCCGGCGGAGGACCAGCGGGTGGTGACCTCGGCGTCCCGGACCCGGCGCAGCGCGAGCCGCAGCGACTCGTCGAAGGTGAGGGGCTCCCCCGGGCCGTCCGGGACGTACCGGGTGAGGTCGTCCTCGGTACGGACGACCTCGTGCCGGAGCGATTCGGCGAGGGGCCGCGCCAGGGCGGCGGGGACCGGGGTGACGAGCCCGATCCAGTGGCTGGACAGCCGGGGCGTCAGCATCGGCACGGAGACGATGAGGCGCTTGGGCAGCCCGGCGACCCGCGCGTACCGCAGCATCATCTCCCGGTACGTGAGGACGTCGGGGCCCGCGATGTCGAAGGTCCTGCTGACGTCCGGGGGCAGGGCGGCACTGCCCACCAGGTACCGCAGCACGTCGCGGACGGCGATGGGCTGGACCCGGCTGCCGACCCAGCTCGGCGTGACCATGACGGGCAGCCGCTCGGTCAGGTACCGCAGCATCTCGAAGGAGGCCGACCCGGAGCCGATGACGACGGCCGCCCGCAGGACGGCGGTGGGGACGCCCGAGCCGAGCAGGATGCGCCCGACCTCGGTGCGGGACCTCATGTGCGGCGAGAGCTCCGCGTCCGGCACGCCGCGCGGGGCGAGGCCGCCCAGGTAGACGAGGCGCCGCACACCGGCGGCCCTGGCCTCGGCGGCGAAGGTGCGGGCGGCGAGCCGGTCCGTGTCCTCGAAGTGCGTCGTCGAGGCCATCGAGTGGACGAGGTAGTAGGCGATGTCGACCCCGTCGAACGCCGCCCGCAGGCCCTCGGCGTCGGTGACGTCCCCCCGCACCGTCTCCACCCGCCCGGACCAGGGGAAGTCCCGCAGTCTGTCCGGGTGCCGGGCGAGACACCGCACCCGGTACCCCTGGTCGAGCAGTTCCGGCACGAGCCGCCCACCGATGTACCCGCTCGCACCGGTCACCAGACAGAGGGCCCCCTCGGAGGGGCGGGGAATGTCCATGCGCTGATCCGTTCCACCGATGTCCGTGACGTGACCGCCTGTGTCGATACTTCGCCGCGACGGGGCTCTTCGGATGCGGCGAAGGGCCGGATCCGCCCTTGCGGCTCGGCCGGGACTGGGCCGGGGCTCGGCCGGGGCCCGGCCGATGCTCAGCCCAGGAAGCTCAGCCGGACCTGCCGTACGGGGTTGTCCTTGTTGGTGTCGACCAGGCAGATCGACTGCCAGGTCCCCAGCTCCAGGCGCCCGCCGAGCACCGGCACCGTCGCGTGCGGCGGGATCAGGGCCGGGAGGACGTGGTCTCGGCCGTGGCCCGGGGAGCCGTGCCGATGCTGCCAGCGGTCGTCGGCGGGGAGCAGCTGGTGGAGGGCGGAGAGGAGGTCGTCGTCGCTGCCGGAGCCGGTCTCCAGGATGGCGAGGCCCGCGGTGGCGTGCGGGACGAAGAGGTTGAGGAGGCCGTCGGCGCCCTGGGCGGTGCGGCTGAGGAAGTCCTCGCAGTGGCGGGTGAGGTCGGTGACGGTCTCCGTGGAGCCGGTGGTGAGGCTGAGGACCGTGGTGCTGAAGGGCATGGCCCCATCCTGCCGTTCACGGGCCGGGATCGCGCGTCCACGCTCCGAGACACCGTTGACCCGGCGCGGAACGGCTCGCTACGTTCGCGGCATGTTGCGTACAGCCCTGCTCACCACGCGCGGTCACATCGACCTGCTGCGGGTGGCCTCCGCCGCGTGTCGTCGCGGCCGCTGACGTCTCCCTCTCCCTCCCTCCTGTCCAGGACCTTCCGGGGCCTCCTGACGTCCTGACGCGGTGCCGGCCGCGGGCGCGTGCGCGGTGGCGTGCGCGGGTCCGTGAGCGCTGACGCGTACCCCTGGACCCTCCCTTCGCCACGTCGCGCACGCCTTCCCTCCGAGGGCGGCGTGCGCGCTCCCGAAAGGCAGCTGCCGTGATGGCGACCGACCTTCCCCGGGCCGTGATCGTGCGCGGTCTGACCCGCTCCTTCGACGGGCGCGCCGTCGTCGACGGGCTCGATCTGAGCCTGCCCGCCGGGCAGTTCGCGGCGCTGCTGGGACCTGCCGGCTGCGGCAGGTCGACGCTGCTGCGCGTGCTCGCCGGGTACGACCGCGAGGTCGGCGGCACCGTCCTGGTGCCGCGCCGCCGGGCCCTCGTGGCCCGGGCGCCTCGCCTGCTGCCGTGGAAGCGGGCGCGGCACGGCACGCCGCCCGGCCCGGCGGGCCGACGGGTCTCGCTGGACCGGGCGTTGGCCCGGGATCCCGATCTCCTGCTGCTCGACGATCCGTTCGGGTCTCCGGACGCGCGGGCCGCGTCGGCGGCCCGGCGCCGGGTGCGGGAGTGGTGGGAACGGGGCGGGCGCACCGTGCTCCTGGTCACCGACGACGTCGACGAGGCGCTGCTGCTCGCCGACCGGGTGCTCGTCATGCGCGGCGGGGTCGTCGCGTACGACGCGCCGGTCGCCCTCGACCGTCCGCGCTCCCCCGCCGACCCGGCCTTCGCCGCCCGGCGCGCCCGTCTGCTCGCCGCGCTCGGGGCCGCGGCGGACTCGCCCGTACCTCGGGCCGCCTGACCCGGCCCCCGCCTTCCGCTCCGCCATCCACCCGCCGCCGTCGGTCGCCCCGGCGCGCGGCCACCGAAAGGGCAGCTCCCGATGACCGTCCATCTCCACTGGTTCCTGCCGACCGGCGGCGACGGCCGCACCCTCGTCGACCGGCACGTGTACGGCGACGGCGGCATCGGCCGCACGAGCGGGGTGCGGGCCCCCGACATCGAGTACCTGGCGCAGATCGCCAAGGCGGCCGAGCGGCTGGGGTTCGAGGCGGTCCTCACGCCGACCGGGACCTGGTGCGAGGACTCCTGGCTGACCACCGTCGCGCTCGCCCAGCACACCGAACGGCTCAAGTTCCTGGTGGCGTTCCGGCCAGGGGTCGTCTCCCCCGTCCTCGCGGCCCAGATGGCGGCGACGTACCAGCGGATCACCCGTGGCCGGCTGCTGCTCAACGTGGTGACCGGCGGCGACTCGGCCGAGCAGCGGCGCTACGGCGACTTCCTGGGCCACGACCGGCGCTATGAGCGGACCGCCGAGTTCCTGCGGGTGGTGCGCGGGGTGTGGAGCGGGCAGCCGTACGACTTCGAGGGCGTCCACTACCAGGTGGAGGGCGGCCTGACCGCGCTGCCGCCGGACCCGCTGCCGGAGATCTTCTTCGGCGGCTCCTCGGCCGCCGCCGGTCCGGTCGCCGCCGAGCACGCGGACGTCTATCTGACCTGGGGCGAGCCGCCGTGGCAGGTGAAGGAGAAGATCGACTGGATCCGGCGGCTGGCGGCGGAGCGGGGCCGCGAGGTGCGGTTCGGCATCCGGCTGCACTCCATCTCCCGCGACTCCGCGCGCGAGGCGTGGGCGACGGCGGACCGGCTGCTCGCCGATCTCGACGCGGAGACGGTGGCCACGGCCCAGGCGGCGCTGGGCCGCAGCGAGTCGGTGGGCCAGCAGCGGATGCTGGCGCTGCACGGCGGCGGCACGCTGGACCGGGACCGGCTGGAGATCGCGCCGAACCTGTGGGCGGGCGTGGGGCTGGTGCGCGGCGGGGCGGGGACGGCGCTCGTGGGCAGCCACGGGGACGTGGCCGACCGGATCGAGGAGTACCACGACCTGGGCGTCGAGCACTTCGTGCTGTCGGGCTATCCGCACCTGGAGGAGGCGTACTGGTTCGGTGAGGGCGTGACACCGGAGCTGGCGTCGCGCGGTCTGCTGCCGGCCGTCCCCCCGTCGCCGCTGCTCGGCGTCCCGGCGGCGAACGGCCGCCCGGCCTCGGCACCGGGCGGGGCTCCGCTGCTGGTGTCCGGCAACGGACGGTAGCCGGCCGGCGCCCGTGGCCTCGCGGGGCGGGCCGGGAAGATCCCCGCCCCGCCCACGGTTGGTGGAACCGTGAACGATTTCGGGGTACACGAAGTGGACGTGGTCGTCGTCGGCGCCGGGCAGGCGGGCCTGTCCGCCGCCTACCACCTGCGGCGCACGGGGTTCG
The DNA here is from genome assembly GCF_040683955.1 of Streptomyces sp. NPDC093111. NCBI lineage: Bacteria > Bacillati > Actinomycetota > Actinomycetes > Kitasatosporales > Streptomycetaceae > Streptomyces > Streptomyces sp. NPDC093111. The sequence goes on along the minus strand of NZ_JBFBNW010000006.1, from coordinate 338,341 downwards.
AGCCCGACCGGGACTTCGTGGTCCTCGACCACGCCCCGCGCCCGGGCGGCGCCTGGCAGTTCCGGTGGCCCTCGCTGACGTACGGCAAGGTCCACGGGATGCACGCGCTGCCCGGCAAGGAGCTGGCCGGGGCGGACCCCGCCCGGCCCTCCTCCGAGGTGATCGGCGGCTACTTCGCCGACTACGAGGAGACCTTCGGGCTGCGGGTGCACCGCCCGGTGGAGGTGTCGGCGGTCCGCGAGGGCGAGGGCGGGCGGCTGCGCGTCGAGACCTCCGAGGGTGTGTACGCCACCCGCGCCCTGATCAACGCCACCGGCACCTGGGACCGCCCCTTCTGGCCCCGCTACCCGGGGCAGGAGACCTTCCGGGGCCGCCAGCTGCACACCGCCCGGTACCCCGGGCCCGAGTCCTTCGCGGGGCAGCGGGTGATCGTCGTCGGCGGCGGCGCGTCCGGCACCCAGCACCTGATGGAGATCGCCGAGGTCGCCGCGGAGACCACCTGGGTCACCCGCCGCGAGCCCGTCTACCGCGAGGGCCCGTTCGGCGAGGTCGAGGGCCGGGCGGCGGTCGCCCTCGTCGAGGAGCGGGTGCGGCGCGGGCTGCCCCCGCAGAGCGTCGTGTCGGTCACCGGCCTCCCCCTGAACGACGCCGTCCGCTCCGCCCGCGCGCGCGGCGTCCTGGACCGCCTGCCCATGTTCGACCGGATCACCCCGACCGGGGTGGCCTGGGACGACGGGCGGACCGTCGAGGCGGACGTGATCCTGTGGGCGACCGGCTTCCGCGCCGCGATCGATCACCTGGCGCCGCTGCGGCTGCGCGAGCCGGGCGGCGGCATCCGGGTCGAGGGCACCAGGGCGGTCCGGGACGAGCGCGTCCACCTGGTCGGCTACGGCCCCTCGGCCTCGACCATCGGCGCCAACCGTGCCGGGCGGGCGGCGGTCGGCGAGATCGAGCGGCTCCTCAGGCGCGCCCCGCGGCCCGTCGCCGCTCGTTGAACTCGGCCACGTTGGCCTGGTGCTCCGGGTAGCTCGCGGTGAAGCGGGTGTCGCCCGGCTCGACCGTCACGAAGTAGAGCCAGTCGCCGTCGGCCGGGGCGAGCGCCGCCGCCATCGCCGCGTCGCCCGGGTTCCCGATGGGCGACGGGGGCAGGCCCCGGCGCTCGTAGGTGTTGTACGGGCTGTCGACGCGGGTGTCCTGGTGGGTGGTGTCCACGGTGTCGCGCCCCAGCGCGTAGTTGATCGTGGAGTCCATCTGGAGGGCCATGCCCTGGCCGAGCCGGTTGTAGACGACCCTCGCCACCTTCGCCATGTCCTGCGCGCTGTCGGCCTCGGCCTGCACGATGCTCGCGATGATCACGGTCTGGTGGACGCTCATCCCGTGCCGCCGGGCGCCCTCGGTGACGTGCTCGCCGCCGAAGCGCCTGCCCGCCGTGTCGACCATGTAGCGCAGCAGGCCCTGCGGGGTGGTGGCCTTCACCACCGGGTAGGTGGCGGGGAACAGGTAGCCCTCCGGGTTGCCCCCGGCGGCGGGCGGCAGGGGCAGACCGGTGGCCCGCGCCTGGGCGGTCCTGCGGGTGGTGCCCGCCGGCAGGCCCAGTGAGCGGTCGACGGCCGCGTACACCTCTCCGGCCCGCCAGCCCTCCGGGATGAGCAGGGTGCGCTGCTTCTCGGCCGCGGGCCGCTCCTGTCCGCCGAGCAGCAGCGGCACGGTGACCGCGGCGACCGCGACGAGGACGGCGCCCAGAAGGAGCGCGAGGCGGCCGCGCCGGGTCAGGCGGGTGCGGCGGCGACGGCGCTCGGGCTGCCAGGACCGGTACGTCATGGGCGCACGCTAACCCGGTGCGTCCGCGAATCCGGGGAGCGCCGGACACGCGGCGGCGCCGCCGGTCCCCTGGGACGGGGGGCCGACGGCGCCGCTTTCCTGCCGGGCGTGAGGGTCAGACGAGCCAACCCAGGAAGTGGAGGACGCCGGCGAGCAGGTTGGTGATGACGTTCATGTGGGTGTTTCTCCTCGTACAGAGCTTTCTGTGGGACTGCGCGGTCGCGGTCTGCAGCCCGTCGTTCGCGCTCCGTAATCATCCGACGCCGTACGGGAGTTGGGCAACGAAAACCGGCACGATCACACGTTCTGGGGAACAACCGCTCCCACGTTCGTGTGTTCGTCCCGGCGCACCAGTGCCGCGTAGCGTCCGTCCCGGGCGAGGAGCTCCTCGTGGGTGCCGCGCTCGGCGATCCGTCCGGCTTCGAGGACGACGATCTGGTCGGCGTCGCGGACGGTGGACAGCCGGTGCGCGATGGTGATGGTGGTGCGGCCGGCGGAGAGGGAGTCGATGGCCCGCTGGACCGCGTGCTCGGTGCGGGTGTCGAGGGCGCTGGTCGCCTCGTCGAGGATGAGCACGGGCGGGTCGCGCAGGATGGTGCGGGCGATGGCGAGGCGCTGCTTCTCGCCGCCGGAGAAGCGGTAGCCGCGTTCGCCGACGAGGGTGTCGTAGCCGTCGGGCAGCGAGGCGATGTGGTCGTGGATCTGGGCGGCGCGGGCGGCGGCCTCGATCTCCTCGTCGGTGGCGTCGGGCTTGGCGAAGCGCAGGTTGTCGGCGACGGAGGCGTGGAAGAGGTAGGTCTCCTGGGAGACCACGCCGACGGCCCGGGCGAGGGTGTCGAAGCCGAGGTCGCGCACGTCGGTGCCGTCGAGGGTGACGCGCCCGTCGGTGACGTCGTAGAGCCGGGGCACCAGGTAACTGAGGGTGGACTTGCCGGAGCCGGTGGGGCCGACGACGGCGAGGCTGCCGCCGGCGGGGACGGTGAGGTCGATGCCGTCGAGGGTGGGGCGGCCCTCGCCCTCGGGGTCGTAGCGGAAGCCGACCTTCTCGAAGACGATCTCGCCGGAGACGTGCGCCGGGCGGACCGGCTCGGCGGGCTCGGTGATCTCGACGGGCAGGTCGAGGTACTCGAAGATGCGCTGGAAGAGGGCGAGCGAGGTCTGCATCTGCACGCCGGTCGACAGCAGGCTCACGGCGGGCCGGAACAGGCCCTGCTGGAGGGAGACGAAGGCGACGAGCGTGCCGAGGGAGACGGCGGGTCCGCCGGCCTGGAGGGCGAGGCCCGCGGCCCAGTAGATCAGCGCGGGCATGGCGGCCATCACGATGCCGATGGTGGACATGCGCCAGCGCCCGGCCATGGAGGAGCGCACTTCGAGGTCGACGAGGCGCTCGGACTCCTCGGCGAAGGACCTGGTGAGCGAGTCGGCGCGGCCCATGGTGCGGCCGAGCAGGATGCCGCTGACGGAGAGGGACTCGGTGACGGTGGCGGCCATGGCCGCCATCTGCTTCTGCCGGTGCGTGGTGATGCGCTTGCGCTCGCGTCCCACCCGGCGGCTGATCCAGACGAAGACGGGCAGCAGGAGCAGGGAGACGAGGGTGAGCCGCCAGTCCAGCGCGAGCATGGCGACGACGGTGGCGACGACGGCGGTGAGGTTGGAGACGAGGGAGGTGGCGGTCGAGGTGACCGTCGCCTGCATGCCGCCGATGTCGTTGGCGATCCGGGACTGGACCTCGCCGGTGCGGGTGCGCGTGAAGAAGGCCAGCGGCATCCGCTGGAGCTGGGCGTAGACCGCGGTCCGCAGGTCGTGCATGACGCGCTGGCCGACGGTGGTGGAGATCAGGGTCTGGAGCACGCCGAAGACCCCGGAGACCACGGCGGTGACGATCATGCCGAGGGCGAGCAGGCTGAGCAGCCCGGTGCGCCCCTGGGGGATCGCGGTGTCCAGGATCTCCTTCAGGAGGAAGGGCGAGGCGATGGAGACCAGGGACGACGCGCCGACCAGCAGGCCGACGACGGCGAGGCGGCCCCGGTAGGGGCGGAAGAGGCGCAGGATGCGCCGCAGTTGCGCGGGCTCCTCGGGGCGCCCGGCTTCACGGGAGGGAGGCGTCCAGGTGGACTCGTCGTGCGGATGCATGGGCTCCTACGAGGGTTCGATGACAGATGTGGCCGAGCACATCGGAGCATAGCTCATTGTTACCTATACTCACAATGAACATGGTCCTGATAGTATTCCCCGCATGAGCACCTCCGATCGCACCCCCGATCGCGCCCCCGACCCCGACGGCCTCCTCGCCGAGCAGCTGCTCCGCCTGACCCGCCGGCTCCAGCGCGCCCACAAGGGGTACATGGAGCCGGTCGGCATCACCCCCGCCCAGTTCCGGCTGCTGCGGACGGTCGCGCACTACGAGGAGCCGCCCCGCATGGCGGACCTCGCGGCCCGGCTCGAAGTGGTCCCCCGGGCCGTGACCAGCCTCGTCGACGGCCTGGAGGCGGCCGGCCGGGTGCGCAGGGCGCCCGATCCGCACAATCGCCGGGTCGTGCGGATCGAGCTCACCGACGCCGGACGCGACACGCTGAGGGAGCTGCGCAGCGCGCGCCGCGCCGCCGCAGAGGAGATGCTGGCCCCACTGACCGTCGAACAGCGCGAGGTGCTCGGAGGTCTGCTGTCCGCCCTCGTCGACCGCGGTCCGGGGCGCGCCTGCTGAGACCGCGGCACGGCCTCGCCGGAGGGGAGCCCTGGCCATGCCCGTACTGGAGCCGAACCCGCAGGCCCTGCGATCCGGTACACCGCGACGGGCGGCGCCCGACCGGGTGCCGGACCTCCAGGCCCGCGGCACGCCCAAGCACCTGCGCGAGGAGCTGACCGCCGTCCTCGGGCCCGGCAAGGTGCTGTCGAAGATCTCGGACCTGGTGCGGTACGCCTCCGACGCGAGCCCCTACCGGTTCGTGCCGCAGGTCGTGGTGGTGGCCGAGGACATCGACGACGTGTCCGCCGTCCTCTCGTACGCGCACGGCAAGGGCCGCGAGGTCGTGTTCCGGGCCGCCGGGACCAGCCTCAACGGGCAGGCGCAGGGCGAGGACATCCTGGTCGACGTGCGCCGCCACTGGGCGGGCGTCGAAGTCCTGGACGGCGGCGCCCGGGCCCGGATCCGCCCCGGCACGACGGTGGTCCGCGCCAACGCGGCGCTGGCGCCGTACGGCAGGGTCCTCGGGCCCGACCCGGCCAGCGCGATCGCCTGCACGATCGGCGGCGTGGTCGCCAACAACGCCTCCGGCATGACGGCCGGGACCACCCGGAACTCGTACCGCACGGTCGCCTCGCTCACCTTCGTGCTGCCGAGCGGCACCGTCGTCGACACCGCCGACCCGGCGGCCGACGACGAGCTGGCCCGCGCCGAACCGCGGCTCTGCGCGGGGCTGCTGGCCCTGAAGGCGGACATCGAGGCGGACCTGGAGCTCACCGCGCGGATCCGCGCCAAGTACGCCATCAAGAACACCAACGGGTACCGCCTCGACGCCTTCCTCGACGCCGACACCCCGGTCGGGATCCTGCGCGGTCTGATGGTCGGCTCCGAAGGCACCTTCGGGTTCATCTCCGAGGTCGTCTTCGACACCCTGCCGCTGGACCGGAAGGTCAGCACCGCCCTGCTCTTCTTCCCGTCCCTGCCGGCCGCGGCGGCGGCCGTGCCCCTCTTCAACGACGCGGGCGCCCTGGCCGTCGAGCTGATGGACGGCAACACCCTGCGCGCCTCGGTGAAGGTGCCCGGAGTGCCGGCCGACTGGGCCGAGCTGCCCAAGGAGACGGCCGCGCTCCTCGTGGAGTTCCGCGCGCCCGACGAGGCCGGGCAGGAGGCGTACGAGGAGGCCGCGGCCCGGGTCCTGGAAGGGCTCGCGCTGGTCGCCCCGGTCGCCTCCGTGACCAACGCCTTCACCCGGGACGCCGGGACCGTCTCCGGCTACTGGAAGGCCCGCAAGGCCTTCGTGACGGCGGTCGGCGGCTCGCGGCCCTCCGGCACGACGCTGATCACGGAGGACTTCGCGGTGCCGCCCGCCCGGCTCGCCGAGGCCTGCGCCGAGCTCCTCGAACTCCAGGCGCGGCACGGCTTCGACGCCGCCGTCGCCGGCCACGCCGCCCACGGCAACCTGCACTTCCTGCTCGCCTTCGACGCCGGCGACCCCGCCGACGTCGAGCGGTACGCCGGCTTCATGGACGACTTCTGCAAGCTGACCGTGGAGCGCTTCGACGGCTCCCTGAAGGCCGAGCACGCCACCGGCCGCAACATCGCGCCCTTCCTGGAGCTGGAGTGGGGACCCAAGGCGACGGAACTGATGTGGCGGACCAAGGAGGTCATCGACCCCGACGGGCTCCTCGCCCCGCGGATCGTCCTGGACCGCGACCCGCAGGCCCATCTGCGCGGCCTGAAGACCATTCCGACGGTGGAGCCGATCGCCGACCCGTGCATCGAGTGCGGCTTCTGCGAACCCACCTGCCCCAGCCACGACCTGACCACCACTCCGCGCCAACGGATCGTGCTGCGGCGGGAGATGATGCGCCAGGCGGACGGCTCCCCGGTCGAGAGCAGCCTCCTGGAGTCGTACGGCTACGACGCCGTCGACACCTGCGCCGGCGACTCCACCTGCAAGCTGGCCTGCCCGGTCGGGATCGACACGGGCGCCCTGATGAAGGAGTTCCGGCACCAGCGGCACTCCCCGCGCGAGGAGCGGATCGCCGCGCTCACCGCGACGCACTTCCGCGCCGTGGAAGCCGCGGCGCGGCTGGCCGTGGGCGCCGCCGAACGCGTCGGGGACCGGCTGCTCGGCTCCGTGACGGGACTCGCCCGCAAGGCCGTGCGGCCCGATCTCGTACCGGAGTGGCTGCCCGAGATCCCCGGCGCCGCCCCCCGCCGGCTGCCCCGCACCCACCGGCCGGCCGCCGTCGCCGTCTACTACCCGGCGTGCGTGAACCGCATCTTCGGCAACCCCGAGGGCCACCGGGGCCCGTCGCTGCCCGAGGCGGTCGTGGCGCTCTCCGCCCGCGCCGGGCGGCCGGTGTGGATCCCCGACGACGTCGCGGGCACGTGCTGCGCGACGATCTGGCACTCCAAGGGCTACGAGCGCGGCAACGAGGTGATGGCCAACCGGATCGTCGAGGCGGCCTGGGGCTGGACGGCGGGCGGGCGCCTTCCGCTGGTCGTCGACGCCTCGTCGTGCACGCTCGGCATCGCGCACGAGGTGGTGCCGTACCTCACCGACGACAACCGCGCGCTGCACGCCGAACTGACCGTGCTCGACTCACTGGTGTGGGCGGCGGACGAACTGCTGCCGCGGCTCGACGTACGGCACCGGGTCGGCTCCGCCGTCGTGCACCCCACCTGCTCCATGCGCCACTTGGGCGACGAGGACCGGCTGACCGCGCTCGCCGGGGCGTGCGCGGAGGAGGTCGTCGTCCCCGAGGACGCCGGCTGCTGCGCCTTCGCGGGCGACCGGGGCATGCTGCACCCCGAACTGACCGCGTCGGCGACCGCGAAGGAGGCGGCGGAAGTGACGGCCCGGCCCTTCGACGCCCATCTGTCGGCGAACCGGATGTGCGAGATCGGCATGGACCGGGCGACCGGCCGCAGCTACTACTCCGCCCTCCTGGAACTGGAGCGCGCCACCCGGCCGTGAGCCCGGACGCCGCGCGTCGCGGGGGCGGGACGATCCCGCCCCCGCGACGGGGCACCGGGTCAGGGGGCTACTGCGGCGGGGTGTCCTGCGGCGGCCGGTCCGCGCCCAGCTGCTCCTTGAGCTTGTCCTGGGCGGTGTCGACCTGGCCGCTGTACTTGCCCTGGGTCTTCTCGTCGACGAAGTCACCGGCCTTGTCGACGCCCTGGCCGGCCTTGTCCTCGTGACCCTTCAGCATCTGCTTGAGCTTGTCCATCACGCTCATCCGAGCCTCCTTGGCGGGCTGTGCTCCCCTCCAGGATCACCGCTCGCGGGCCGTACCGCATCCGCTCAGCAGCGCCGCAGGTCCTCCACGAGGGTGCCCTGGACGGTCTTCAGCGAGCGGTCGTAGCAGCCCCCGGAGCCGTACAGGCGATAGCGCTCGGCGCTGGTGCCGACCGCGTGCCGCTGCTCGCGCGGGACGCCGAGGGTGAACGCGGCGTCGCCGGTGTACGTGTCGTCGAGCCGCGACCAGGACAGGCGGCGGCCGTCGCGGACGACGTCCACGGAGGACCGGTCGCCGACGGTGAGGACGGTCCGCAGGCGGTTGCCGGCGTCCACGGTGATCTCGCCGTCCATGGTGTACGCGCGATGGGTGCGGGTCGCGGTCCGGCCGACGGTCACCGTCTCGTCGTCGGTCCAGGACGCGGTGAGCGCGTCCGGGTTCTCGTCGGCGCCCCAGCGGTGCGCGGAGCGGTGGCCGACGGTGCGGGTGACGGTGGTGACGACCCGGCCGTGCGAGGTGTTCAGGTGCCCGGAGACGGTGAGGGTGTGTCCGCCGGTGGTGTCCAGGCGGTCCGGCGAACCGGGCGTGTGGACCGAGGAGTTGCGTGGGGTGCCGGCCTCGTGCCGGTCGAGGGCGCCGGTGACGACCGTGCTGCCCCGGTCCTGCCACAGGAGCACGTTGGCGGGGACGCTCCAGCCGGACTGGCCGGCCGGGACGCCGGCCACGCCGACCTCGACGCGGTGGGCGCGCCCGTCGTTGAGGACGGCCGCGAAGGGGGTGAGGTCGTAGACGACGGGCTGCACGTCGAAGGCGCGCGGCGCGGGGGTCACGTACCAGAGGAAGGGGTTGGACCAGCCGCCGGTCCAGACGTGCGGGAAGGGGGCGGCGATGCCGGCGAGCCGCCCGTCGACGGAGATCCGCACCTCGCGGTACGGCCCGTCGGTGGCCTTGCAGGAGTAGGGCGCGGCGTCGGGGACGGTGAGGTACCAGAACTCCTCGCAGCCGCCGCCGGAGCCGGTGGCGTACACCTCGGCCAGGATCCGCTCGGTGTTGCGCGGGGTGGTGAGCGTGCCGCCGGTGAGCGGCAGGACGCGGTCGGGGGTGCCGGCGGCGGGCTTCGCCTCGCCCCGCGCGGTGTGGAAGGTGAGCGTGACGCGGACGTCGATGACGCCGGTGTACGTGTCGTCGACGACGTTGCCGATGAGCATCTCGACGGGCTGGGGCCGGCTGAGGGTGTCGCGGTAGCGGGTGACGTCCTTCTCGACCGCCCAGGTGATGCCGTCGGGCGAGGGCTCGGGGGTGGAGGTGCGGAGGATCTCGACGCCGCCGACGGAGAGGTGTCCGAGCCGGTCGTACTGGCGCCCCTTCACCTTGCCTTCGAGACGCAGGACCACCTTGTTCCAGCGGGTGCCGCACTCCTCGGGCGGGGTGTAGCTCCCCTGGTACGGGGTGAAGTCGCGGAACTGGGCGGCGGCGAGGGTCACTTCGCAGTTGCGGGTGCCGGGCGTGGCGACCGGCGGCGCGGCGGTGAGCGGGTCGTGCCAGTCGGTGGTGAACTCGGCCGGCGGGGTCGGGGCCTCGTCCGCGTGCGCCGCGGGGGCGGCGAGCAGCAGTCCGGCGGCCAGGGTGAGGCCGCCGATCATGCTCATGATCTTCCGTTGTCTCATGGGTCGTGAGTGAAGCGTGCGCTTCCGGACGGGGTCCAGAGGGCGTGGGTCCGGCTTGGCCGGAACTGTGCCCGGTTGCCAGAAAATCGATTGCCCGAAGCGGCCCGCCCGGGCGAGGCTGGATCGGTTCGAGACCTCACCGGACCGGTCCGACGGACCGGTCGAAAGCCCTGGGACATCATGCAGATTCGCGATCTACCGTACGCCGACCCAGGGGTCCCGGACATCCGCTCAGGCGGCAGGTTCCTCCTCTGGCTTGGCCGCAGACAGCTCGGCGGGCAGGTGAAGTGCCTGCTGTGGGGCCTGCTGTTCCAGCTCGGCATCGCCGGTCTGCCGATCGGCGTGGGCATCGCCGTACAGGCGGTCGTGGACCGCGACGGCGGCGGCCTGGCGCTGGGCGTGGGACTGCTGGTCCTGCTCGGGGTGGCGATCGCGGCCGGGGACACGATGGCCCACCGGGTCGCCGTCACCAACTGGATCACCGCCGCCGCCCGCGTCCAGCAGCTGCTCTCCCGCAAGACCGCCGAGCTCGGTGCCGTGCTGACCCGGCGGGTCGCGGCCGGCGAGGTGGTGGCCGTGTCGACCTCGGACGTCGAGAAGATCGGCTGGTTCGTCGAGGCCGCCTCCCGCTTCGCGGCCGCCGCCGTCTCGCTGGTCGTGGTCTGCGTCGGGCTCGTGCTCTACCAGCCCGACCTCGGCGTGGTCGTGGCCCTGGGCGTCCCCGTCCTCGCGCTCGCCGCGCTGCCGCTGCTCCCCCGCGCCACCCGCCGGGCGGACGCGCAGCGCGAGAAGGCGGGCCGGGCCACCGAGCTGGCCTCCGACACCGTCGCCGGCCTGCGGGTGCTGCGCGGCATCGGCGGCGAGGAGCTGTTCCTGGGCCGCTACCGGGCCGCCTCCCAGGAGGTGCGCGAGGCCGCCGTGCACAGCGCCCGGATGTGGGCGCTGATCGCGGCCGTCCAGGTGCTGCTGCCGGGACTGCTGCTGCTCGTCGTCGTGGTGTACGGCGCGCGGCTGGCGCTCGACGGGCGCATCTCGGTGGGCGAACTGGTCACCGTGTACGGCGCGGTGGCGCTCACCCACCACCCCTTGCGCAACTTCGAGGAGATCGCCATGGCGTACTCCTTCTCGCGTCCCTCCGCCAAGCGGGCTGCCCGGGTGCTGGCCCTGGCGCGCACGACGACGGTCCGCCCCGAGGCCGCCGCCACCGGTCCCGGCCGGGAGCTGCCCGCGGGCGATCTGTACGACCCGGTCACCGGAGTGCTGGCCCCGTCCGGCCGGTTCACCGCCGTGGTGTGCGGCGACCCGGACGTGGCCGGACGGCTCGCGGACCGGCTCGGCGGGCACCCGCCGGAGCCGGGCGAGGACCACGCCTCGGTGCTGCTCGGCGGCGTCGCGCTCGACGAGCTGACGCTCGACGCCGCCCGGACGGCCGTCCTGGTCCAGGACAAGGACCCGGTGCTGCTCTCGGGCACCCTGCGGGAGCTGCTCGACGTGCCGTCCTCCGGGGCGGTCGCGGCGCGGGCGGCGCTGGACGCGGCCCAGTGCGGGGACGTCCTCGACGCCCTCGCCCAGGCCTCCGTCGACACCGGGGGCGACCCGATGCGCACCCGGATCACCGAGCGCGGCCGGTCGCTGTCCGGCGGCCAGCGCCAGCGGCTCGCCCTGGCCCGCTCCCTGGTCACCGACCCGGAGGTGCTGGTCCTGGACGAGCCGACCTCGGCGGTGGACTCGCACACCGAGTCCCGGGTGGCGGCCGGGATCAAGGGGCTGCGCGCGGGCCGCACGACGGTGGTGCTGGCCTCCTCGCCGCTGCTGCTCGACCTCGCCGACCGGGTGGTCCTGGTCCACGAGGGCGCGGCGGTCGCGGTCGGCACCCACCGGGAGCTGCTCGCGGACGAGCCCCGCTACCGGGCCGTCGTCACGCGCTCGCCCGACGAAGAACCCGCCGAACTCGCCGGGCCCGCCCGTGCGGACGGGCGGGACCGGCTCGCGGAGCTGGACGACGTGCTGGAAGAAGAGCTGGAAGGAGAGTCGGCATGATCGGCCTGGCGCCACCGGAGTACGACCCGGCGGCACCCCAGTCGGCGACGACGCTGCCGGTGGGCGGCGGAGCGACGGTGCGGGCGTACGTGCGGGACCTGCTGCGCCGTCATCGTGGGGCGTTCGCCCTGCTCGTCGGGGTGAACACCGTCGCGGTGCTCGCCTCGATGGCCGGCCCCTATCTGCTCGGCTCGGTCGTCGAGCGGCTGACGGACGGGGCCCGTGAGCTGCATCTGGAGCGTACGGCGGCCCTGTTCGCCGTCGCCCTGCTGATCCAGACGGTGTTCACCCGGCTGGTGCGGCTGCGCGGGGCGATGCTCGGCGAGGAGATGCTGGCCGATCTGCGCGAGGACTTCCTGGTGCGCTCGGTCGCCCTCCCGCCGGGCGTCCTGGAGCGGGCCGGGACGGGCGACCTGCTCTCCCGGATCACCACCGACATCGACCGGCTCGCCAACGCGATGCGGGAGGCGGTGCCGCAGCTCGTCGTCGGCGTGGTGTGGACGGGCCTGCTGGTCGGCGGCCTCGCGGTGACCGCCCCGCCGCTGGCGCTCGCGCTGGTGTGCGCGGCGCCGCTGCTGATCGTGGGCTGCCGCTGGTACTTCCGCCGGGCCCCCTCGGCGTACCGCTCGGAGGCCGCCGGGTACGCGGCGGTGGCCGCCGCGCTCGCGGAGACCGTGGACGCGGGCCGCACGGTCGAGGCGCACCGGCTCGGCGGGCGCCGGATCGAGCTGTCGGACCGGCGGATCGGCGAATGGACCCGTTGGGAGCGGTACACGCTGTACCTGCGCTCGGTGCTCTTCCCGGTCGTCGACCTGACGCACACCGTGGTGATCGCCTCCGTGCTGCTGATCGGCGGGGTGTTCGTCCTCCAGGGCTGGATGGACGTGGGCCAGCTGACCACCGGGGCGCTGCTCGCCCAGATGCTGGTCGACCCGATCGGGATCATCCTGCGCTGGTACGACGAGCTCCAGGTCGCCCAGGTGTCGCTGGGCCGGCTCGTGGGCGTCCGGGAGATCGAGCCCGAGGCGGGCGACGGTTCGCTGCGCCCCGAGGGGCGGGCGGTCCGCGCCGACGAGGTGCGCTTCGGGTACCGCGAGGGCGTGGACGTGCTGCACAAGGTGTCGATGGACGTCGCGCCGGGCACCCGGCTCGCCCTGGTCGGACCGTCGGGGGCCGGCAAGTCGACGCTCGGGCGGCTGCTCGCCGGCATCTACGCCCCGCGGGCCGGTTCGGTCACGCTCGGCTCGGCCGAGCTGGCCCGGATGCCCGCCGAGCGGGTCCGCGAGCACGTGGCCCTGGTCAATCAGGAGCACCACGTCTTCGTCGGCTCGCTCCGGGACAACCTGCTGCTCGCGCGGGCGGGCGCCGGGGACCCCGAGCTGTGGGACGCGCTGGGCGCGGTGGACGCGGACGGCTGGGCGAAGGCCCTCGACGCGGGCCTCGACACCGAGGTCGGCTCGGGCGGTCTGGCGCTCACCCCGGCCCAGGCCCAGCAGGTCGCGCTCGCCCGGCTCGTCCTCGCCGACCCGCACACGCTGGTCCTGGACGAGGCGACCTCGCTGCTCGACCCGCGGGCGGCCCGCCATCTGGAGCGCTCGCTGGCCAAGGTCCTGGACGGCCGGACGGTCGTCGCCATCGCGCACCGGCTGCACACGGCGCACGACGCCGACCTGATCGCGGTGGTCGAGGGCGGCCGGATCAGCGAGCTGGGCAGCCACGAGGAGCTGGTGGCGGCGGACGGGGCGTACGCGGCCCTGTGGCGCTCCTGGCACGGGTAGCCGAGCGGTCTCGCCGAGGCCACGCGGAAGGGGCCGCCCCGGTCGAACCGGGGCGGCCCCTTCCGCGTACGTCCGCGTACATCCGCGCAGGTCCGCGTACGTCCGCGCAGGTGCCCTGTGGACCGGCTACAGGAAGCCGAGGGCCGAGGCCCCGCCCACGCCGCCGAGCAGCATGAAGACCGGCATGAGGACCTTCAGCTCGACCCAGCTGCCCGCGCGGAAGCGCATCGCCTTCGGCGGGCCGATGGGGTACCAGCGCTTGCGGCCCACCGGGATCGGCCACAGGATCGGGCAGCCGGAGACGGTCAGGGCGTCGCCGATGTCGTGGACCAGGGCGCCGAGGACGATCGGCAGGCCGAGCCACAGGTACTCCTGGCCGGGCTCGGTGAACAGCCAGCCGGCCCCGTTGCCGGGCTGGTCGAGGACCCCGGCGAGGATCCAGGCGCTGGTGGCGCCGAGCAGCCACACCAGGACGTCGCTGGACATCCGGGCGGCCCGCCACAGCAGGCCCTCGACCGCGAGGACCAGGTGTACGAAGAGGATCGTCAGGACCGCCCAGCGGCCGCCGGTGACCGCGGCCGCCGAGCAGCCGGCCCCTATCAGGACCGCCCACAGCCAGGTGTGGGTGAGGGTGCGGTGGCCGCCGGACCTGCGCGGGTCGGCGGTGGAGCGGGTGGCCTTGTAGACGGCGTACGAGAGCTTGTCGACGATCTCGCAGAGGCCGCGGGAGACGGGTCCGAAGGCGCGCGAGATGGTGGCCGACTTGTGGTCCAGGTCGGGGGCGAGGGCCGCGCCCGCGCAGATGAGCGCTCCGACGACGAGAACGGGCCACGGCATCGGGTGGTCGAACGCCGCCGCGGCGGCCCCGACACCCAGCCAGGCCGCCGCTCCGGACAGCGAGTGCGCCGGTCCCATCATGGTCGTACCCGCCCCGTTTCCTCGTACGCCGGCGCTCAGTTGACGCACGGTCGGAGGACCGGTCGCGCGACCGGTCGACGGATCAGCCTATCCTCCGTGATCTTCCTTCCGGTGGCCGGTTCCCTCATCCGGGCGGAATCCAGGCAAGATGGGGGCGTGACCCTTATCGATCAGCTGCCGCCGACCGCCGACCCCGATGCCCTTTTCGAGGCCTTCTCCTCATGGACGGAGGGCCAGGGCATCACGCTCTACCCGGCTCAGGAGGAGGCGCTGATCGAGGTGGTCTCCGGGGCCAACGTGATCTTGTCCACACCGACCGGCTCGGGAAAGTCGCTGGTCGCGGCGGGGGCGCACTTCACGGCCCTGGCCAATGACCAGGTGACGTTCTACACGGCGCCGATCAAGGCGCTGGTGTCGGAGAAGTTCTTCGACCTCTGCAAGATCTTCGGCACCGAGAACGTCGGCATGCTGACCGGCGACGCCTCCGTGAACGCCGACGCCCCCGTCATCTGCTGCACGGCCGAGGTGCTCGCCTCGATCGCGCTGCGCGACGGCAAGGACGCGGACATCGGCCAGGTCGTGATGGACGAGTTCCACTTCTACGCCGAGCAGGACCGCGGCTGGGCCTGGCAGATCCCGATCCTCGAACTGCCGCAGGCCCAGTTCATCCTGATGTCGGCCACCCTCGGCGACGTGTCGATGTTCGAGAAGGACCTGACCCGGCGGACCGGGCGGCCGACCTCGGTGGTCCGCTCGGCGACCCGGCCCGTGCCGCTGTCGTACGAGTACCGGCTCACCCCCATCACCGACACGATCACGGAGCTCCTGGAGACCAGGCAGGCGCCCGTCTACATCGTGCACTTCACCCAGGCGCAGGCGGTGGAGCGCGCGCAGTCGCTGATGAGCATCAACATGTGCTCGCGCGAGGAGAAGGACAAGATCGCCGAGCTGATCGGCAACTTCCGCTTCACCACCAAGTTCGGCCAGAACCTCTCCCGCTACGTGCGGCACGGCATCGGCGTGCACCACGCGGGCATGCTGCCCAAGTACCGGCGGCTGGTCGAGAAGCTGGCGCAGGCCGGACTGCTGAAGGTGATCTGCGGGACGGACACCCTCGGCGTGGGCGTCAACGTGCCCATCCGCACGGTGCTGTTCACGGCGCTGACGAAGTACGACGGCACCCGGGTGCGGACGCTGCGCGCGCGGGAGTTCCACCAGATCGCGGGCCGGGCCGGCCGGGCCGGGTTCGACACGGCGGGCTACGTGGTCGCGCAGGCGCCCGAGCACGTCATCGAGAACGAGAAGGCGCTCTCCAAGGCCGGCGACGACCCGAAGAAGCGCCGCAAGGTGGTCCGCAAGAAGGCCCCCGAGGGCTTCGTCGCCTGGAGCGACACCACCTTCGAGAAGCTGATCGGCGCCGAGCCGGAGCCGCTGACCTCCCGCTTCAAGGTCACGAACATCATGCTGCTGTCCGTGATCGCCCGGCCGGGCAACGCCTTCGACGCGATGCGCAAGCTGCTGGAGGACAACCACGAGCCGCGCCGGAACCAGCTGCGGCACATCCGCCGGGCCATCGCGATCTACCGCTCGCTGCTCGACGGCGGCGTGGTGGAGCAGCTGGCCACCCCGGACGCCGAGGGCCGCACGATCCGGCTCACGGTCGACCTCCAGCAGGACTTCGCGCTGAACCAGCCGCTGTCCACCTTCGCGCTGGCCGCGTTCGACCTGCTGGACCCGGAGTCCCCCTCGTACGCCCTGGACATGGTCTCGGTGGTCGAGTCGACCCTCGACGACCCGCGCCAGATCCTCGCCGCCATGCAGAACAAGGCGCGCGGCGAGGCGGTCGGGCAGATGAAGGCGGACGGCGTCGAGTACGAGGAGCGCATGGAGCGGCTCCAGGACATCTCGTACCCGAAGCCGCTGGAGGAGCTGCTCTGGCACGCGTACAACGTGTACCGGAAGTCGCACCCGTGGGTCGGCGACCACCCCGTCTCGCCGAAGTCCGTCATCCGTGACATGTACGAACGGGCGCTGACCTTCACCGAGTTCACCTCCTGGTACGAGCTGGCGCGGACCGAGGGCATCGTGCTGCGCTACCTCGCGAGCGCGTACAAGGCGCTGGACCACACGATCCCGGACGACCTGAAGACCGAGGACCTCCAGGACCTGATCGAGTGGCTCGGCGAGATGGTGCGCCAGGTGGACTCCTCGCTCCTCGACGAGTGGGAGCAGCTGGCGAACCCGGACGTCGAGACCGCCGAGCAGGCGCAGGAGAAGGCCGACCAGGTCAAGCCGGTCACGGCGAACGCCCGCGCCTTCCGGGTCCTGGTGCGCAACGCGATGTTCCGCCGGGTGGAGCTGGCGGCGCTGGACAACGTGGCCGCGCTGGGCGAGCTGGACGGCGAGTCCGGCTGGGACGCCGACGCGTGGGGCGAGGCGATGGACGGGTACTGGGACGAGTACGAGGACCTGGGCACCGGACCGGACGCGCGCGGCCCGAAGCTGCTCGCCATCGAGGAGGACGCGGCGCACGGTCTGTGGCGCGTCCGGCAGACCTTCGCCGACCCGAACGGCGACCATGACTGGGGCATCAGCGCGGAGGTGGACCTGGCGGCCTCGGACGAGGAGGGCCGGGCCGTCGTGCGGGTGACCTCGGTCGGACAGCTGTAGCCACTCCCGAAGGAGCATGAGGTGACCAACCCCGCCGAGAGGCTCGTGGACCTGCTCGACCTGGAGCAGATCGAGGTGAACATCTTCCGCGGCCGCAGCCCGCAGGAGTCGCTGCAGCGGGTCTTCGGCGGGCAGGTCGCCGGCCAGGCCCTGGTGGCGGCCGGGCGCACCACGGACGGCGAGCGGCCGGTGCACTCGCTGCACGCGTACTTCCTGCGGCCGGGCCGGCCGGGCGTGCCGATCGTCTACCAGGTGGAGCGGGTGCGCGACGGGCGCTCCTTCACCACCCGGCGGGTCACCGCCGTCCAGGACGGCCGGACGATCTTCAACCTGACGGCCTCCTTCCACCGGCCGGAGGAGTCCGCCTTCGAGCACCAGCTGCCGCCCCGGCACCTGGGCGATCCGGAGAGCCTGCCGAACCTCGCGGACGAGATCCGCGACCACCTGGGGGCGCTGCCGGAGGCGCTGGAGCGGATGGCCCGCCGCCAGCCCTTCGACATCCGCTACGTGGACCGGCTGCGCTGGTCGAAGGAGGAGGTCCGGGGCGCCGATCCGCGCAGCGCGGTGTGGATGCGGGCGGTGGGACCGCTGGGCGACGACCCGCTGGTGCACACCTGCGCGCTGACCTACGCCTCGGACATGACGCTGCTCGACGCGGTACGCATCCCGGTCGAGCCGCTGTGGGGGCCCCGCGGCTTCGACATGGCCTCGCTCGACCACGCGATGTGGTTCCACCGCCCGTTCCGGGCCGACGAGTGGTTCCTGTACGACCAGGAGTCGCCGATCGCGCACGGCGGGCGGGGGCTGGCCCGCGGCCGGATCTACGACCGCGAGGGCCGGCTGCTCGTGTCGGTGGTGCAGGAGGGCCTGTTCCGCAAGCTCTAGCGGCTCCAGGGGCTCCGGGGGCTCCGGGCGGCCCCTCAGACGCCGGGCAGGGTGTCCTGCTCGACCTCGTGGCGGCGGGTGCGGATGTCCGGGCCGGGCGGGTGCAGCTTGGCGTCGCAGGCCGGGCCGAGTCCGGTGCGGCGGGACCCGGCGCCGGTCAGCGGGCGCCCGCACAGGCGGCACCGCACCCGGCCCCGCGCCGTGGCCCCTTCGCCGGAATCGATCTCGATTGCCAGTGGTTCGTCTCCCATGCTGAGATCAAACCTCATTCACCCTTGGAGCTGTCCATGAGCCTGTACGAGATTCCGCTGAAGACCCTCGCCGGGGACCCGCTCTCCCTGGCCGACTACCGCGACCGGGCCGTCCTGGTCGTCAACGTGGCCTCCCAGTGCGGTCTGACCCCGCAGTACGCCGGCCTGGAGCGCCTCCAGAAGGAGTACGGGGACCGCGGCTTCACCGTGGTCGGTGTGCCCTGCAACCAGTTCGCGGGCCAGGAGCCGGGCAGCGCCGAGGAGATCGGGACCTTCTGCTCGGCGACGTACGGCGTGACCTTCCCGCTGCTGGAGAAGACCGAGGTCAACGGCGCCGGGCGGCACCCGCTGTACGCGGAGCTGACCAAGGTCGCGGACGCCGAGGGCGAGGCCGGGGACGTGCAGTGGAACTTCGAGAAGTTCCTGATCGGCCGCGACGGCGCGGTCACCCGCTTCCGCCCGCGCACCGAGCCGGACGCCCCGGAGATCGTCGCGGCGATCGAGGCCCAGCTTGTCTGAGGCCGGTGTGGTGGAGCGGCTGCGGGCCGCGGGCTGTGTCTTCGCCGAGGAGGAGGCGGAGCTGCTGACCGCGGCCGCGGCCGGTCCGGCCGAGCTCGACGCGATGGTCGAGCGGCGGGCCGCGGGCCTGCCGCTGGAGCACGTGGTGGGCTGGGCCGGGTTCGGGGGGCTGCGGATCGAGGTCGACCCGGGTGTGTTCGTGCCGCGCCGGCGTACGGAGTTCCTCGTCGGGCAGGCCGTGCGGCTGGCCCGGCCGGGCGCCGTCTGCGTCGACCTGTGCTGCGGCTCGGGCGCGGCGGGAGCGGTGCTGCTCGCCTCCGTGCCGGGCGCCGAGGTGTACGCCTCGGACATCGAGCCGGCGGCGGTGCGCTGTGCCCGGCGGAACGTGGAGCCGCGCGGCGGCCGGGTGTACGAGGGCGACCTCTTCGAGCCGCTGCCCGAGGCGCTGTTCGGCCGGATCGAGGTCCTCGTCGCCAACGTGCCGTACGTGCCGAGCGAGGACGTGGCCCTGCTGCCGTCCGAGGCCCGCGACCACGAGCCGCTCGTGGCGCTGGACGGCGGCGCGGACGGCCTGGACGTGCTGCGCCGGGTCGCGGCCGGGGCGGCCGGGTGGCTGGCCCCGGGCGGTCACCTGCTGGTGGAGACCAGCGAGCGCCAGGCCGACCGGGCCGTGGCGGCGGTCACCGCGCACGGCCTGTCGGCCCGGATCCTGGAGGACGAGGAGCTGTACGCCACGGTGCTGGTGGCGACCCGCCCGTAGGCGGGCGTGGAACCCCTCCGGCCCGTGGACGCCCCCTGGGCGCCCCCTAGACGCTCTCGCGCGCGCCGCCCGCGGCCTCCTGGTCACCCTGACCCGGCGTGCGGGGCTTCAGGCGGCAGCGGGCCGGGCCGAGGGCCTGGAGGGTGATCGCGGAGTCGAGCGGCACCTGGGTGTCGATCGCCTCCAGCTCGTGGTCCCGGAGGATCATCGCCAGGGCGATCACGGACTCCAGCATCGAGAAGTGCTGCCCGATGCAGGCGCGCGGGCCGCCGCCGAAGGGGAACCACGCGTAGCGGGGCCGCTCGGCCTCCCGCTCGGGGGTGAAGCGCTCGGGGTCGAAGCGCTCCGGGTCCTCCCAGTAGTCCGGATGGCGGTGGGTGACCCAGGGGGAGACGATCACGTCGGCTCCGGCGGGGATCGCGTAGCCGCCGATCTCGGCGTCCTCGACGGCCCGCCGTCCGATCGCCGGTGCGGCCGGGAAGAGCCGCATGGTCTCCTTCAGGACGCTGGTGAGGTACGGCAGGGCGTCGAGGTCGGCGGCGCCCGGGGTGCGCCCGGCGAGCACCCGGTCGATCTCCTCGTGGGCCCGCCGCTGCTCCTTGGGGTGGCGGGCGAGCAGATGGAGGGCGAAGCCGAGCGAGGTGGCGGTGGTCTCGTGCCCGGCGAGCAGGAACACCAGGACCTGTTCGCGCAGTTCGGTGGCGTCGAAGCCGCCGTCCTCGTCGCTGCTCGCCTCGACGAGCCGGCTCAGCAGGTCCTCCCCGGCGCCGTCGGTGCCGGCCGCCCGCCGCTCGGCGATGATGCGGTCGCAGACGGCGTACAGCTCCTCGTGGGCCGCGGCGGCACGCCGGTTGCCGGGCGTGGGCCAGGAGCGCGGCAGCTTGCGGGGCGAGTAGCCGCGCCGCGAGACGTACGCCCCGAGCACGGGGAAGCAGCGCTCCACGATGCCGACGGCGGCCTCGACGTCGGTGCCGAACAGGATGCGGGCGACGGCCCGCAGGGCGAGTCCGGTCATCTCGTGGACGACGTCCACGGTGTCGTGGCCCGCGGCGCGCCAGCCCTCGGTGAGCCGGCTGACCTCGATGGCGACGGCGGAGGCGTAGCCGTCGACGCTGCGCCGGGTGAAGAGCGGCTGGACGAGCCGGCGCTGGCGCAGGTAGTCGGTGTCCTGGCTGGTGAGCAGGCCGTTGCCGAAGGACTCGCGGATCTCCTGGTAGAAGGCGTTGTCCTTGCGGTAGTTGGCGGCGTCGGTGGCGAGGACGCGCTGGGCGCCCTCGGCGGAGAAGACGCAGTGGACGGTGGCCCGGGCGCCGGGTGGTCCCGCGGTGATCCGGACGACGTCGCCGTGGTCGGCGCGGGCCTTGAGGAAGGTGCCGAGCGAGTCGTTCTTGAGGTCGAGCAGTGAGCCGAGCAGCGGGACTCCCGTGAGCTCGGGAATCTCCGGTGCGGTGGTGGTCGTCGCCATCGTGTTCCCCCCGTGACGTGCCGCCTGACGTTCCGTCTGACGTGCCGTGCTGTTCGCCGGTTCGTTCGATTCTGCCGTACCGGGAGGGCGTACGGCAGCCTCTGCGAGGGGCGTTGTCAGTGGTGTCTGGAAGGCTGCCGGCATGACTGCGACCGAGATGACGCTGCAACTCACGATCGACTGCGCCGACCCCCGGCGGCTGGTGCTGTTCTGGGCGGAGGCCCTGCGTTACGTGCCGGAGCCACCGCCGGAGGGCCACGCGAGCTGGCAGGAGTACTGGAGGGCGCTCGGCGTCCCGGAGGACGAGCTGGCGGACGGCGCGGGCGAGCTGCCCGAGTCGATCGTGGACCCCAAGGGCCTCGGCCCGCGCGTCTGGTTCCAGGCGGTCCCGGAGCCGAAGACCACCAAGAACCGCCTCCACCTGGACCTCAAGGTCGGCGGCGGCCGCACGGTCCCGCTCCTCGAACGCCGCGACCGCGTGGACTCCGAGGTCACCCGGCTGACCGCGCTGGGCGCCTCGGTCCTGTACACGATGGACGAGCCGGACGGCATGGACTACTACGCGGTGGTGCTCCGGGACCCGGAGGGGAACGAGTTCTGCGTGGTGTGACGGCCGGGCGGGCGACGCCCTCGGCTGGCCTGATTCACCCGGCGCCTGACCGCATATCAGCTGTCCCCGCCGCGCGGCCGCGCCCTACCCTCCTTGAAAAATCAATCAGGGAGGGTGCCGTGAAGCGTTCCATCAAGCGACTACTGGCCACAGGAGCGAGCGTCCTGGCCCTGACCGCCGCCGCGGTCACCACCGCGCCGACGGCCTCCGCCGCACCGTCCGACTGCGGCGGCATCGATCGCTACGAGATCCCCGGCTGGACGATCGTCTACTGCTACGGCGGCACGGGCTACTACCGCTCGCTGGCGCGGTGCTCCGACGGCTGGGGCGCGGGGTACGACGTCATCTACGTCGGCCCGTGGCGAGCGGCGGGCACGGGCGACGACAGCGAGGCGGACTGTTCCTCGTCCTACCCGTACCTGATCTCCACCGGGATGGAGACCCTGTAGGTCGCCGTCCCGCGCGAACGGTCACGGCGGCGTGCGGCCCCACCCGCGATCCGGGTCGGGGCCGCACGTCACGCGTCGCACGTCACGCGTCACGCGCCGCACGCCACCCGCCACGCGTCAGCGGATCGGCATCCCCGACAGCGTGCGGGCGATGACCAGGCGCTGGATCTCGCTGGTGCCCTCGAAGATCGTGTAGATGGCGGCGTCGCGGTGCATGCGCTCGACCGGGTACTCGCGGGTGTAGCCGTTGCCGCCGAGGATCTGGATGGCCTGGGCGGTGACCTTCTTGGCGACCTCGCTCGCGTACAGCTTGGACATCGAGCCCTCGGCGGAGGTGAAGGGCTTGCCCGCCGTCGCCATCCAGGAGGCACGCCAGACGAGCAGGCGGGCCGCGTCGATCTGGGTGCGCATGTCGGCGAGCTGGAAGGCGACGCCCTGGTTGTCGATGATGGGGCGGCCGAACTGCTCGCGGGTCTTCGCGTAGTCGAGGGCGACCTCGTACGCGGCGCGGGCGGTGCCGACGGCCATGGCGCCCACGGCGGGGCGGGAGGCCTCGAAGGTGGCCATGGCGGCGTTCTTCACCCTCTCGCCGCCGCCCGCCTTCGCCTTCTCCCGGGCGCGGGCGAGGCGCTCGTCCAGCTTGTCCTTGCCGCCCAGCAGGCAGCTGCCGGGGACCCGGACGTCCTCCAGGACGACCTCGGCGGTGTGCGAGGCGCGGATGCCGTGCTTCTGGAACTTCTGGCCCTGGGAGAGGCCGGGGGTGTTCGGGGGCACGATGAACGAGGCGTGCCCCTTGGAGCCGAGCCCGGGGTCGACGGCGGCGACGACGACGTGGACGTTGGCGATGCCGCCGTTGGTCGCCCAGGTCTTGGTGCCGTTGATCACCCACTCGTCCTTGGCCTCGTCGTAGACGGCGCGGGTGCGCAGGGAGGCCACGTCGGAGCCGGCGTCGGGCTCGGAGGAGCAGAAGGCGGCGACCTTCACGTCGGAGGCGTCGCCGTACATCTGCGGGATCCAGGTGCCGATCTGCTCCTCGGTACCGTTGGCCATCACCCCGACGGCGGCGAGACCGGTGCCGACGATGGAGAGCGCGATGCCGGCGTCGCCCCAGAAGAGCTCCTCCATGGCCATCGGGATGCCGAGACCGGTGGGGTCGAAGAACTGCTGGGCGTAGAAGTCGAGCGAATAGATGCCTATCTTGGCCGCTTCCTGGATGATCGGCCAGGGCGTCTCCTCACGCTCGTCCCATTCGGCGGCCGCCGGGCGCATCACGTCGGCGGCGAAGCCGTGCAGCCAGTCGCGCACCTGCTTCTGGTCGTCGTTGAGTTCGAGCGTGAACTCGGCCATGGACCCTCCCAGCGGTATGTTACTTGCGGTAACACCAGTCTGTTACCGACGGGTAGAGGCTGTCAACCAGCAAGAAGGCAGCAACAAGGCGGCACCGGGGCGACTCCGCCCGATCGGCACCGAGTGCCGTCCGGGTGTTACGTTGCGACAGCCTCAGGAATTCGCACGGGCGGGGAGCCACGCTTATGGACACCACACATCGGACCACCACCGACCAGCAGAAGCCGGCCGACCAACGGCGGCGAGAACTGCTGGAGGCGGCGGACCGCGTGGTGCTCCGGGACGGCCCCAAGGCCTCCATGAACGCGATCGCCGCCGAGGCCGGGATCACCAAACCGATCCTCTACCGGCACTTCGGCGACAAGGGCGGCCTCTACCGCGCCCTCGCCACCCGGCACACCGACGCCCTGCTCTCGGCGCTCCGCGCCGCGCTGGACGCGCCCGCCGACCGGCGCCGCCGCGTCGAGTCCACCCTGGACACGTACCTCGCCTCCATCGAGGCGATGCCCCAGGTCTACCGCTTCCTCATGCACCCCGCCGAGGAGTCCCAGCAGGCCGAGCAGGGCTTCGACGTGGGCCGGCACTCGGCGCCGCTGCTGCGGCGCATGGGCGAGGAGCTGGGCCAGGTCATCGCCGAGCGGGTCGACCTCGGCCCCGGCGGCGAGGCCCAGGCCCGCATCTGGGGCCACGGCATCGTCGGCATGATGCACGCCGCCGGCGACTGGTGGCTCGGGGAACGCCCGTGCTCCCGGGCCGAGTTGGTGAGCAGCCTGGCGGACCTGCTGTGGGGCCGGCTGGCCGCCGCCGGCGACCGCCCGGACGGGCCCGGGTTCTGAGCCACCGCACCCCGAGGACCCCGGGGACCCGGCGCCCCCGGCTACAGCGCCGCCGCCCCGCTCCCCCACGGCTCCTTCCGGATCCGGCGGAGCAGCCTGCCCCGCCGCCACCCGGTCACGTGGTCCGCGTACACGCCGCCCTCCAGGTGGTCCGCCTCGTGCTGGAGGCAGCGGGCGAAGAAACCCGTACCCTCGACCCTGACCGGGGTGCCGTCCACCCGGACGCCCTCGACCACCGCACGGTCGAAGCGGGGCGTCGGCGCCTCCAGGCCCGGCAGGGACAGACAGCCCTCGGGGCCGCGGATCACGTCGCCGTCGGCCTCGACCAGGCGCGGGTTGACCAGATGGCCCAGGTGCCGGACGTCCTCGTCGTCGGGGCAGTCGTAGACGAAGACCCGCAGCCCCACGCCGACCTGGTTGGCGGCGAGGCCCACGCCGTTCGCCGCGTACATGGTCGCGAACATGTCCTCGACCAGCCGGGAGAGCTCCGGGCCGAAGTCGGTGACGGGTGCGCAGGGCGCGTGCAGCACCGGGTCGCCGAGCAGGGTCATCGCTCGGACGTGGCCGGAACTGCCGGGGATCAAGCGGTTTCGCATGGGCGCAAGGGTACGTTCAGGGGGCAGCCACCCGCGCCACGGAGCCGCGGTTCGGGCTGCTGGCCGGATCTCGATAGGCTGAGGCCGGACCGACGCAAGGAGGAACAAGGACGATGTCAGGCAGCAACTCGGAGCCGCTGTCGCCGCGCGCGAAGCTGGCGGTGACGGCGGGCAAGGCCGCCGCCGCGGTGTCGCGGGCAGCGGGACGCGGCAGCGGATCGGTGATCGGCGGCCGGGTCGCGCTCAAGCTGGACCCGGATCTGCTGGGGCGGCTCGCGCAGCACCTGGACGTCGTCCTCGTGTCGGCGACCAACGGAAAGACCACCACGACGCGACTGATCGCCGAGGCGCTGCGCGCCGCCGGCCCGGTCGTGTCCAACGCCCTGGGCGCCAACATGCCCGCGGGCATCACCTCGGCCCTGGCCGGCGGCTCGGACGCCAAGTACGGCGTCATCGAGGTCGACGAGAAGTACCTGGCGGGCGTCGCACGGGACACCACCCCGAAGGCGATCGCCCTGCTCAACCTCTCCCGCGACCAGCTCGACCGCGCCGCGGAGACCCGCATGCTGGCCGAGAAGTGGCGCGAGGGCCTCAACGGCACCAAGGCCGTCGTCATCGCCAACGCGGACGACCCGCTGATCGTCTGGGCCGCCTCCTCCTCCCCCAACGTGGTCTGGGTGGCCGCGGGCCAGGAGTGGAAGGACGACGCCTGGTCCTGCCCCGCCTGCGGCGGTGTGATGCAGCGCCCCGGCGACGACTGGTTCTGCGGCGAGTGCGGCTTCCGCCGCCCCGCGCCGAGCTGGGCGCTCAGCGGCGACCACGTGCTCGACCCGCACGGTTCGGCCTGGCCGATCCACCTCCAGCTGCCCGGCCGCGCCAACAAGGCCAACGCCGCCACCTCCGCCGCGGTCGCCGCGGTCTTCGGGGTGCCGCCGCAGGTCGCCCTGGAGCGCATGTACCAGGTGCAGGCCGTCGCCGGCCGCTACGACGTGGTGTCCTTCCAGGGCCGTGAGCTGCGTCTCCTGCTGGCCAAGAACCCGGCCGGCTGGCTCGAGACCTTCTCCCTGATCGACCCGCCGCCGACCCCGGTGATCCTCGCCGTCAACGCCCGCGGCGCCGACGGCACGGACACCTCCTGGCTGTGGGACGTGGACTACGGCCGCCTGGCCGGCCACCCGATCATGGTGATCGGCGACCGCAAGCTGGACCTCGCGGTCCGCCTGGAGGTCGCGGGCGTGGACTTCCGCGTGTGCGAGACGATCGACGAGGCCGTGACGGTGGCGCCGCCCGGCCAGATCGAGCTGATCGGCAACTACACCGCGTTCCAGGACGTCCGCCGCCGTGTCGGCAACTGACCCGACTCGACCCCGCAGAAGGACATGCAGCATGACTGACAGCAGCCTGCGTCTGGTCTGGGTCTACCCGGACCTGCTCAGCACCTACGGCGACCAGGGCAACGTCCTCGTCGTCGAGCGCCGCGCC
Source organism: Streptomyces sp. NPDC093111 (assembly GCF_040683955.1). NCBI lineage: Bacteria > Bacillati > Actinomycetota > Actinomycetes > Kitasatosporales > Streptomycetaceae > Streptomyces > Streptomyces sp. NPDC093111. Next base: position 312,319 of record NZ_JBFBNW010000006.1, on the reverse strand, counting down.
CGCCAGCGCGGCCTCAGCGTCGAGCGCGTCGACGTGCGCAGCGACCAGCCGGTCCCGACCTCCGGCGACATCTACCTCATCGGCGGCGGCGAGGACCGGCCGCAGCGGCTCGCGGCCGAGCGGCTGCTCCGCGACGGCGGTCTGAGCCGGGCGGCGTCCAACGGCGCGATCATCTTCTCGGTCTGCGCCGGCTACCAGATCCTGGGCCACGAGTTCGTCAACGACGTCGGCGAGCGGCAGGCCGGTCTCGGCCTGCTCGACGTGACGACGGTCCGCGGCGAGGGCGCCCGGTGCGTCGGCGACGTGCTCGGGGACATCGACCCGCACCTGGGCCTGCCCCAGCTCACCGGGTTCGAGAACCACCAGGGCGTCACCCACCTCGGCCCGACCGCCCGCCCGTTCGCCCGGACCGTGTTCGGCAACGGCAACGGCACCGGCGACGGCACCGAGGGCGCGTACAACGACACCGTCTTCGGCACCTACATGCACGGCCCCGTGATGGCGCGGAACCCGCAGATCGCGGATCTGATGCTGAAGCTGGCGCTGGACGTGAACGCGCTGCCGCCGACGGACGACCGCTGGTACGAGGCGCTGCGCTCCGAGCGCATCGCGGCGGCCTCGCAGCCCGCCTGACGGTCCGTAACGCCCCGGTCCGTACGACTCTCGTACGAAAGTACGTTGTCCACTGTGCGGACATCCGGTTCGGCCCCGCCACCCTGCACCGATAGGGTGGCGGGGATCCAGCCGGACGACGTGGTCCGGGAGTCTGCCCACGTTGCAAAGGTTTTTGGGCTATGCGCATTGGTGTGCTCACCTCCGGCGGAGACTGCCCCGGTCTGAACGCCGTCATCCGGTCCGTCGTGCACCGCGCCGTCGTCGACCACGGTGACGAGGTCATCGGCTTCCACGACGGGTGGAAGGGCCTCCTGGAGTGCGACTACCGCAAGCTGGACCTCGACTCGGTGGCCGGCATACTCGCCCGCGGCGGGACCATGCTGGGTTCCTCGCGGGTGCAGCCCGCGCACTTGGTCGACGGCGTCGAACGCGCCAAGGGCCATGTCGCGGACCTCGGCATCGACGCGATCATCCCGATCGGCGGCGAGGGCACGCTGAAGGCCGCGCACCTCCTCTCCGAGGCCGGGCTGCCGATCGTCGGCGTGCCCAAGACCATCGACAACGACATCGCCTCGACCGATGTCACCTTCGGCTTCGACACCGCCGTCACCGTGGCGACCGAGGCCCTCGACCGTCTGAAGACCACCGCCGAGTCGCACCAGCGCGTGCTGATCGTCGAGGTCATGGGCCGCCACACCGGCTGGATCGCCCTGCACTCCGGCATGGCGGCCGGCGCGCACGCGATCGTCGTGCCCGAGCGTCCCTTCGACATCGACGAGCTGACCGCCCGGGTCGGCGCCCGCTTCGAGGACGGCAAGCGCTTCGCGATCGTCGTGGTCGCCGAGGGCGCGAAGCCCCGCGAGGGCTCGATGGACTTCAAGACCGCCGGCACCGACATCTACGGCCACGAGCGCTTCACCGGCGTGGCCAACCAGCTCTCCGCGGAGCTGGAGCGGCGCCTCGGCAAGGAGGCCCGCCCGGTCATCCTCGGCCACGTCCAGCGCGGCGGCACCCCGACCGCGTACGACCGCGTCCTCGCGACCCGCTTCGGCTGGCACGCGGTGGAGGCGGCGCACCGCGGCGACTTCGGCATGCTGACGGCGCTGCGCGGCACGGACATCGAGCTGGTGCCGCTCGCCGAGGCCGTCGAGACGCTGAAGACGGTCCCCGCGGACCGCTACGCCGAGGCCGAGACCGTGCTCTGAGCCCCTGGCCACGCCAGGAACCGCCCCCGGTCGCAGTCGCGGCCGGGGGCGGTTCTAGTCTGGTGCGGACAACAAGCGCGAATCGGGCTCCAGGAGTAGACACATGGATCACAGCGGGCACGGCATGACCATGGATCTGCCGCCGTTCACGCTGGGGCGGGCCCTGGAGTTCTCTCCCGACCTGTTCTTCCTGATCGGCTGCGTCGCCGGCCTCGGCCTGTACGGCTGGGGCGTGGCGCGGCTGCGCAAGCGCGGGGACGCGTGGCCGGTGAGCCGGACGGTGTTCTTCGCGGTGGGCGTGCTGAGCATCGCCCTGGTGATGTGCACCAAGCTGAACGACTACGGCATGGTCATGTTCAGCGTGCACATGGTCCAGCACATGGTGATCTCCATGCTGTCGCCGATCCTGCTGCTGCTCGGCGCGCCGGTGACGCTGGCGCTGCGGGCGCTGCCGGTGGCGGGCCGGGGCTCGATCGGCCCGCGCGAGCTGCTCCTGAAGCTGCTGCACAGCCGGTACATGCGGATCATCACGCACCCGGCGTTCACGATCTCGATGTTCATCGCGAGCCTGTACGGGCTGTACTTCACGTCGCTGTTCGACACGCTGATGAGCTCCAAGGCGGGCCACGTCGGGATGATGGTCCACTTCCTCATGGTGGGCCTGGTCTTCTTCTGGCCGATCATGGGCGTCGACCCGGGGCCGCACCGGCCCGGCTATGTGATGCGGATGCTGGAGCTCTTCGCGGGCATGCCGTTCCACGCGTTCTTCGGCATCGCGATGATGATGGCGACCGAGCCGCTGGTCGAGGTGTACAAGAACCCGCCGGCCTCGCTGGGGATCGACGCGCTGACCGACCAGAACGCGGCGGGCGGCATCGCCTGGGCGTTCAGTGAGATCCCGTCGGTACTGGTGCTGATCGCGCTGGTCTACCAGTGGTACCACTCCGAGCAGCGGCAGGCGGTACGCAAGGACCGGGCGGCGGACCGGGACGGCGACAAGGAGCTGGAGGCGTACAACGCGTACCTGGCCTCGCTCCAGGGACGTGCCTCGCAGTAGCACGGTTTCGCCGCCTTCGCAGGGCTGGCGCCCGACCCGTCCCAGGAGTCACGATGGCTTCGAGGAGGGCTGAGCGATGATGTCCGGTCCCACGAAGACGATGGCGGCGGTCACCGCCGCCGCCCTGGTGCTCACCACCGCGTACACGGTGGCGCTCGGCAGCAGCGGCTGGCTCTGGTTCGGCTGGGTGATTCTCGGCGTGGTCACGATCGGGATGGCCGCCGCGGACAGCGGCGAGCCGACGGTCCGGCGCCCACGTCCGCGCCCCAAGCCCCAGCCCTGACGCGTGCGCGGAGGGCTCGTCCGGCGTCCGACGGGGGTTGCCGGTGTTCTACCGGGTCCTCGAGCACGTGCTCCTCGGTGAAGGCGGCCGGCCGCACGGACGAGGAGCCCGGGAAGTTCCCGTCGGACGGACGCCCACAGCGGATCCGCGCACGGCGAAAGGGCCTGGGCGGCGCGGCCCCCGGCCCGTAGCGTCCCCCGCATGACCAAGGGAAACGCGTTCGTGCTGGGAGCGACGGGACAGATCGGACGGGCGGCCGTGCGGGCGCTCGTCGAGGACGGCTGGGAGGTGACGGCCGGCTCGCGCCGCGGCGGCCGGGACGAGAAGTGGCCGGCGGAGGTCCGGTCGGCGGTCGTGGACCGCACCGAGGAGGGCGCGCTGGCGGCGGCGCTCGGGGAGGGCACCGACGTCCTGGTGGACGTGGTGGCCTTCGACGCGGGGCACGGGCGGCAGCTGACGGGGCTCGCGGACCGGATCGGTTCGGCGGTGGTGATCTCCAGCGCCGCGGTCTACCAGGACGCGCGGGGCCGCAACTTCGACACGCAGGACGAGCCGGACGGCTTCCCGGACTATCCGCTGCCGATCCCGGAGACGCTGGGGACGGTCGCGCCCGGCGACGGCTCGTACAGCACGCGGAAGGTGGCGCTGGAGCGGGAGCTGCTCGCGGCGGCCGGGACGCTGCCGACCACCCTGCTGCGGGCGGCGGCCGTGCACGGCCCGTACAGCCCGGGGCCGCGCGAGCTGTGGTTCGTGAAGCGGGCCCTGGACGGGCGCCCGGTGCGGATCCTCGCGGAGGGCGGGCGGTCCGTCTTCCATCCGGTGCACGTGGACAACCTGGCGGAGCTGGTCCGGCTGGCCGCCGCGCGGCCGGGGACCCGGGTGCTCAACGGGGCCGACCCCGAGGCGCCGACGGTGGCCGAGATCGGTGCGGCGGTCGACGCGGCGATGGGCGTGACCAGCGAGACGGTCCTGTTCGAGGGGGCGCCGGGCAAGGACATGGTGGGCTACACCCCGTGGACCACGCCGCGGCCGATGGTCTGCGACATGTCGGCGGCGGAGCGGGAGCTGGGGTACCGGCCGGTGACGGGGTACGCCCAGTCGCTGCCCGGCACGATCGAGTTCCTGGCCGCGACGGTGGCGGAGCGGGACTGGCGGGAGGCCTTCCCCGGTCTGGTCAAGTACGGGGTGGACTTCTTCGACTACGCGGCGGAGGACGCCTGGCTGGCCGCGCGCTGAACCGCGGAGGGGCGGCCGCCGTACGGCGACCGCCCCTCTTCATGATGTGCGGGTGTTACGGCTGGGGCGTGGCGTGCGGGTCGCACGTCACGTCCTGGCTGTCCACCTTGCCGGTGAGCAGGTACGTCTCGACCTTCGGGTTGATGCAGGAGTTCACCAGGTTGGTGACGCCGTGCGAGCCGGCGTTCCGCTCGGTGATCAGACGCGAACCCTTGAACCGCTTGTGCAGCTCGACGGCGCCGGCGTACGGCGTCGCGGCGTCACGCTCGGACTGGACGATGAGCACCGGCGGCAGACCCTTGCCGGTCTTCACCTGGGTCGCCCGCTCGCGCGGCGTGGACCACGTGGCGCAGGGCAGGTTCATCCAGGCGTTGGCCCAGGTCATGAACGGGTACTGCTCGTGCAGGCGGGAGTTGTCCCGGTCCCACTTCTTCCAGCTGGTCGGCCAGGGCGCGTCGGCGCACTCGACGGCCGTGTAGACCGCGTTGCCGTTCTCCGACGCGATGTTGCCGGCCGTGTCGGTGAGGTCCGCGGCGGCACCGTCGATGAGCGGCTGCGGGTCACCCTGGGCGTAAGCGCTCCACGCCTCGGCGACCGGGGCCCACGAGGAGTCGTAGTACGGCGCGCTCTGGAAGAAGTTGATGAGCTCGGCCGGACCGACCTTGCCGCCGAGGGGGTTCTTCTTGGCGGCGGCGCGCAGGGTCACCCACTGCTGCTGGACCTCGGCGTAGGTCTTGCCGAGGTGGTAGGCGTCGTCGTGCTGGGCGACCCAGGTCATCCAGTCCTTGAGACGCCCCTCGAAGGCGATGTCCTGCTCCAGGTTGGCCTGGTACCAGATGTTGCTCTTCGCGGGGTTGACCACGCTGTCGACCACCATGCGGCGCACGTGGTCCGGGTACATCGTGCCGTAGACGGCGCCGAGGTAGGTGCCGTAGGAGACGCCGACGAAGTTGAGCTTCTTCTCGCCGAGCGCGGCCCGGACGACGTCGAGGTCACGCACGGTGTTGCGGGTGGTCATGAAGGGCAGCAGGTCGCCGCTCTTCTCCGCGCAGCCCTTGGCGTACGCGGCGGCCGCCTTGCGCTGGGCCAGCTTGTCGGCCTCGCTGTCCGGGACCGGGTCGGGCTTGGGGCCCTTCACGAACTCGGTGGGGTCGACACAGGAGATCGGCGCCGAGTGGCCGACGCCGCGCGGGTCGAAGCCCACGAAGTCGTAGGCCTTGGCGGCGTTCGCCCAGATCTTGTTGTTGGTGGTCACGCGGCGCGGGAAGCGCAGACCGGAGCCGCCGGGGCCGCCCGGGTTGTAGAGCAGGGCGCCCTGCTTCTCCTGCGGGGTGCCGGTGGCGGCGATGCGGTCCACGGCGATCTTGATCTGCTTGCCGTTGGGGTGCGCGTAGTCGACCGGAACGGTGACCCAGCCGCACTTGATGGGCTTCTCGAGCCCCCAGTCGGCCGGGCAGTCCTGCCAGTCGATGCCGGCCTTCGCGGCGCGGGCGGCGGCGATGGTCGCGCCGCGCGCCTCGTCGTCACGGTCGTGGCGGCTCTGCGCGCCGGCCGTCGGTGCGGCCAGCGCGCTGACTATGAGCGTCGCCGTCATCAGAGTGCCGGCGGAGCCGAGCACTGCTGTACGTCTCAAGTGGTTCCTCCCCCTCGGTGGGCGCCGCCCCCGTGGCAGCGCCGTGGTGGGCTGTCCGGGGGATCCTTTCGTCCTTGGGGCCTCCGGTAAAAGGGCGTACACGTGTTTCTTTGCCGAACCAATAACCGGAGATCGGTGTACCGCTGAGCGGAACTCCGTCGGAACTCCCCCTGGAATCGCCGGGAATCCCCCGGGAACTCACCGCGGAGCGAGCAGTTCCAGGCCCTCGTCGAGGGCGCGGCGCAGTGCCAGGGCGTCGGGCGCGACGGCGCTGACCAGGGCGGCGGGTCCGGCGAGGGGCACCAGCACGGCGTACTCGCCGAGGAGCCGCGCTTCGGGCGCTTTGCCCTGCTTGCCCCCTTCTGTGGCGAAGTCCGGGTCGACGACGAGGAGTTGTCCGGTGGCCCGGTGCCCGCCGAGGACGGCGGGGCCGTCCCACCCCTCGGACGTCCCGGGGCCGTACGCCAGCTCCTGGTCGAGCAGGGGGCGCCCGTCGCGGCGCACGGTCAGCCGGGTGGTGAGGGTGCCGGGCCGCTCGCCGTGGCGCCCGAGGATCTGCTCCTCGCGGAGCACCAGCCGCGCGTCGGCGGCGAGTTCGACCGTGGTCCGCATGCGCAGCTCGGAGCCCGCGGCGGAGACCAGCTGCTCCGGCAGCCAGCGCAGTTCCGCGCCCCGGCCGACGGTGAGCGCGAGATCGTACGTGGCGAGGGTGCCGTCCGCGCCGGGCAGGGCGACGGTCGCGGCGGCGGAGTCGACCAGGAGCCGCGCCCCGTCCCGTACCTCGGTCTCCAGGAGGAGCCGGTCGCCGCCGAGCGGGGCGCTCATGGCGCCGACGACGGTGACCCGGGTGTACGGGCCGGGGGCGCGGGTGCGGCGCAGGGCGAGCGGCCCGTCGCTCTCCAGGACGGGGAGCGAGCCGTCCGCCGCGGCGGCGATCCGGGCGGTGGCGCGCAGGCTCATGCGGTCCATGCGGCGAGGCGGGCGCGGACCCAGTCGGCGACCGGGGCGACGCCCTCGGCGGAGCGGAGCGAGGTGAAGGCGACGGGCAGTTCACCGCGTTGCGCGGCGGCGTCGCTCGCCATCCGGCCCAGGTCGGAGCCGACGTAGGGGGCGAGGTCGGTCTTGTTGACGACGAGGAGGTCGGCGGTGGTGACGCCGGGGCCGCCCTTGCGCGGGATGTCGTCGCCGCCGGCGACGTCGATGACGAAGATCTGGGCGTCGACGAGGCCCTTGGAGAAGGTGGCGGTGAGGTTGTCGCCGCCGGATTCGACGAGGACGAGGTCGAGCGGGCCGACCGAGTCCTCCAGGTCCTCGACGGCTTCGAGGTTGGCGGAGATGTCGTCGCGGATCGCGGTGTGCGGGCAGGCGCCCGTCTCGACGGCCTGGATCCGCTCGGGCGGCAGTACGGCCTCGCGGAGCAGGAACTCGGCGTCCTCGCGGGTGTAGATGTCGTTGGTGACGACGGCGAGGGAGAGGGTGTCGCGCAGTTCGCGGCAGAGGGCGGCGACGGTGGCGGTCTTGCCGGAGCCGACGGGGCCGCCGAGGCCGATGCGCAGGGCGCGGCGGGTGCCGTCGGGGCGGTGGGCGTCGGCGGAGACCGCCTGGCCGTGGTCGTGGCCGTGGTCGAGGTGCATGGGGGCTCCAGTGTTCTCGGATGCTCGGGGTGGCGGCTCAGGAGGCGAACAGGCGGACCGGCCAGGTCGCGTGCTGTTCGGCGGCGAGGTCGAGCAGCGGGGCCGAGGCGGCGGGCAGGGCGTGGACGTCGCCCTCGCGGGCCGCGGCGGCGGCGCGGGCGGCGACCTCGTCCAGGTCGGGGGCGAGCCGGGCCAGGACGGCGGTGGCCTGGAAGGGGTCCAGGCCGAGCAGGCGGACGACGGCGGTGGCGGGCCCGCTGACGGTCTCGTAGCCGATGCAGTGGGCGGCGTCCTCGGGGCCGAGTCCGGCGGCGCGGGCGGCCGTGCCGAGGACGACCGGCTGGTGGGCGCCGCGCGGGAACGCGGCGGCCAGCCGGTCGAGTTCGGGGCTCGGCCAGGCCGCGCGGGCGGCCCGCATCAGCTGCCGGCCCAGCTTGCGGGCGGTGGCCCGCAGGGCCGGCGAGGGGGTGCGGGCGTCGGCGGCGGCGTCGAGTTCGTGCGGGTCGGCGCCGAGGGCCGCCGCGGCCGCGAGCGCGGCCGAGGTGAGCCCGGTGGTGCGCAGCCGGCCGCGGCAGAACGCCTCCAGGTCGGCGGCGTCCTTGAGGCGGCCGGCCTTGACCGCGGCCTCGGCGCCGCCGGAGTGGGCGTGCCCGCCGGCGGGGAATCGCCCGTCGGCGAGCACGAGCAGTGCGGATCTCATGGTGGTACGGGGCCCGTCAGAAGATGAAGTAACGCTGGGCCATGGGCAGTTCGGCGGCGGGGGCCGGTACGACCGGTTCGCCGTCGATGGTCACCGTGAAGGTGTCGGCGTCGACCTCGACCCGGGGCAGCGCGTCGTTCTCCCGCATGTCGGCCTTGGTGACCCGCCGGGTGGAGCCGATCGCGGTGAACTCCTTGTGCAGGCCGAGCCGTTGCGGCAGGTCGTCCTCGATCGCCGCCTCGGCGACGAAGTTGACCGAGCCGGCCGCGGCGGCCCGCCCGAGCGAGCCGAACATCGGCCGGGGCAGCACCGGTTGGGGCGTCGGGATGGAGGCGTTGGCGTCGCCCATCTGCGCGTACGCGATCTGTCCGCCCTTGATCACGACGAGCGGCTTGACGCCGAAGAAGGCGGGCTCCCAGAGCACCAGGTCGGCCAGCTTGCCGGGTTCGACGGAGCCGATGAGGTGCCCCATGCCCTGCGCGACGGCCGGGTTGATCGTGTACTTGGCGACATAGCGCCGGGCCCGGTGGTTGTCGGCGGCCCCGTCGCCGGGGAGCGCGCCGCGCCGCTTCTTCATCACGTGCGCGGTCTGCCAGGTGCGCATGATCACCTCGCCGATCCGGCCCATGGCCTGGGAGTCGGAGGAGATGATCGAGATGGCCCCGAGGTCGTGCAGGACGTCCTCGGCCGCGATGGTCGAGGGCCGGATCCGGGACTCGGCGAAGGCGAGGTCCTCGGGGACGGCCGGGTTGAGGTGGTGGCAGACCATCAGCATGTCGAGGTGTTCCTCGATGGTGTTGACGGTGTGCGGCCGGGTCGGGTTGGTCGAGCTGGGCAGCACGTACGGCTCGGAGACCACGGTGATGATGTCGGGGGCGTGCCCGCCGCCCGCGCCCTCGGTGTGGTACGCGTGGATGGTGCGCCCGCCGATGGCGGCGAGGGTGTCGCCGACGAAGCCGGCCTCGTTGAGGGTGTCGGTGTGGATGGCCAGCTGGGCGCCGGTCTCCTCGCAGACGCTCAGACAGGCGTCGATGACGGCCGGGGTGGCGCCCCAGTCCTCGTGGATCTTGAAGCCGAGGGCGCCGCCGCGCAGCTGGGAGTGCATGGCCTCCCGGGACATGGTGTTGCCCTTGCCGAGCAGACCGATGTTGACGGGGAAGGTGTCCAGGGCCTCGAACATCCGGGCCATGTGCCAGGGGCCGGGGGTGATCGTGGTGGCCTTGGTGCCTTCGGCCGGTCCGGTGCCGCCGCCGACGAGGGTGGTGACGCCGGTGGCGAGGGCCTGTTCGACGACGGTCGGCGAGATGAAGTGGACGTGGGTGTCGACGGCGCCGGCGGTGACGATCCGCCCGTTGCCGACGATCACCTCGGTCTCGGGGCCGATGACCAGTTCGGGGTGGACCCCGTCCATGGTGTCGGGGTTGCCGGCCTTGCCGAGGGCGGTGATCCGGCCGTCGCGGATGCCGATGTCGGCCTTGACGATGCCCCAGTGGTCGATGACCACGACGCCGGTGATCACCGTGTCGGGGGCGCCTTCGGCGCGGGTGGTGCGGGACTGGCCCATGGACTCGCGGATGACCTTGCCCCCGCCGAACACGGCCTCCTCGCCGGCGCGGCCCGGGCCGCCGGAGCGGTCCTCCTCGATCTCGACGAGCAGGTCGGTGTCGGCGAGCCGGATCCGGTCGCCGGTGGTGGGGCCGAACAGGTCGGCGTAGACGGCGCGGTGCAGCTCAGGCACGGTCGCCTCCGTTCGGCTCGGTGCTGTCGAGGGGTCCGGCGGTCTCGCCGCGCAGTCCGGGGACGACCCGGCGGCCGGCGATCGGCACCAGTTCGACCTCGACGGGGATGCCGGGCTCGAAGCGCACGGCGGTGCCGGCGGCGATGTTCAGCCGCAGCCCGCGCGCGGCCGTGCGGTCGAAGTCGAGACCCGGGTTGGCCTCGGCGAAGTGGTAGTGGGAGCCGACCTGGACGGGCCGGTCGGCGGCGTTCAGGACGGTGAGGCGGCTGACCGGGCGGCCCTCGTTGAGGACCACGGGCCCGTCCGCGTACAGGATCTCTCCGGGGATCATCGCGTGCCCCCGTCAGATGATCGGCTCGTGGACGGTCACCAGTTTGGTGCCGTCGGGGAAGGTCGCCTCGACCTGGACGTCGTGGATCATCTCGGGGATGCCGTCCATGACCTGTTCGCGGCTGAGCACCTTGCGCCCGGAGGCCATCAGTTCGGCGACGGTGCGCCCGTCCCGGGCGCCTTCGAGGACGTGGGAGGTGATGAGGGCGACGGCCTCCGGGTGATTGAGGAGCACACCGCGTGCCCGGCGCTTCTCCGCCACGTCCGCCGCGACATGGATGAGCAGTCTTTCCTGCTCATGGGGGCTGAGTTGCACGCTTCCACCTCACTGTCGTCCACCGGGCATGACTCCCGGACGCAGGGGACCCTAACGATCCTCAACACTCTGTTGACGTCGTGAGAAGGGCCGCCGCGTCAGACATTGCACGTTAGGGCGGAAGTTTTTCCTGCTCGTTAACTCGGGCTTTGCGAGCCCATGGACCTCAGCCGCCGGGCGTCCCCGGGTCGCGGTGGTGGGCGGCGATGCCGAAGCGTCGCTGTTCGCCCGGAGCGGAGGCGAGCGAGCCGACGCCGGAGACCGAGCTGACCGCCCGCTCCTCGACCGGTTGTTCGGCCGCTTCGAGGAGTTCCAGGTCAGCGGCGGACACCAGGGCGACGAGCGGCTTGCCGTGGCGGGTGACGACCACGCGCTCGTTGCCGTAGACGACGCGGTTGATCAGGTCGGCGAGCTCTGCCCGCGCTTGCGTCACCGGAATCTCATAGGCCATGCTCCTCATCTTACGGCCTGTACGTCCTGTACATTTTTTACAGACAGAGGAGTACGCCATGCCCGACGCCCGCTACGTCCTTCCCGAGTTCACCGAGCGCACCTCCTACGGCAGCCGCACGCTCGACCCCTACTCGAAGCTGCTGGAGGGGCGGATCGTCTTCCTCGGCACGCCGATCGACGAGACCTCGGCCAACGACGCCATCGCCCAGTTCCTGCACCTCGACCACGCGGAACCCGGCCGCACGGTTTCCCTCTACATCAACTCCCCCGGCGGCTCGGTCAGCGCCATGACCGCGATCCACGACACCATGCGGACGCTCTCCTGCGAGGTGGAGACCACCTGCCTCGGCCAGGCCGTCGGCCCCGCCGCCGTGCTGCTCGCGGCCGGCGCCCCGGGACGGCGCCTGTCGCTGCCGGGCGCCCGGATCGTCCTCCAGCAGCCCGCCATGGACGAACCCCTGCGGGGACAGCCCAGCGATCTGGACATCCACGCGCGGGAATTGCTGCGCCAGCGGGACCTGGTCGTCGCCCTGCTCGCCGAGAGCACCGGGCAGAGCCGCGAGCGGACCGCCGCCGACCTCGACCGGACCACCGTGCTCGACGCGCCGGGCGCCCTGGCCTACGGCCTGGTGGACCACGTGGTGCGGACCCGCGGCGACTCCGCCGGCGCCGGGGAGCGGTGAGCCCGCCATGGTGCCGGAGCTGCCGCCGCTCCCCGCCCTGACGCGCGCCGAGGGCGACCTCGTCGACACCTACCTGGAGGTCGTCGACCTCCTCGGGAGGATCAATCCATCCAGATCCACGCATACCTATGGGGCACTTCGCGCGGCTCAGGCACTGGTGGGGCGCGCGACGGCCCTCCGGGACGCCCTGACGCTCATGCATATGCGGGGCGAGAGCGAGGTCCACGCCGACACATTGGCGCGCGCGTTGAGGGTGTTGGACGGAGAGCGGCGGACCGGCCGGGTCACCGTCCCCGACGAACCCCCGAGTTGACACTCCCGCGTGTCGTGTCGAGGGCCGCCCGGGGCACGAGACCGCAGAATCCCTCCCCCGTTCGGCGTAGTCGACGAATCGACATGAAGCTCAGACGAGTTGCGCAACAGGTGTACGCATCTGGCGGAATTGGGCGTTCCGCCGCAGGTGCGGGGCTCATCGGGCAAAGCTCCGAAGATCCCGAAACCCGACTGTCCACCCGTATGGATCAGTCGTGAGGAGCCTCACATATCGCCGTTTCAGCTCGGATTTCGCCCTGGATGTGGGTCAAGATCCTCGACGACGACAAGCCCCCGCCACCCACGGCGGGGCGGTCCGGGCGGACGCCGAGTCCTGCCGCTGTCCCGGACGCCTGGTCGACAGGAGTGGATCGGCAGGAGTGGAGGACCCAGGCAGTACGGGGCGTTCGCGCAGTGTGCGGACGTTCCTTGGGGTGAAGCCGCAGCCGCGGCCGGGCATCTTCGCCTGCCCGAACCCGACAGGTCATCCTTCACAGGCGGCTGACGAAGGGTTGCGCATGACTGCGCAGATTCATGTCCCGTCCCTGCTGTCCCGGGCCGGAGCCGTCACGGCTCTCACCCTCGCCGCCGTCGGCGGCACGCTGCTCGCCCCAGGAGCGGCGCCGGAGGCCCAGGCCGCGACGTCCTACGCCGACAAGGCCTTGAACGTCGCCGCCTCGAAGAAGGGATCGCCCTACAGGTACGGAGCCTCGGGACCCGGCCGTTTCGACTGCTCGGGCCTCACGCTCTACTCGTACAAGAAGGCGGGCAAGACGCTGCCCCGCACCGCGCAGCAGCAGTACAACAAGACCCGGCACATCTCGGCGGCCGGCCGGCAGAAGGGGGACCTGGTCTTCTTCCATTCCGGCGGACGGGTGTACCACGTCGGAATCTACGCGGGTAACAACAAGATCTGGCACTCGCCGAAGACCGGCTCATGGGTGAAGCTGGACAAGATCTGGAGCTCCAAGGTCCTCTACGGCCGCGTCCGCTGACGGGCGGACCCGCCGCACCCGCGCACCGGCCCGATCAGCCGATGCGCTGAACCCCGCGGACGAACGCGCCGCACGACGGTGCGGGAGGAGCGCCCGGTGGCGCCGCCGGCCCCTCCTCCCGCCCGGCACACTTCCTGTTCGGCACACTTCCTTGTTCGGCACGCTCCCTACGCGGCGTGCGCCGCGGGCCAGGGCAGCCTGATCCAGACGGTCTTGCCGCCCTCCTCCGTGGGCGTCACCGTCAGCCGCCCGCCGGCCTCCGCGGCCAGACAGCGGATGATCACCATGCCCCGCCCGTTGTCCTGCTGCACGGCGGCGGGCAGCCTGCGCGGCCAGCGCGGATGGCTGTCGGTCACTCCGATGCGCAACTGCTCGTCGCGCTCCAGGCGCACGTCGACCGTGAAGGTCGGCGACTGGCCGAAGGTGTGCTGCACCGCGTTGGTCGCCAGCTCCGAGACGATCAGCCGCACGGTGTCCGCGATCTCGTCCGCGTCGTCGAGCCCCCAGGACCCGAGGACCTCGGCGACGTACCGCCGGGCGGCCGGCACCGAAGCGGGATCGCTCGGCAGCGTGAGGGTTGCTTCCTGGTGATCTGCCATGGCGACGCTGTCCCTTTCCCACCGGGCCCGGCCCCGGATTGCGCTGCGCGCCAGACTGCCACCGATCGCACCGCGCTGGGTGGCGATCGGCCAAGATATACGGATATCTGTCGCCCGATGCGGTGAACGGTGCGACGGGCGACCGGACACGCGTGCGTGACCTACGGTCGGACCGCGTCCCGCCCCGCCGCCACCGCCCCGGCCGGTGCCGTCCGCAGGATCGTCGCGACGGCCCGCTCGATCTGCCCGTCCGTGAGGTCCGCGCGCGCGGTCAGCCGCAGGCGCGAGATGCCGTCCGGGACCGACGGCGGCCGGAAGCAGCCGACGCCGAGACCCCGTTCGCGGCAGTCCGCCGCCCACCGCAGCGCCTCCTGCGGCCCCGGGGCGCGCACCGAGACCACGGCCGCGTCCGGGCGGGCGGCGGTCAGCCCCGCCCCGGTCAGCAGCGTGTGCAGGCGGCCCGCCACGCCCCGGGCCCGGGCGGCGAGCCCGGGCTCGGCCGCGATCAGCCGCAGGCTCGCGAGGGCGCCGCCCGCCGCGGCCGGGGCGAGCCCCGTGTCGAAGATGAAGGTGCGGGCCGCGTTGACCAGGTGCTCGATGACCCGGGCCGGTCCGAGGACCGCGCCGCCCTGACTGCCGAGCGACTTGGAGAGGGTGAGGGTGGCGACGACGTCCGGGGCGCCCGCGAGCCCCGCCTCGTGGAGCGCGCCGCGCCCGCCCGCGCCCAGGACGCCGAAGCCGTGCGCGTCGTCGACGACCAGGCCCGCGCCGTGCGCCCGGCAGACGGCGGCCAGCTCGGCGAGCGGCGCCCGGTCGCCGTCCACGGAGAAGACGGAGTCGCTGACGGCCAGCGCCCGGCGGCCCGGGTGGGCGCCCAGGGTCTTGGCGACGGCCTCCGGGTCGGCGTGCGGGACCACGGCCGTCTCGGCGCGCGCGAGCCGGCAGCCGTCCACGATCGAGGCGTGGTTGGCGGCGTCGGAGACGATCAGCCCGTCCCGGTCGGAGAGCGCGGTCAGGGCGGCCAGGTTGGCGGTGTAGCCGGAGGAGAAGACCAGCGCGGCCTCGAAGCCGCTGAACTCGGCGAGTTCGCGCTCCAGGCGCGCGTGCAGCCGCGTGGACCCGGTGACGAGCCGCGAGCCGGTGGAGCCCGCGCCCCAGCGGCGGGCCGCGTCGGCCGCCGCCTCGGTGATCTCCGGCCGGCGGGTGAGCCCCAGGTAGTCGTTGCCCGCCAGGTCGAGCAGCTCGGAGTCGGCGGCCCGGGGGCGCAGCGTGCGCACCAGGCCCGCCCGCTCGCGCTGCCGGGCCGCGGTGTCCGTCCAGTCGAAGGCGCCGGGGCGCGGGTCCCGTCCCGCGCTCGGGTCCTGCGGGTCCTCGGCGTGCGACGGCATGACGGATCCTTTTGTAGGCAGCGCACAGACCCTAACCGCCCCGGGTCGAGGTCAGGGTGTGGCCATGCACACACCTCAATCGGGGTCGTTTGTTCAGATCCTCCTTGGCCGAGGGGCGTGCGGTAGGCCAGGATCAGCGCTTATGGACCTGCTGAACACGCTGGTGGACAAGGGGCTGCGGCGCGAGTCGCCGACCCGTGAAGAAGCGCTCGCCGTACTGGCGACCTCCGACGACGACCTGCTCGATGTGGTGGCCGCTGCCGGCAAGGTGCGCCGGCAGTGGTTCGGGCGCCGGGTGAAGCTCAACTATCTGGTCAATCTGAAGTCCGGCCTGTGCCCCGAGGACTGCTCGTACTGTTCGCAGCGGCTCGGCTCCACGGCGGGGATCCTCAAGTACACGTGGCTGAAGCCCGACGAGGCGTCCGCCGCGGCCGCCGCGGGTGTCGCGGGCGGCGCGAAGCGGGTCTGCCTGGTGGCGAGCGGTCGCGGCCCGACGGACCGCGACGTGGAGCGGGTCGGCAAGACCATCGAGGCCATCAAGGAGGGGAACGAGGGCGTGGAGGTCTGCGCCTGCCTCGGTCTGCTCTCGGACGGCCAGGCGGAGCGGCTGCGGGAGGCCGGCGCCGACGCGTACAACCACAACCTGAACACCTCCGAGGCGACGTACGGGGAGATCACCTCCACCCACACGTACGCGGACCGGGTGGACACCGTGCAGAAGGCGCACGCGGCGGGCCTGTCCGCCTGCTCGGGCCTCATCGCGGGCATGGGCGAGAGCGACGAGGACCTGGTCGACGTCGTGTTCGCGCTGCGCGAGCTCGACTCGGACTCGGTGCCGGTGAACTTCCTCATCCCCTTCGAGGGCACCCCGCTGGCCAAGGAGTGGAACCTCACCCCGCAGCGCTGCCTGCGGATCCTGGCGATGGTCCGGTTCGTCTGCCCGGACGTCGAGGTGCGGATCGCGGGCGGGCGCGAGGTCCACCTGCGCTCGATGCAGCCGCTGGCGCTGAACATCGCCAACTCGATCTTCCTCGGCGACTACCTGACCAGCGAGGGCCAGGCCGGCCAGGCCGACCTGGACATGATCGCCGACGCGGGCTTCGAGGTGGAGGGCGCGGGCACGACGACCCTTCCGGCGCACCGCGCGGACGCGGTGGCCGCCGCCGCCGCGGCGGGCGGCGGGTGCGGCTCGCACGCGGAGGCGGCCGGTGGCGGCTGCGGCTCGCACGCCTCGGCCGGCGGCTGCGGTCCCTGCGGCGGCCCGGTGGCCGAGCAGGCCGCCCCGGCCGCCTCCGCCTCGGCTTCCGAGGCGAGGACCGACCTGGTGGCGGTGCGCCGCCGGGGCGCCGGTACGGACCTCGCGCCGAATGCGTAACGACGAACTGCTGGCCCTGGACCGGGCGCACGTCTGGCACCCGTACGGCCCCATGCCGGGCCGCGCGGAGCCGCTGGTCGTCGCGTCCGCGTCCGGGGTACGGCTCCGGCTCGCCGAACCCGCCGAGGGCCAGGACGAGTTGGTGGACGGCATGTCCTCCTGGTGGTCGGCGGTCCACGGCTACAACCACCCCGTCCTGAACGAGGCGGTGCGCGGCCAGCTCGACCGGATGAGCCACGTGATGTTCGGCGGGCTCACCCACGAGCCGGCCGTCCGGCTCGCCACCCGCCTGGTCGAGATCACGCCCGAGCCGCTGCGGCACGTCTTCCTCAGCGACTCCGGCTCGGTCTCCGTCGAGGTCGCGGCCAAGATGTGCCTCCAGTACTGGCGCTCGGTCGGCCGCCCCGGCAAGCAGCGGCTGCTGACCTGGCGCGGCGGCTACCACGGCGACACCTGGCAGCCGATGTCGGTGTGCGACCCGGAGGGCGGGATGCACGAGCTGTGGTCCGGCGTCCTGCAGCGCCAGGTCTTCGTCGACGCGCCGCCCGCCACGTACGAGGAGTCGTACGCGGATCTGCTGCGCGAGGCGATCGGGCGGCACGCGGACGAACTGGCCGCGGTGATCGTGGAGCCGGTGGTGCAGGGCGCGGGCGGCATGCGCTTCCACTCCCCCGCGTACCTGCGGGTGCTGCGCGAGGCCTGCGACGAGCACGGCGTGCTCCTCGTGTTCGACGAGATCGCGACCGGGTTCGGGCGGACGGGAGAGTTGTTCGCCGCCGACCACGCCGGGGTCTCGCCGGACGTCATGTGCGTCGGCAAGGCGCTGACCGGCGGCTATCTGTCGATGGCGGCGACGCTCTGCACGAGCCGGGTCGCCGAGGGCATCTCGCGCGGCGAGGTCCCCGTGCTGGCCCACGGCCCCACCTTCATGGGCAACCCGCTGGCCTCGGCCGTCGCCCTCGCCTCGATCGACCTGCTCCTCTCCCAGGACTGGCGGGTCGAGGTGAAGCGCGTCGAGACGGGGCTCCGCGAGGGCCTCGCGGAGGCGGCCTCGCTCCCGGGCGTGCGGGACGTCCGCGTGTTCGGCGCGATCGGCGTCGTCCAGCTCGACCACGAGGTCGACATGGCGGCGGCGACGCGGGCGGCGGTCCGGGCGGGCGTGTGGCTCCGCCCCTTCCGGGACCTGATCTACACGATGCCCCCGTTCGTGACCGGCGACGAGGACCTGGCCCGCATCGCGACCGCGGTCCGCGAGGCGGCCCGCGCGGGCTGACCGTCCCGAAGGCCCGGACCCGCACCACCCCCGAAAGGACCCCCACCATGTCCGTCATCGTCGTCACCGGCACCGGCACCGAGATCGGCAAGACCGTCGTCACCGCCGCGCTCGCCGCCACCGCCGTCGCCGCCGGCCGCTCCGTCGCCGTGCTCAAGCCCGCTCAGACGGGTGTCGGCCGGGGAGAGGCGGGGGACGTGGAGGAGGTCCGGCGGCTGGCGGGGGCCGTGGTGGGGGCCGAGCTCGCGCGGTTCCCCGAACCGTTGGCGCCGGACACCGCCGCGCGCCGCGCGGGGATGGCCCCGGTCTCCCCGGCGGAGGTCGCGCAGGCGGCGGCGAAGCTGGCGGCGGAGCACGACCTGGTCCTGGTGGAGGGCGCCGGCGGCCTCCTCGTCCGGTTCGACGAGGAGGGCGGGACGCTCGCCGACGCGGCCCGGCTGCTCGGTGCGCCGGTGCTGGTGGTCGCCCCGGCGGGACTCGGCACCCTCAACTCCGTGGCGCTGACCGCGGAGGCGCTCCGGGCGCGCGGGATCGAGCAGTCGGGCGTGGTCGTCGGCAGCTGGCCCGAGGAGCCGGACCTGGCGATGCGGTGCAATCTGGCGGACCTGCCGAGGGTGGCGGAGGCGCCGCTGCTCGGCGCGGTCCCGGCGGGCGCCGGCGCCCTCGACCCGGCGGAGTTCCGGGCGGCGGCGGCCGGTTGGCTGGCCCCCGCGCTGGGCGGGAGCTGGGACGCGGAGGCGTTCACCGCGCGGTTCGCCGAGCCGTTCACGGCGGCGCGGGAGGCCTGAGCTCCGTACGCTGGCCCGCATGCGTGCCCATGTTCAGGAGATCGTGTTCGACTGCGCCGACCCGGCCGCCCTCGCCCGGTTCTGGTCGGCCCTGCTCGGCGGGGCTCCGGTCGACCGGAGCCCGGACTGGTCGTACGTCGATCCGCCGGGTTTCGCGCGGATCGCGTTCCAGCGGGTGCCGGAGGGCAAGGCGGTGAAGAACCGTCTGCACCTGGACGTGGAGGTGGCCGACCCGGTGGCGGCGGCCGACGAGGTGCTGCCGTGGGGCGCGCGCCGCTCGGGCGGTCCGGTGACGGACGAGCAGGGCACGTTCCAGGTGATGCACGACCCGGAGGGGAACGAGTTCTGCTTCGTGACGGGGTGAGCGCCCGGGACGCGGGCCGAGGCTGGGGCTGCCCCCGCGGTCGAGGCCCGCGGGCCGAGGCTGAGTCCGCGGTCGAGGCCCGCAGGCCGAGGCCGCGCCCGGGACCACGCCCGCGACCGCGACCGAGGCCAAGGCCGCGCCCGGGACCGTCGGCGGGCCCCTCCCCGACGTCAGGCGTCCGCGCGGAAGGTGCGCCGGTACGCGGCCGGTGTCGTGCGCAGCGCCTCGTGGAAGCGGCGGCGCAGGTTGACCGCCGAGGAGAGGCCGACCCGGTGCGCGATCGTCTCGACGGGCAGGTCGGTCTCCTCCAGGAGCGCGCGGGTGGCCGCGAGGCGCCGGTCGAGCAGCCAGCGGGCCGGGCTGATGCCCAGTTGCTCGGTGAAGCGCCGGGTCAGCGTGCGGGCGGAGAGCCGCGTGTACGCGGCCATCTCGGCGACGCTGGTCGGCCGGTCGAGCCGCCCGGCGAGCCATTCGAGGAGCGGGGCCAGCGAGTCGGCGACCGGCCCGGAGGTGGGGAGTTCGGCGTACTGCAGCTGGCAGCCCTCCCGGTGCGGCGGCATGACCAGCTGTCGGGCGATCCGCATGGCGTACGCGGCGCCGTGGTCGCTGCGCACGAGGTGCAGGCAGAGGTCCACGCCGGCGGCGGATCCGGCGCTGGTGGCGACGTCGCCGTGGTCCACGTACAGCACGGCCGGGTCGACCCGGACCCGGGGGAACCGGGCGGCGAGGCCGGCGGCCCTGGCCCAGTGGGTGGCGGCTCGCCGGTCGTCGAGCAGTCCGGCGGCGGCGAGCACGAAGGCGCCCGAGCTGAGCCCGACGATCCGCGCGCCGCGCCGGTGCGCCCGGCGGACCGCCGCGATCACCTCCGGCGGCACCTCGGCGTGGTCCGCGTCCTCCCGGCCGGGCACCAGCACGGTGTCCGCGCGTTCCAGCGACTCCAGGCCCTGGGTGACCAGCAGCTCGTAGCCGGTCCGGGTGGTGAGCGGGCCGGGCCGTTCGGCGCAGACCTCGAAGGCGTAGCGGGCGGGGATCGCCGGGGCGTGGTCGCCGAAGACCTCGGCGGCGCAGGACAGCGGGAAGGTCGACTGCCGGGGCTGGAGCAGGGCCACCACCCGGTGCGGCGGGTGGGGGTTCGGCAGCGGACGGGACGGCGTCATGGCGCGAAAGTACCCCTTCATGTCGGTCGGGACACTGGGAACGGGCAATTGGTCCAGACCATGATCGCTGCTGTGACCACCACGCAGACACGGCACCACCCGTCCCCCCTCCCCGGCTCCCCCGGCTCCCCCGTACCGCCCGCCCGACTCCCCCTGTGGGACCGGCGCTTCACCCTCTACTTCGCCGCCCGCACCGTCTCCCTGTTCGGCGACGCGATGATGCCGGTGGCCGCCGCGCTCGCGGTCGGCGCGCTCTACGGGATCCCCGGGGCCGGTGTCGTCCTCGGCACCTGGACCGGCACGTTCGTCCTCCTGGTCCTGTTCGGGGGCGTGTTCGCCGACCGCTTCGGCGCCCGCCGGATGATGATCGGCGCGGACCTGGCCCGGGTGCTCACGCAAGGAGTGCTCGCGGTCGCGTTCTTCGCCGGGCGACCGCCGTTCTGGCTCCTCGTCGCCATGGCGGCGCTGGCGGGCGCGGCGGTCGCGATGTTCCTGCCGGGGGTGAACGGCATGGTCCCGCTGGTCGCCGCCGAACCGCAGCGGGCCAACGCCACGCTCAAGGTGGCCGACGCCCTCGCCCATCTGCTGGGCCCCGCCCTCGCCGGGCTGCTGATCACGCTGACCGGCGCCGGGACGGTGTACGCGATCGACGCGGGGACCTTCCTGCTCAGCGCCCTGTGCCTGGCGTCGATCCGGTTCGCCCCGGCCGTCCCGGCCGCCGGGGAGCCGGCGGCGTCGGCGGCGTCGGCGGCGTCGGCGGCGTCGGCGCGTTCGCTCCGCCGGGACCTGCGGCAGGGCTGGCACGAGTTCCGCTCCCGCACCTGGATGTGGGCGGTGATCCTGATCTGGGTGGTGTACGGCGTCCTGATCTTCGGCCCGCTGGTACCGCTGGGTTCGGCGCTGGTCGGCGCCCGCCTCGGCCCGAACGCGTACGGCCTCGCGGTGTCCTTCCTGGGCGTCGGCACGGTGCTCGGCGGCCTGCTCGCGCTGCGGCTGCGTCCGGCCCGGCCGCTGGCCGCGGGCGCGGGGGCGATGGCGCTGTACACGGTCCTGCCGCTCTGCGTGGCCCTGGACGCCGGACTGCCGCTGCTCTTCGCGGGCCATGCCGTCGGCGGCGGCGCCCTGGCGTTCTGGTCGGTGATGTGGGCGACCAGCGTGCAGACCCACACGCCCCCCGCGGTGCTCAACCGGGTCAGCGCGTACGAGCTGGCCGGATCGGTGTCGGGCATCGCGCTCGGCCAGATCCTCGCGGGTCCCGCCACCGCGCTGGCCTCCCCGGAGCGCCTGCTGCTGGTCTCGGCGGGCACCTGCCTGGCGGGCTGCGCGGCGCTGCTCGCGATCCCGGCGGTCCGCGGCCTGCGCCGTGCCGAGGCGGCGCCGGACATGGCAGGCTGAGGGACCGTCACCCGACACCCGTCCCCGGCCGCCCGTCGACCTGGAGGTACCGCCGTGGTCCCGTCCTTTCGTTTCGCCGTCACCATGCTCACGCCCGGCACGGGTGTCGAGTGGCGGGCGCGCTGCCGCCGGGCCGAGGAGCTGGGGTACGACCTGATCCTGGTCGCGGACCACCTCGGGATGCCCGCCCCGTTCCCCTCGCTGGTGGCGGCGGCCGAGGCCACGACCCGGCCCCGGCTCGGCACCTTCGTGCTCAACACGGGTTTCTGGAACCCGGTGTTGCTGGCCCGCGAGGTGGCCACGACGGCGGCGCTGACCGACGGCCGGCTCGAACTCGGCCTGGGCACCGGCTATGTGCGGGCCGAGCACGAGCGGGCCGGGATCCCGTTCCTGCCGCCGGGCGAGCGGGTCGGCCATCTCGCCCGTACCGTCGAGGAGTTGGCCGGGACGCTGAAGGGCGGGGAGGGCAACCCGCGCACTCCCCTGCTCATCGGCGGCAACGGGAACCGGGTGCTGCGGCTCGCCGCCCGGTACGCCGACGTGACGGCCTTCAGCGGCGGCCGCTTCACCGGCGACGCGGTGACGGTGCTGACCGCGACGGAGGTCGCCGCCCGGGTGGAGGCGTACCGGGGCTTCGAGCGGGAGGCCGGCCGCGCCACGCCCGCGGAGCTCAACCTGCTGATCCAGCGGGTGATCGTGACGGAGGACCCGTCCGCGGCGGCGGCCGAGTTCCTGCCGCGGGCCCCGTATCTCACCGAGGAGCAGGTCCTGGACCTGCCGATCCTCGCGATCGGCACGGTGCGGGAGATCGCCGACCGGGTGCTCGCGCTGCGGGAGCGGTTCGGCTTCTCGTACCTCACGGTGCTCGACGACGCGATGGAGGCGTTCGGCCCGGTGATCGCACTGCTGCGGGAGCGCGCCGACGCCTGACGTCGGCTCCTGAGGCCCCGCCTCCGGAGGCCCCGCCCGCCCGTGAAACACGGTCGACGGGCGGGCCCGGCCGGTGGTGGGATGCCGGCATGGACGATCTTCGGATACGGGCCGCCGCGGCGGCCGACCTCGACGCCGTGCTCGCCTTCTGGAAGGACGCCGCGGAGGGCACGAGCATCAGCGACGACCGCGCGGGCGTGGCGCGGCTCGTCGAGCGGGACCCCGACGCGCTGCTGCTCGCCGAGCGGGACGGGGCGCTGGTCGGGACGGTAATCGCCGGCTTCGACGGCTGGCGGTGTCATCTCTACCGGCTCGCCGTCCACCCGGAGCACCGGCGCCGGGGCATCGGCGGGGCGCTGCTCGCCGCGGCCGAGGAGCGTTTCGTACGGCTCGGCGGCCGGCGCGCGGACGCCATGGTGCTGGACCGGAACGAGCGCGGGCAGGCCGCGTGGCGGGCGGCGGAGTACGGGCCGCAGGAGCAGTGGACCCGCTGGGTGAAGCCGCTCGCTCCCCCTTCCGTCCGCTGATCGCCCGCCCTTTTGCCCATCCTTTACTATGGGTGGTCAGAATTCGGTCATCCGATCAGCCACAGCGCTGCCCCGCACTATCGAAAGGTGTGAGCGTCCGCCCATGGGCGAGCCTCCCAGTAGCCGTTCCCGAAGCCGACATCGCGCGGTCCTCCCTCCCCTGACTGATCATGGGACTCGTCGAGGGACGGAGGTGAACCGATGACCGAGGTACTGCTCCTCTTCGTGGCGCTGCTGCTCGCGCTGGCCTGCGGTGCCTTCGTCGCGGCGGAGTTCTCGCTGACCACCGTCGAGCGGGGCGAGCTCGAAGCCGCCGCCGAGCGCGGCGAGCGGGGCGCCGCCGGCGCCCTCAAGGCCGTCAGGTCGCTGACCTTCCAGCTCTCCGGCGCGCAGCTCGGCATCACCGTGACCAACCTGGTCGTCGGCATGCTCTCCGAGCCCTCGATCGCCAAACTGCTCCAAGGACCGGCCGAGGCCCTCGGCCTCTCCCCCTCGGTCGCCTCCTCGGTGGCCCTCGTCGTCGGCACCGCCCTGTCGACCGTCGTCCTGATGGTCGTCGGCGAGCTGGTCCCCAAGAACTGGGCGATCTCCTCGCCGCTCGCGGTCGCCAAGGTGGTCGCCACTCCGCAGCGGATCTTCACCGCCGCGTTCAAGCCGCTGATCAGCCACCTCAACAACACCGCCAACCGCATCCTGCGCCGGCTCGGCATGGAGCCGACCGAGGAGCTGGCCTCCGCCCGCTCCCCGCAGGAGCTGGTGGCCCTGGCGCGCCACTCCGCCAAGGAGGGCTCCCTGGAGGCGGACACCGCGGAGCTGTTCGTCCGCACCCTCAACCTCGCGGAGCTGACCGCCGAGAACGTGATGACCCCGCGCGTCCAGGTCACCGCCCTGGAGGTGCAGGCCACGGCCGAGGACGTCGCCAACGCGACCCGCGCGACCGGCCTCAGCCGCTTCCCCGTCTACCGGGGCAACCTGGACTCGGTCGTCGGCATCGCCCACATCAAGGACGTCCTCGCGATACCCGCCGACGAGCGCCCGCGCCGCCGCATCGGCGAGATGCTGCGCGAGCCGCTCCTGGTGCCCGAGAGCCTCACCGTGGACCGGCTGCTCGACCGCCTCTCCGGCAAGCAGACGATGGCCGTCGTCATCGACGAGTACGGCGGCACGGCCGGCGTCGTGACCCTGGAGGACATCGTCGAGGAGGTCGTCGGCGAGGTGCGGGACGAGCACGACCCTCACGAGACCTCCGACCTGGCACCGGCCGGTGAGGACGCCGACGGGCGCCCGCTGTGGTCCGCCGACGGCGCGGCCCGCACGGACCAGCTGGAGGCCATCGGCCTGAAGGCGCCGGAGGGTCCGTACGAGACCCTGGCCGGCGTCCTGGCCACCGAGCTCGGCCGGATCCCGGCCGTCGGGGACACCGTGGAGCTCGCCGGCTGGCGGCTCGACGTGGTGGACGCCTCCGGGCGGCGCGCGGCGCGCGTGCTCCTGCACGCCCCGCTCCCCGGCACCGGTGAGGACACGTACGAGGAGGCCGGCCGATGATCGCGGTCCAGCTGTTGATCGGCTTCGCGACCCTGGTCGTCAACGCCTTCTTCGTCGGCGCCGAGTTCGCCCTGATCTCCGTGCGCCGCAGCCAGATCGAGCCGCTCGCGGAGGCCGGGAACCGCCGGGCCCGCAGCGTCATCTGGGGCCTGGAGCACGTCTCCGCGCTGCTCGCGGCGGCCCAGCTCGGCATCACGCTGTGCACCCTGGTGCTGGGCATCGTGGCCGAGCCGGCCATCGCCCACCTCCTGGAGCCGGTCTTCGACGCCGTCGGCGTCCCGCACGGCCTCGTGCACCCGATCTCGTTCGTGATCGCGCTCTCGGTCGCCACCTACCTGCACATGCTGCTGGGCGAGATGGTCCCGAAGAACATCGCGCTGGCCGAACCGGCCCGCTCGGCGCTGGC
Source organism: Streptomyces sp. NPDC093111 (assembly GCF_040683955.1). NCBI lineage: Bacteria > Bacillati > Actinomycetota > Actinomycetes > Kitasatosporales > Streptomycetaceae > Streptomyces > Streptomyces sp. NPDC093111. The sequence goes on along the minus strand of NZ_JBFBNW010000006.1, from coordinate 287,382 downwards.
CCTCGGCCCGCCGCTGGTGACCGTGGCCCGGGCCCTGCGCCCGGTGATCTTCGCGATCAACGCGTTCGCCAACGCGATCCTGAAGCTGCTGCGGGTGGAGACCAAGGACGAGGTCTCGGCCACGTTCTCCGACGACGAGCTGGCCCGGATGGTCACCGACGCCGGTGACGCCGGCCTGCTCGACGACCGTGCCGCCGAGCGCCTGCACGACGCCCTGGAACTGGGCCGGCGCCCGGTGCGGGACGTCGTGATGCCGGTGGAGAAGGTCGTGTACGCGCAGGTGGGCACCACTCCGGAGGAGCTGGAGGCGCTGTCGGCGCGGTCCGGGTTCTCCCGCTTCCCGGTGGTCGACTCGGCCCGCCGGATCCTGGGCTACCTGCACGTGAAGGACGCCCTGGACGTCACCCCGCGTGACCTGCCGTTCCCGGTGACGTCGCTGCGCCCGATCGCCCGGGTGCGGGCGGCGACGCCGCTGGACGACGTCCTGACGGCGATGCGCCGCAGCCGGACGCACCTGGCGGCGGTCGTCGACGAGGACGGGCGCCCGGCCGGTCTGGTGACGATGGAGGACGTGCTGCGCGAACTGGTGGGACCCCCCTCGGGGGCGTGACGCGCCCGCGCGCCGAGAACACGGGGAAGGGCCCGGGACGCACACCGTCCCGGGCCCTTCCGGCGTCCGCCCGCGGGCCGCAGGGGCCTGACCCAGACAGGTCCTACGGGTCGGGGCCTACGGACCTGGCCTACGGGTCGGGGCCTACGGGCCGGGGCCTACGGGCCGGGGCCTACGGGCCGGGCCTACCGACCAGGCCTACGGGTCGGGGCCTACGGACCGGGGCCCACCGACCAGGGCCGCCGACCGGGCCCTACCGACCCGGCGCCTGGAGCGCGGTCGACGCGATCCAGGCGTCGAGGAGCGTGCGGTCGCCGGAGCGGTCGAAGCGGGGGGCGTCGGCGGCGTACCGCCCGTGCAGGAGCAGCAGGAGGTCGGCGGCGGTGCCCGCGACGCCCGCGGTGGGCTCGCCCTCGGCCCGGCGCCGCCAGGCGAAACCGCCGCCGCCGAGGGTGATCGTCCAGGCGGCGCCGGTGTCGGTCGCGGTCAGCCGGAGGCTCGCGCCGTCCCGGTCGAGCTGGGCGACGGGTTCGGCGGCCCAGGAGAAGTACGGGAGGTTCTCCAGGAACTCCTCGACGCCGTCGCCGGCCGTCGCCGGATCGACCGGCGCGGGCTCCCGGCCGAGGGCCAGCTCGGCGTCGGCGAGACGGACGACCGCCTCGAAGAGCAGCCGGCGCGGGTAGAACCGTACGTGCGGGTCGCCGCCGTGCACCCACACCGGGGCGTCCGGCTCGGCCTCCCGCAGCACCCGCAGAGCTCGCTTCGCACTCTCGGCGAGCCAGTCCGGGTAGCCGGCCGGGTCCGCCGGCAGGTCGAGCGGCACGTCGGCGGACCGGACCCGTCCGGTCGCCCGGGTGCGCACCAGGTGTTCCGTACGGCGATGGGTCGCGCCGTGGTGCCGCACGAGATCGGCGAGGCTCCAGCCGGGGCAGCTCGGCACGGGCGTGGCGGGGTCGGCGTCGCGGACGAGCGTGACGAAGCTCTCGACGTATCCGGCGGCCCGATCGCAGCGGGCGAGGTGCGCGTCGCCCGACAGGCCCAGGCCGGCCGGGACCTTCAGGAACCGCTCGCGGCGGGGTCCCGGGGGCTGCCGCAGGGCGGCGGCGCGGAAGAGTCCGTCCAGGGTCCGCCGGTCGGCGGCGGGAAGCCCGTCCAGGAGCCGCGCGGTGTCCGCGAGGCCCGGCCCGTCCGCCCCGGGGTCGTGCGCCGTGGCCAGCTCGGCCACGGCCTCGGCCAGCGCGCTCAGCAGCGCCTCGCTCATGGGTCTGCCCCTCCCTGCTCCTCCGGGCCACCGCGGCCATACCGCGCGGTACGATCGCTGGGCCATGGAGATCAATGCCACGTACACCAGTCTTGTCGCCGTGGGCGACAGCTTCACCGAGGGTATGTCGGACCGGAAGCCCGACGGTTCCTACCGCGGCTGGGCCGACGTCCTGGCCGGCCGGCTGGCCGCCCGCACGCCCGGCTTCCGCTACGCGAACCTGGCCGTGCGCGGCAAGCTGATCGGCCAGATCGTCGACGAGCAGATCGACACAGCGGCGGCGATGAAGGCCGACGTCGTGACCCTCGTCGGCGGGCTCAACGACACCCTGCGGCCCTCGTGCGACATGGGCCGGGTGCGCGGCCTGCTCGGCGAGGCCGTGGAGCGCCTCGCGCCGTCCTGCGGACAGCTGGTCCTGATGCGCAGCCCCGGCCGCAACGGGCCGGTCATGGAACGCTTCCGCCCGCGCATGGAGGAGCTCTTCGGGTACGTGGACGAGCTCGCCGCCCGGCACGGCGCCCTGGTGGTCGACCTCTACGGCGCCCCGGCCCTGGGCGACCCCCGGATGTGGGACGTGGACCGGCTCCACCTCACGGCCGACGGGCACCACCGGGTCGCGGAGGCGGTCTGGCAGACCCTGGGCCTGGCGCCCGAGGAGGACTGGCGGGCCCCGCTCCCGGCCGCCGTGCCGCCGGGCTGGGCCAGCCGCCGGATCGCCGACGCCCGCTTCGCCCGGCAGCACCTGGTCCCGTGGATCGGGCGCCGCCTCACCGGCCGCTCCTCGGGCGACGGGCGCGCCCCGAAGCGGCCGGAGCTGTTGCCGTACGACGTGACGCCGCTCTCGTAGCAAACTCCAGCCCGGACCCTGGCGCCGACCTGCAGAAACCGCCAGTAGAATCGGTCCACGTGACAGCTGCGACTGCGAAGCCCCGCATCCCCAACGTCCTGGCCGGCCGCTACGCCTCCGCGGAGCTCGCCGTCCTCTGGTCCCCCGAGCAGAAGGTGAAGCTGGAGCGCCAGCTGTGGCTGGCCGTGCTGCGTGCCCAGAAGGACCTCGGGATCGAGGTTCCGGACGCGGCGCTCAGCGACTACGAGCGGGTCCTCGACGAGGTCGACCTCGGCTCCATCGCCGAGCGCGAGAAGGTCACCCGGCACGACGTGAAGGCCCGCATCGAGGAGTTCAACGCCCTCGCCGGCCACGAGCACGTCCACAAGGGCATGACCTCTCGTGACCTCACGGAGAACGTCGAGCAGCTCCAGATCCGGCTCTCCCTGGAGCTGATGCGCGACCGTACCGTCGCCGTCCTGGCCCGGCTGGGCAAGCTGTCCGCCGAGTACGCGGAGCTCGTCATGGCGGGCCGCTCGCACAACGTCGCCGCCCAGGCCACCACCCTCGGCAAGCGTTTCGCGACCGCCGCCGACGAGCTGCTCGCGGCCTACGCGCGCCTGGAGGACCTCCTCGGCCGCTACCCGCTGCGCGGCATCAAGGGCCCGGTCGGCACCGCCCAGGACATGCTCGACCTGCTCGGCGGCGACGCCTCGAAGCTGGCCGACCTGGAGCAGCGCATCGCCGGACACCTCGGCTTCGCGCACGCCTTCACCTCGGTCGGCCAGGTCTACCCGCGCTCGCTCGACTACGACGTGGTCACCACCCTGGTGCAGCTGGCCGCCGCCCCGTCGTCGATCGCCAAGACGATCCGTCTGATGGCCGGCCACGAGCTGGTGACCGAGGGCTTCAAGCCCGGCCAGGTCGGCTCGTCGGCCATGCCGCACAAGATGAACACCCGCTCCTGCGAGCGCGTCAACGGCCTGATGGTCATCCTGCGCGGCTACGCGTCGATGACCGGCGAGCTGGCGGGCGACCAGTGGAACGAGGGCGACGTCTCCTGCTCGGTGGTCCGCCGGGTGGCCCTGCCGGACGCGTTCTTCGCCTTCGACGGCCTCCTGGAGACCTTCCTCACCGTCCTGGACGAGTTCGGCGCCTTCCCCGCGGTCGTCGCCCGCGAGCTGGACCGCTACCTGCCGTTCCTGGCCACCACCAAGGTCCTCATGGGCGCCGTCCGCGCCGGTGTCGGCCGCGAGGTCGCCCACGAGGCCATCAAGGAGAACGCCGTCGCCTCCGCCCTCGCCATGCGCGAGCAGGGCGCCGAGCGCAACGAGCTCCTGGACAAGCTGGCCGCCGACGACCGGATCCCGCTGGACCGGGCGCAGCTGGACGCGCTGATGGCCGACAAGCTGTCCTTCACCGGTGCCGCCGCCGACCAGGTCGCCGTCGTGGTCTCCCGCATCGAGGAGATCGCCAAGCAGTACCCGGAGGCCGCCGGCTACACCCCCGGGTCGATCCTCTGACCCGAACCCCCCGGTTCTCCGCCGAGGAGCTCCAGGCCGCCCGTGACCACGTCGTCCCCGACGTGGCCGCGGGCGGCCTTTCGGTCCTCCTGTGCGGGATCAACCCGGGGCTGATGACCGCCGCGACGGGCCACCACTTCGCCCGCCCGGGCAACCGCTTCTGGCCGGTGCTGCACCTGTCCGGCCTCACCCCGCGGCAGCTCGCGCCCGCGGAGCAGGACGAACTCCTCGCGTACGGCCTCGGCATCACCAACGTGGTGGCGCGGGCGACCGCGCGGGCGGACGAACTGAGCGCCGAGGAGTACCGGGAGGGCGGCCGGATCCTGACCGAGAAGGTGGAGCGGCTCGCGCCGCGCTGGCTGGCGGTCGTCGGGGTCACCGCGTACCGCACGGCCTTCGGCGAGAAGAAGGCGCCGATCGGTCCGCAGGAGCGGACGATCGGCACGACCCGGATCTGGGCGCTGCCCAACCCGAGCGGGCTGAACGCGCACTGGACGGCACAGTCGATGGCGGAGGAGTTCGCCCGCCTGCGCGAGGCGGCCGGACTGCCGGACCGACGCGAGGGCTGACCCGGGGACGGCTGGGCGGGGGCTGACCCGGGTCGGCGGTGCGGGGCCGCCACCGGGGACGGCGGAGCGAGGGCTGACCCGAGGTCGGCTGGGCGGTCGCGGGCCGGTTCACGGCGGTGCGGTCGCGGGCCGTTCACGGCGGGTCGACCTCGGTCACGCACACGAGCAGCCGGTACGTATCCCCGGCGGCGGCCAGCAGACCGAGCGCGATCCAGCGCCGCTCCACCCGCCAGAGTTCGACGTCGGGCACGGAGGCGCTCAGCAGGTCCCAGGGCTCCGGCATCCGCTCCCCGCGCTCGGCGCGCAGGAGCAGCGAGCCGAGCGCGAGGCGGTCGGGCGGGCCCCAGCGGGCGGCGAGCAGCCCGGCGAGGGCCGTCCGCTCCGCCTCCGCCTGACCCGCCGGGTCGGGGTCGGCGGCGGCGTCGCCGGTGGCTAACTCGGCCAGGTGGTGGGCGCGGTCGCCGAAGGGGCGGGCCCGCAGCAGGTCGAGGGCGGCGAGGTGCCGGTCCGGGGTCATGGGTCCAGTAAAGCGGCAGGCACCGACAGCTGGTGGTCCGTCAGACGCCCGGCCGCTCCGGTTCCGCACCGGGCGGCACTCGCCCCACCTACGCCCATTGAGTAACATCCGGGCAAAGAGGCGCACGAGCTGGGAGGCACACGTGGGGCGGCTGACCGGCGGAGATCCGTCGCTGCTGCGGCGGATCAACTCCGCGGTGGTACTCCATGCGCTGCGGGGCTCCGACGCGCTGACACTCACGGATCTGACCCGGGTCACGGGCCTGTCACGGCCGACGGTCGAGGGCGTGACCGAGGGGCTCATCGAGGGCGGTCTGGTCGTCGAGTCGGCGCCCGAGGAGGGCGAGGCGCGACGGCAGGGCCGGCCGGCCCGGAGGTTCCGCTTCCGGGCGGAGGCGGGGCACCTGCTCGGCGTGGAGATCGGCCCGCACCGGGTGGCGGCGCTGATCTCCGGTCTGGACGGCCGGATCATCGGCGCGGGCTCCCGTGAGGTGGCCGAGACGGCGCCCGAGGACGAGCGTCTGGACCGGGTGCGGACGGTGGTGGCCGACGTGCTGCGCAGGACCGGGGTGCCCCGGTCGAACCTGCGGGCGGTCGGCGTGGGCACGCCGGGGATCGTGGAGGCGGACGGCACGGTCCGCCTCGGCACCGCGCTGCCCGGCTGGACGGGCCTGGCGCTCGGCGAGCGGCTGCGGCGTTCGTTCCGCTGCCCGGTCATCGTGGAGAACGACGCCAACGCGGCGGCGGTCGCCGAGCACTGGAAGGGTGCCGCGAGCGACTCCGACGACATCGTCTTCGTCCTCGCCGGGCTGAGCCCCGGCGCCGGTTCGCTGATCGGCGGCCGGCTGCACCGCGGTTACGGCGGGGCGGCCGGTGAGATCGGGGCGTTGCACCTGCTCGGCCGGGGCGTCACGCCCGAGCACCTGCTCTCGACCACGGACGAGCCGCTGCACCCGCTGGACGAGCAGGCGGTGGCCGAGGTGTTCGCGCTGGCCCGGCAGGGCGACGCGCGGGCCGGGGCGGCCGTGGAGCGGTTCATCCAGCGCCTGGTGCACGACGTGGCGGCACTGGTGCTCGCGCTCGACCCGGAGCTGGTGGTGATCGGCGGCTGGGCGGCCGGCCTGGACGGGGTGCTGCAGCCGCTCCGCGACGAGCTGGCGCGGTTCTGCCTGCGGCCGCCGCGGGTGGTCCTGTCGATGCTGGGGGAGGCGGCGGTGGGCACGGGCGCGCTGCGGCTGGCGCTCGACCACGTCGAGGAGCAGCTGTTCGCGGTGGACGGCACGGTGTCGGCCCGCCGTTGAGCCGTAGGGCGCGGCCCCGCGCGCGGGGCCGCGCCGTACAACGGAGCGGGCCCGTCGTCCGGGCGCCGTACCGACGGCGTCCGGGCGACGGGCCCGGTCTGTGCGTGCGCGGGGGTCAGGAGGCCATGACCAGGTCTCCGGAGTCGCCGAAGGTGAGCTTGCAGGTGTCGGCCCGGTACGTGGCGACCGACACGGCGGCGGTGCCGCCCTCGGAGAGGTAGCGGGTGGTGACGACGAGGACGGGCGCGCCCGGCAGGCGGTCCAGTTCGCGGGCGTCGTCGGCGCGGGCGGAGCCGAGCTCGACGGAGCGGTCCTGCCCGTCGAGGACGAGGCGCTGGAGCTCGCGCAGCACGGAGCGGGCGCGGTCGACGCCGCCGGGGACGTCGACGGCACCGAGGCCGGGGACGGAACCGGCGGGCACGTAGAGCAGTTCGGCGGCGACCGGCTGGCCCTCGGTGACGCGCAGGCGGCGCACCACGTGCACGGGCTCGTCGGGGGTGATCTCCAGGACGCGGGCGACGGCGGCGGGCGCCGTGCCGGAGGCGGAGTCCACGGACTGCCAGGTGTCCTCGCCGACGCCGGGCCAGGTGTGCTGGGTGGTGGAGACGTCCACGCCGACCCGGGGCGGGGCGACGGTGGTGCCGACTCCGCGGCGGCGCTGCAGGCGGCCCTCCAGCTCCAGCTGCTCCAGGGCCTGCCGGAGCGTGGCGCGCGCGACGCCGAAACGGGCCGCCAGTTCGCGCTCGTTGGGAAGGATCTCCCCGACCGCGAAGTCCGAGTCGAGGGCTTCGCCGATCACGGTCTTGAGGTGCCAGTACTTCGGCTCCGGCACTGATTCCAGCTGCGTGGTCCCCACCCTGATCCTCCGCACATTCGCCGTGTCCCGCGGCGGTTTTCCGCGCCCTTGTTTATTAAAGGTTCCTGCACTAACTCTGCGACCATAAGGCGCCGCACACCCTTGGTCAAGACCAATCCTCCGCCGAACGCCCCCGAATGTGACCCTCTGACCTAGATCGTTCACAGGACGTTCGCGTCGTGGAGAGCCCCGCGCAGCAAAAAGCCCCGCCGGGGACCCCGATCGGGTCCCGGGCGGGGCGGCCGGGGCGGGCGGGACGTCAGTCGAGGACGAGGCCGCGCAGCTTGTCGGGGTTGCGCAGGATGTAGACGCAGGCGATCCGTCCGTCGCGGATGTCGATCTGGAAGACGGAGTCGACCGCTCCGTCGACCAGGGCGACCAGCGCGGGACCGCCGTTGAGCTCGGCGAAGCGGATCGCGAAGGCGTCCTCGGTGCCCTGGGCGATCGCGACCAGGAAGCGGCCGATCTTGTCGGCGGTCTCCATGATCCGCAGCGGGGCCTTGGACTTGCCGCCGCTGTCGCCGACGAGCCGGACGTCGGGGGCGAGGAGGGTGAGCAGCCCTTCGAGGTCGCCGCCCGCGGCGGCGGCGAGGAACCGCTCGGTGAGGGCGCGCCGTTGGGCCGGGTCCACGTCGTAGCGCGGCCGGGCCTCGTCGACGTGCCGGCGGGCGCGGCCGGCGAGCTGGCGGACGGCGGCCTCGGTGCGGTCGAGGGCGGTGGCGATCTCGGTGAAGGGGAGGCCGAACGCCTCGCGCAGGACGAAGACGGCGCGTTCGAGCGGGGAGAGGGACTCCAGGACGACGAGGAGCGCGAGGGAGACGGAGTCGGAGAGCAGAGCGCGCTCGGCGGTGTCGGGCACGGTCGGCCCGAAGTCGGTGACGATCGGCTCGGGCAGCCAGGGGCCGACGTAGGACTCGCGGCGGGAGCTGACCTGGCGGAGCCGGTCGATGGCGAGCCGGGTGGTGACGCGGACGAGGAAGGCGCGGGGTTCGCGCACCTCGGAGCGGTCGTCGGCGGCCCAGCGCAGCCATGCCTCCTGGACCACGTCCTCGGCGTCGGCGGCGCGGCCGAGCATCCGGTAGGCGACGCCGGTGAGCAGCGGGCGGTGCGCTTCGAACAGGCCGGTCGGGTCGGCCTGGCCGGTCTGGACGGTCGGGTCCGTCCGGCTGGTCAGGTCCGTCCGGCTGGTCGGGTCCGTCCGGCTGGTCGGATCGGTCGGGTCGGTCACGGTGTCGGTCGGCACGCTTCCATCCCAGCTCACGCCACGATCCCTGTCCAGTTTCGGGCTCCGGTCTTGAACTCGACTCTACTCACCGGTAATTGTTGCTGACAGGGTGTCTAAGGGGTTTTCCACGACAGGAGCAGCCGATGTCCGCACAGATCTCTTTCCCGGTGGAGTCCCCCGGCGGGCCGCGCACGGTGACGGTCGCGTACGAGCGCAGGGGCCGCGGCGAACCGCTGCTGCTGCTCCACGGGATCGGGCACCACTGGCAGGCCTGGGAGCCGGTGCTCGACGTCCTCGCGACCGAGCGGGACGTCATCGCGGTCGACCTGCCCGGCTTCGGCGCCTCCCCCGCCCTGCCCGAGGGGTACGGGTACGACCTGAGCACCGTCGTGCCAGTGCTCGGCGCCTTCTGCGCGGCCCTCGGCGTTGAACGGCCGCACGTGGCGGGCAACTCCCTCGGCGGGCTGCTCGCCCTGGAGCTCGGCCGCGAGAAGCTGGTGCGCTCGGTGACGGCGCTCTCCCCCGCCGGGTTCTGGTCGGAGGCCGAACGGCGCTACGCGTTCACGACCCTGCGCGCCATGCGGGGCGCCGCGCTCGCGCTGCCCGTCCCGCTGATCGAGCGCCTCTCCCGCAGCGCGGCCGGCCGCACGGCCCTCACCAGCACCATCTACGCGCGCCCCGGGCGCCGTTCACCCGAGGCGGCCGTCGCCGAGACGCTCGCCCTGCGGGAGGCGACCGGCTTCCACCAGACCCTGGCGTCCGGCGGGAGCGTGCTCTTCACCGACGACGTCCCCGCCGTGCCCGTCACCGTGGCCTGGGGCACCCGCGACCGGCTGCTGCTGCGCCGCCAGGGCGTCCGGGCCAAGCGGGTCATCCCCGGCGCGCGCCTGGTCCGGCTTCCGGGCTGCGGCCACGTCCCCATGAACGACGACCCGGCTCTCGTCTCCCGGGTGATCCTCGACGGCAGCCGCCCCGGCGTCTGAACGCGTCCGCGCGAACAGGCCCGTGCCCAGGGCCGCCCCGGCCCCCACCAGGAGGCTTCCGGCGGCCTGCGGCAGGCCGAAGGAGCCGTGCGCGACGGCGGCGGCCGTCAGTGCGGCGGCCACCGGGATGGCGCCCGTGTAGAGAGTGGCCCTCTCCATTCCGATGCGCTGGACGCCCATGTAGAAGAGGACGAAACCGACCACCGTCGCCAGCGCCGCCTGCCACACCAGGGCGCCGGTCTCGACCGCCGTCGGCACGCGGAGGGCGTCGCCGCCGTCAACGAGCAGACCGAGCAGCGCCGACTCCACCGCGGCCACCGCGCACACCACCGCCGTCAGCAGCTTCGGCCCCAGCGGGCGCAGCACCGGCACCGCGAGGACCGTGAAGCCGACCTCGCCCGCGAGGGCCGCCACCGACCAGCCCAGGCCCGCGAGGTCGGTGCGGCCCCAGCCCTGGACGGTGAAGGCGCCCGCGGCGACGAGCAGCGCCCCGTACAGGACCGGGCGGGCGGGCCTGCGGCCCTCCGTCAGGGGGACCAGGACGGCGACGACGACCGGCGCGCAGCCGACCAGGACGCCGGGGACGGCGGGCTCGGCGGTCCGCTCGGCGGCCAGGACGGCCAGGTTGAAGCCGACCATGCCGACGGCGGCGACCAGGGCCACCCGCAGCCACTGCCGCGCGGTGAGGGCCCGCAGCGGTCCGAGGGCCCCGCGGCCGAGGAGGGGCAGCAGGAGCAGGCAGGCGGCGGCGTAGCGCAGCGCCTGCCCGCCCGCGTACGGATAGGCGCCGAGCAGGCTGTTGGCGGTGAAGGAGGCGCCGACGAGGGCGTAGGCGACGGTCACCAGGAGGGCGCCGCGCAGGGAGTTCGCGTTCATGGTCCCGACGCTAGGAAGCGGCGCTCTCCGCATTAAGGTCCACTTCCATGACGTCATCGGGGACCACTTGGGGCGCGGGCCGGGGGGACGCCCCGCCGGCCGCCCCCTCCGCCGGTGTCCCGCAGCCCGCCTGGGAGCTGCTCCTCCCGGCGGCGGGCGCTCCCGCGCGGGGGCGCGGCCGGGCGCTCCAGGAGGCGCTGCGGGAGGCGGTGCGGACGGGCCGGATCGGCCCCGGTACCCGGCTGCCGTCGAGCCGCGCCCTCGCCGCCGACCTCGGCGTCTCGCGGGGCCTGGTGACCGAGGTGTACGAGCAGCTCACGGCGGAGGGCTACCTGCGCAGCGACCGCGGTTCGGGCACCTGGGTGGGCGGGGCGGCGCGTTCCGCCGCGCCGGGCGTACGGGACCTGGCGCCGCGCGCGCCGGGCGCGCGGAGCATGCGGGTCGACTTCCGTTCCGGCACGCCCGATCTGGCGCTCTTCCCGCGCGCCGCGTGGGGCGCCGCGCAGCGGGCGGTGCTCGCCGAGCTCGCCCACCGGCAGCTCGGCTATCCCGATCCGCGCGGGCTGCCGGAACTGCGCGCCGCCCTCGCCGCGCTCCTCACGCGCAGGCGCGGGGTGGTGGCCGATCCCGAGCGTCTGGTGGTGTGTTCGGGGGTGGCGCAGGCCGCGACGCTGCTGGGCTTCGTGCTGCGGGCGCGCGGGGTGCGCACGGTGGGCGTCGAGGATCCGGGGAGCCCCGAGCACGCCCGGCTGTTCGCCGCGACGGGCGTGGACACGGTGTGGCTCCCGGTCGACGAGGAGGGCCTGGAGCCGGGGCCGCTGGCCGCGTCCGGGGTGCGCGCCGTGGTGGCGACGCCCTCGCACCAGTTCCCGTCCGGGATCGCCTACTCGGCGCGGCGCCGGGCCGAACTCCTCGACTGGGCGCGGTCGGTGGACGGCTTCGTCCTGGAGGACGACTACGACGGCGACTTCCGCTACGACCGGGCCCCGGTGGGCGCGCTCCAGGGGCTCGACCCGGAGCGGGTGGCGTACGCCGGCTCGGTGAGCAAGTCACTCGCGCCCGGGATGCGGCTGGGCTGGATGCTGGTGCCGGAGTCCCTGCTCGACGAGGTGGTCGAGCGCAAGCGCACCATGGACCTCGGCAACCCGGCCCTCGACCAGGCCGTCCTGGCCCGCTTCGTGACCGGCGGCGGATACGACCGGCAGCTGCGCCGCTGCCAGCGCGCCTACCGCGAGCGCAGGGACGCCCTGGTGACCGCCCTGGAGCGGCACTTCCCGGGCAGCACCGTGCGCGGCATCGCGGCGGGCCTCCACCTCATCGCCCATCTGCCGCCGGAACACGGTCCGACCGCGCGTCTCCTGGACCGTGCCCGGGCGGCGGGGGTGTCCCTGCGCCCGCTGGAGGAGTACGGCACGGCACGGCCGACGGACGGGGCGGTCCGCCTGGTCCTCGGGTACGCGCATCTGACGCCGGGGGAGATCGCCCGGGGCGTGGCGCTGTTGGCGGGGCGGCGGGGGGACGGGCGGCGCGGGGCGGCGGGCTGACGGGCCCGGGCCCGGTGCGCGCGGGGCGGCCCCGCCCGGCCGGCCGCCGCCCCCGGCCCCGTTGTTCACGCGGGGTTCGGCTTCGCGCCTCCCCCGGGCGCTAGGCATGGGGGCGGCCCATCCCGCCGAGCCCCGGAGGCGCTTCGATGTCCCACCGCACGCCCGCCACTCCCCCTGCCCGCCGCACGGTCCTGCGCGGATCGCTGGCCGCTTCGGCCGCCGCCCTCGGCGTCGGCGCCGGCGCGTTCGCGACCCCGGCGCTCGCGCTCTCCGGGCGCCCGTCGGCCGCGTGGGGGGTGCAGACCGGTGACGTGACCGCGCACGCGGGCCTGGTGTGGGTCCGTTCGGACCGGCCGGCCCGCATGATCGTCGAGACCTCGTCCGGCGAATCGTTCCGCCGCGTCCACCGCCACTACGGGCCGCTCCTGGGGCCCGGCACCGACTTCACCGGCACCACCGCGCTGCGCGGGCTCCCGGCGGGCGAGCAGATCCACTACCGGGTCACCCTGGCGGACCCGGACGACCCGCGCCGTACCGGCGAGCCCGTCACCGGCACCTTCCGCACGGCGCCCGACCGGCGCCGCGACGGGGTGCGGTTCCTCTGGTCGGGCGACATCGCGGGGCAGGGCTGGGGCATCAACCCGGACATCGGCGGCTTCCGCGCGTACGAGGAGATGCGCCGGCTGAACCCGGACTTCTTCCTGTGCAGCGGTGACACCATCTACGCGGACGGCGTCATCCAGCCCAGCGTCACGCTGCCCGACGGACGCGTCTGGCGGAACGTCACCACGCCCGAGAAGTCGAAGGTCGCCGAGACCCTGGACGAGTACCGCGGCAACTTCCGCTACAACCTCCTCGACCACAACGTGCGCGCCTTCAACGCGCAGGTGCCGTCCATCGTGCAGTGGGACGACCACGAGGTCCGCAACAACTGGTACCCGGGACAGATCCTGGACGACCCGCGCTACACGGAGAAGGACGTCGACGTCCTCGCGGCCCGCGCCTCGCGCGCGTTCGGCGAGTACTTCCCCGTCTCCACGCTCCACGCGCGCGGCGCCGAGCGCCGGATGAACCGGGTGGTGCGGTACGGGCCGCTGCTCGACGTGTTCGTGCTCGACATGCGCTCGTACCGCAACGCCAACTCGCCGGGCCGGCAGGCCGACGACACCACCGGCATCCTCGGCGCGGAACAACTGGAGTGGCTGAAGCGGGAGCTGAGCCGCTCGCGCGCGGTGTGGAAGGTGCTCGCCGCGGACATGCCGCTCGGGCTCGTGGTCACCGACGGGGCCACCGACTTCGAGGCGGTCGCCCAGGGCGACCCGGGCGCGCCGCTCGGCCGCGAGCTGCAGATCGCCGAACTGCTCCGGTTCGTCAAGCACCGGCGGATCACCGGCACGCTGTGGCTCACGGCGGACGTCCACTACACCTCGGCGCAGCACTACGCGCCGGAGCGCGCCGCCTTCAAGGACTTCGCTCCTTTCTGGGAGTTCGTCTCCGGACCGCTGGCGGCGGGCGGCTTCCCGGCCAACAAGCTGGACGCCACCTTCGGGCCCGACCGGGTCTTCGTACGGGCGCCGGAACGGGCCAACCTCTCGCCGATGGAGACCCCGCAGTACTTCGGCGAGGTCGACATCGACGGCGACAGCGGGGAACTGACGGTCCGCCTGCGCGCCGAGGGCGGCACGGTGCTGTTCAGCAAGGTGCTCCAGCCGGGCCGCGTCGGGCAGTGACGCCGCGCCGGACAGCCGGCGCCGAACGGTCCTCGCACGGGTGGCCGGGACCGCCCCGAACCGCGGGCCGGGCGGCCCGAATTGCCTGGTCAGGGGCGGCCACGGCCGATTGTCAGTGCCGGGTCCTACCGTTTTTCCCATGACGCGATCCGTACAGGCGCTCGCCTACGCACGCCCTTCCGCCCTGGAGTCCCTGGGCTCCGGCCGGCTGCTCGGACTGGAGACCTCGGGGGGCCTCACGCCACGCGGCGCCGAGGCCCGGCCCCGGTTCTTCACCGGCTTCCTCAGCTCGCCCCAGATCGCCGCGCGCGGCCTGCTCGCCGTCGCCGACGTCGCCGCGGCCCGCTACTACCAGCGGATGCGGCCGGCGTCGCTGGACCCGGTGGTCACGGGCAACGGCGACCGGCTGCGGTTCGAGTCCTTCTCGGGCTGCGGTGGGGTGTACGCCCGCCTGGACGTGCTGAGCGCGGGCCTGGACGGGGCGGAGACCGGCCACGGCACGACCAACGTGGACGTGAACAACCCGCTGCGCGAGGCCCTTTCCCGGATCACCGGCGACGACCCGCTGCATCTGCGGGTCGGACCCGACGAACTGGCGGTCACCACCCTCGACGGCCCGGTCGTGGAGAAGAAGGTGCCGCTGCCGGACCGCTGGCTGCGCGGCTTCGCCGAGGCGCAGGTCGCCTCCGCCGGCTTCGACCTGCGCGCGGAGCTGTCGGGAGCGGAGGCGGTGCGCTTCCTGCGCTCGCTGCCGCGCACGCGGGCCCGGGGCGCCGCCCCGCTGTGGGTGGTGCCGTCCGGCCGGACGCTGCGGCCCACCACGCGGCCCGTCCCGGGCGCGGTCTGCCTGGCCGGACCCGACCGGCTCGTCGCCCTGGAGCGGGTGCTGCGGCACGCGACGGCGCTGCGGGTGTACGGGCCGGTGCCGGACGGCGGGCCCGCGCCGAGCGCCTGGGAGGTGGAGCTGCCCGGGATGCGGCTCACCCTGACCCTGTCCCCCGACTCGGCGCGCGGCTTCTCCGGCGAGGGCGGCGTCCTGGAGGCGCTGGCCACCGACGAGGCGGCCGGGGACGCGGAGCTGGTCTCGGTGCTGCTCGCCTGGGAGCCGCGGATCGACCCGGCGGACCTGGCCGAGCAGGCGGGCCTCTCCGTGGACCGGGTCCGGGCCGCGCTGACCCGGCTCGGCACGGCGGGACGGGTGGGGTACGACGTGGCCGACGCGGCCTACTTCCACCGGGAGCTGCCGTACGACGCGGACCGCGCCGAGCGGCACAACCCGCGGCTGGTCGACGCGCGCGCCCTGCTCGCCCACGGCGCGGTCGCCCTCGACGGCGACCTGGCCACGGTGGTCTCGGCGGACCGGCGCTACCAGGTACGGGAGTCGGCCGGCGGGCGGCTGAACTGCACCTGCGCCTGGTGGGCGGAGTACCGGGGCCGGCGGGGCCCCTGCAAGCACGCCCTCGCGGTGCGGATGGCCCGGCGGGGCGCGGCCGTCGGCACGCCCGGCGACGCGGGGGCCGTCGGGGCCGTCGGAGCGCCGGCCTCCCTCACCGGGGGTGCTCGATGACGCGGATCGGCACGGACATCGGCACGGCCCCGGACACGGGCACGGGCACGGGCACAGGCACAGGCACGGGCACGGGCACAGGCACAGGCACAGGCACAGACAGGGAGATCGACATCGCCACTGACACGGGCACGGGCACGGGCACGGACACAGGTACGGACATGAACGCGAGCGCGCGTGCGGGCGCGACCCTCGACGCGGCCGCCTCCACGGCCTCCGCCGCCCAGGTCGAGCAGTTGCTCGTCGCGGTGCGGCAGGGGCGGCGGGGCGATGTGCCCGGTCTGGTCGAGGCCCTCGGCGCGGCCGGGCGCAAGGCGGCGGTTCCCGGGCTGAAGGAGCTGCGCAAGGAGGTCCGCGGCTGGGACTGGGGGCGGTGGCGGGAGCAGCGGAAGGTGCGGGGCGCGCTGCGGCTCGCGGGGGCCGGCTGCCTCACGGGGGCGGCCGCCGCCGCGGACTGGATCGGCGGGCGCGACTTCCAGGAGTGGGGGACCGAGAGCCGCGCGGTGCTCGGCGTGCTCGCGCACCGCGACCACGCGTGGCTGACGGAGGTGGCGCGGCGGCTCGCGGAGCGGCCGACCATGGCGGAGGAGGAGTACGGCCTCGTGCACGGGCTCGTCCTGCTGACCGGCTGCCCGGCACCGGCCACCGACTCCTATGTCCGCGGCTGGACCGCGGCCTTGGACCGCCGCGACCTCGTCGCGAGTCTGCGGCAGGACCCGCAGACCCCGGTCCTCGTCCCGCGCCTCCTCGATCTGACCGAGACCCCGGAGGCGGTCGGCTGGCAGACCGCCGCCGCTTCCGACGACGGGCGCTCCCACTGGCCCGGCGCGCTGGCGGTCCTGGCCGCCGAGGGGCTGCTCGACCGGGCGGAGCTGGTCGACGCCTGTGTGGCCCGGCTGCTGCGGGGCGGCCGGCCGCGCGATCTGCGGCTGTCGCTCGCCCTGCTCCAGGCCGTCGGGGCCACGGACGAGGAGCGAAGGGCCCGGATCCCGGACTGGCTCGGCATGGTGGCCGACGGATCTTCGCCGGTGGCCGCGCACGCGCAGGAGGTGCTGGCGGGGCTCGCCCTCGACGGCGTCCTGCCGGTGCGGGAGCTGGCGGAGATGTCCGGCTCTGTGCTGTTCCGCACCGAGAAGAAGCTGGTGCGGGCGCAGTTGACGCTGTTGTCGAAGGTGCTGCGGCAGGCGCCGGATGCGGCGGACGAGCTGCTGCCGGTGGTGATGGACGCGTTCGGGCACGAGGACACGGCGATCCAGGAGCGGGCCCTGAAGCTCGTGGGCCGCCATCTCTCCGGTGTGGACGGGCAGGTCCGCGAGGAGCTGGCCGGGGCGGCGGTGCTGCTGAGCCCGATGCACCGGGCGGCGGCCGTCGAGCTGTTCGGGGCGGCGGCGGACGGCGGGGCGCTCCCCTATGAGGAGGTGCTGCCGCCGGTGCCGGAGCCGCGTCCGGTGGCGCCGACGGCGGGGAGCCTCGCCGAGCTGATCGAGGACCTGGTCACCGTCGTGCGGCGGCCCGGCGAGCCGGAGGAGTTCGAGCGCGCCCTGGACGGTCTCGTCCGGCACGCGCACGGGGACCGGGCGGCGCTGACGGCCGCGGTGCGGGAGACCTTCGGCGACGCGCACTGGATGCGCGGCGGGGACCACTTCGGGTACGGCCCGCAGGGGCTCATGGTCGTGATGGCCGCTCTGGCGGGCACGGTGCGCGTCTCGCGGATCACGGACGGGCGTCGCCGCGCCACGGCGACCTGCGGTCACGCGGGGCCCTCCGGGGTGGTGGAGGCCCGGTTGTGGGAGGCCGCGTGGCTGATCGCCTCGTCGGCTCCGGTGCCGTTCCTCCTCGCGACGCCGACGCTGCACACCGGTGCGATCGACGCCCCGGTGCTGGTCGAGCGGTTGGGGGCGTACCGGGACGCGGGGGCCGAGCCGGCCCCCGTCGACCTCGCCCAGGCGCTGCTGCGGGTGCGGAGGTCCGGCCCGGGGGTGGCCGAGGCCGCCGAGGCGGCGGCGGCGCTGGGCACCCGGGCGGGCGAGCGGCTCGCGGCGTGGCTGTCGGCGGACGTCTCGCTCGCGCCCGGGGTGCGTTTCCTGGACCGGGGGCCCGACATCCGCTCCGGGCGGTGGTGGCTGGCGGACCGGGTCGTGGTGGCGTTCCGGGAGCGGCGGACGATACGGGAGGAGTTCCCGCCGCCGTTCCAGTGGCTGAGCGGCGAGTCCACCGAGGCGGCCCGTCGGTGCCGTCACTGGTCGGGGCTGGAGTCGCACTGGCCGGGCGTGCTGCCGCAGGACCGGGAGCCGCTGGCGGTGTGGCTGCTGCCGGAGGTGGGCAACGGGTCCGAGTGGGACGCCCGGGGCTCGGCCCGGGGGCTGACCGCGCTCGCCGAGGGCGAGGGGCCGGTGGGTCCCGCCGTCCATGCCGCGCTGGCCGTGGGCCTCGGCGGCCGGCACGCGGAGGACCGGCTGACCGCCGTCGACGCGCTCCTGGTCCTCGCGGCCCGGGGCGAGCTGGACGCGCCGGCGCTGGGCGGGCGGCTCGTACCGCTGCTGGCCGAGGGCACGGTGAAGCCGAACCGGCTCGCGGACGCGGCCCGTACGGCGGCGGCGACCGGGGCGTACGGGACGGTCTGGGCGGTGCTCGCGGAGCTGCTGCCGGGGCTGCTCGCCGCGCCGAAGCCGTCGCGCGGGCTCGGGGAGCTCCTCGCGGTGGGCGCCGAGTGCGTCGAGCGGTGCGGGGCCGTGGGCTCGCTGCCGGGTCTCGCGGAGGCGGCGGCGCGGGCGGGTTCCTCGCAGGCGGTGGTGCAGGCGCGCCGGCTGCTGAGCGCGCTCGGCCAGGGAGCCGATCAGGTCGCGTCATAACCTGTCGAAATCGACCACAAAGCCAGCAGATCGGCACTTAACCCGTCGGTCACAAAGCGTTCGTGATCACGCAACACCGCTGGGTCACAGTGAGGTCATGGACTCCATGAATCCCCGCAAGAGCGCCCGCCCCACCCACCGCTGGCGGCACGACGTCATCGAGCTGGCCGCGATGTTCACCGCCGTGGTGGTGGCCGATTCGATCGCCAAGACCATCGCCAAGGGGCCCGACGGCCCCTATCTGCTGGTGTTCTCGGCGATCGCGCTGGTCGCCACCGCCGCGTTCCACACCTGGTGGGCGCGGCGACGCGGCCATGCGCCGCCCGCCGACGATCCCGGCGGCAGCGGTGAGCACCCGCCGCCGGCGGCCGGGACCGGTCCCGTGGAGGAGTCCGCGGGCACGGTCCTGTGGCGGATGCGGACCACGGTCCGCGACACCCCGGGCAGCCTCGCCGCGCTGTGCTCGGTGCTGGCCCGCCACGGCGTCGACATCCTGACCCTGCAGACCCACCCGCTCGCCGACGGGACCGTCGACGAGTTCCTGCTGCGGGCGCCCGCCGCCCTGGAGACCGGCACGCTCACCCGGGCGGTCGCCTCGGCCGGCGGCAACGACACCTGGACCGAGCGGGCCGACGCCCACGACCTCGTGGACACCCCGACCCGGCTGCTCGGCCTCGCCACCCGCACCGCCCTCGACTCGGCCGAACTCCCGCTGGCCCTGCGCCAGCTGCTCGGCCGGTGCACCCTCCACTCGATCCCCGCCGTCTCCCTCAGCGGCCGCCCCAACGGCGAGACCGCCCCGGTGGAGGGCGTCCTGGAGGAGACCAGCATGCGGCTGCGCGACCCGAACGGCGGCACGCTGGTCATCGAGCGGCCCTATCTGCCGTTCACCCCGACCGAGTTCGCCCGCGCCCGGGCGCTCGTCGAGCTCGACGCCCGCCTCGGCCCCCGCGTCCCGCGCGGCCAGGACGTGCTCACCCTGCCCGAGGGCAACGCGATCGCCGTCCGGCGCGCCGACCAGCGCGACCTGGCCGCCGCGCGCGCCCTGCACGACCGCTGCTCCCAGCGGACCCTGCGACTGCGCTACCACGGCCCGGTCGGCGACGCCGACCGCTACCTCGACCACCTGCTCAGCCCGCGCTTCGGCCGCACCCTCGCCGCGCAGACGGCCTCCGGCCGGATCGTCGCCCTCGGCCACCTGCTCTGGGACGGCGACGAGACCGAGGTCGCCCTCATGGTCGAGGACGACTGGCAGCGCCGCGGCATCGGCGCCGAACTCCTCGGCCGCCTGGTGGCGATGGCCGAGGAGGCCGGTTGCGACAGCGTCTACGCGGTGACCCAGTCCTCCAACACCGGGATGGTCGCCGCCATGCGCGGCCTGAACCTGCCGCTGGACTATCAGATCGAGGAGGGCACCCTGGTCGTCACCGCCCGGCTGGACGGCCGGCCGGCGGACCCGCGGGAACCGGCTCCGCGCCCGGAGCAGCGGCCGGCCGGGCGCTGAGCGCCCACGCCAGGTCCCGCCACAGGTCCCCGACGTCCTCCGGACCCATCGACATCCGCGGCAGCCGCTCGCCGATCCCGCCGGGGTGATCAGCCGCACCCAGGCGATCACCCCGTGCGGGTCCCCGTACACCTCGAAGGCGACCGTCGCCCCGCCGATCCGCGCCCATCGCCCCGCCCATCCACGGAGAGCGCACCCGCGCGATCCGCGGATCGCCGGCCGGCCCGCGGACGGGCTCCGCGACCGTCGAGGACGCCGCCCGTTCCCTGAGGGTGTCGATGGGCGGCACCGCGAACGGATACCGGCCCGTAGCGGGAAATCGCCGTGCTACGTTCGGCCGATGGCCGATTCTGTCGCACTGGACACGGTCGATCTGCACCTCCTTCGCCTGCTGCAGAACGACGCCCGGACCACCTACCGTGAGCTCGCCTCCGAGGTCGGCGTGGCTCCCTCCACCTGTCTCGACCGGGTGGCCCGACTGCGTCGCTCCGGAGTGATCCTCGGTCACCGCCTACAGCTGAATCCGGCCAAACTCGGCCGGGGGCTCGAAGCGCTGCTGCTGGTCCAGGTCCGCCCGCACCGGCGTGAACTCATCGGCCCGTTCGTCGACCGCATCCGGGCTCTGCCCGAGTCACGGGCCCTGTTCCATCTCACCGGACCCGACGACTACGTGGTGCACGTGGCCGTCGCCGACCCCGCCGACCTGCAGCGTCTCGTCCTGGACGAGTTCACCTCGCGGCGCGAGGTGGCCCGGGTCGAGACCCGGCTGATCTTCCAGCAGTGGGAGTGCGGACCCCTGCTCCCCCCGGTTCCGGGCGCTCATTTGTCAGCCGACTGAGATCGATCGAGGGTGACGCGGGCAGCTCGCCCGGGTGAGGATGACTCCCATGCCAGAGACTTCCAGCATCGTGCTTCCCCGTCAGGTCGCCGACGAATACGTCGACGCACTCATCGAACTCGACCCGATCACCGGTACCTACCTGGGAGTCAAGGAGAGTTCGGGTCGCCTCCCCGACTTCTCCCCCGCCGGCCAGGAGGCCATGGCCGAGCTCGCCCGTCGCACCCTCGCCCTCCTCGACGAGGCCGAGGGCCGGACCGGCGCCGAGGACGAGGCTGAGCGGCGCTGCGCCCGGCTGCTGCGGGAACGGCTGAACGCCCAGCTCATCGTCCACGACGGGGACGAGGGCCTGTGCACGGTGAGCAACCTCCGCTCGCCCGCGCACAGCGTGCGTCTCTCCTTCACCATGCTGCCCACCGAGACCGAGGAGGACTGGACGGCGGTCGGCAGCCGGCTGCGCGCGGTCCCCGAGGCCCTGGCCGGCTACCGCGCCTCGCTCGCCCTCGGCCTGGAGCGCGGGATGCTCGGCGGGCCGCGGGCCACCGCCACCTTCGTCGGCCAGCTCACCGAGTGGGCGGGCGCGGGCGGCACCGGCGAGAACGGTGAACCGCGCGGCTGGTTCGAGGAGTTCGCCTCGGCCGCCGACGAGCCGGTCGGCAAGGAGCTGCGCACCGAGCTGGTGGAGGCCGGCGCGGGCGCCGACCGGGCCGTCGTCGAGCTGCGCGACTGGATGCGCGACGTGTACACCCCGGCCGTGGCCGGCGCCCCGGACACGGTGGGCCGCGAGCGCTACCGCCGCTGGTCGCGCTTCTTCAACGGTACCGAGCTGGACCTCGACCAGGCCTACGCGTACGGCTGGTCCGAGTACCACCGGCTGCTCGGCGAGATGCGCGGCGAGGCCGAGCGCATCCTGCCCGGCGCGGGCCCCTGGGAGGCGCTCGCCCACCTCGACGAGCACGGCACCCACATCGAGGGCGTCGACGAGGTGCGGGCCTGGCTCCAGCAGCTCATGGACGAGGCGATCGAGTCGCTGGACGGCACCCACTTCGAACTCGCCGAGCGGGTGCGCCGGGTGGAGTCCCGGATCGCCCCGCCCGGCGGCGCAGCCGCCCCGTACTACACCGGCCCGTCCGAGGACTTCACGCGCCCCGGCCGCACCTGGCTGCCGGTCGACGGGCAGACCCGCTTCCCCGTGTACGACCTGGTGTCGACCTGGTACCACGAGGGCGTGCCCGGGCACCATCTGCAGATCGCGCAGTGGGCGCACGTGGCCGACCGGCTCTCCCGCTACCAGGCCACCATCGGCAAGGTGAGCGCCAACACCGAGGGCTGGGCGCTGTACGCCGAGCGCCTGATGGACGAGCTCGGCTTCCTCGGCGACGCGGAGCGGCGGCTCGGTTACCTGGACGGCCAGATGATGCGGGCCTGTCGGGTCATCGTCGACATCGGCATGCACCTGGGTCTGGAGATCCCGGCGGACTCGCCGTTCCACCCGGGCGAGCGCTGGACGCCGGAGCTGGCGCAGGAGTTCTTCCAGCGGCACAGCAGCCGCCCGCCGGCCTTCGTGGAGAGCGAGATGACCCGCTACCTGTCGATGCCCGGCCAGGCCATCGGCTACAAGCTGGGCGAGCGGGCCTGGCTGCTCGGCCGGGCCAACGCGCAGGCGGCGCACGGCGACTCGTTCGACGCGAAGGCCTGGCACATGGCCGCCCTGTCGCAGGGGCCGCTCGGGCTGGACGACCTGGTGGACGAGCTGTCCCGGCTCTGACCGGCGTGCGCCGGCCGGGCGGTCCGAGGCGGGGAAGTCCCCGGGGCTCGCTTGCGCTCCCGGGGATTTCCCTGCAAGGTCACGCCCATGACCAGCGGATACATCCCGGACGCCACGGACTGGCGGATTCTCGATGCCCTCCAGGAGCAGGGCCGGGCCAGTTTCGCCGAGCTCGCCCGCGCGGTGTCCATGTCGGCCTCGGCGGTGACCGAGCGGGTGCGGCGCCTGGAGGAGGCCGGGGTGATCGCCGGGTACACGGCGGTCATCGACCAGGAACGGCTCGGCCTGCCGATCCTCGCCTTCGTGCGGCTGCGCTACCCGAACGGCAACTACAAGCCCTTCCACGACCTCGTGGCGGCCACGCCCGAGATCCTGGAGGCGCACCACGTGACGGGTGACGACTGCTTCGTCCTGAAGGTCGCCACCCGGTCCATGAAGCACCTGGAGGAGATCTCCGGGAAGGTGGGCACGCTCGGCTCGGTCACCACCAGCGTGGTGTACTCCTCGCCGCTCCCCCGGCGGGCCATCAGCCGCTGAGCGCTTCCCCTCCGGTCCGGAGCCGGACCGCCGAGCCGTGCCGGTCCTTGACGACCTCCAGCTGGGCCGGGATGCGCCGGCGCAGGTCGCCGACGTGGCTGACGATGCCGACGCTGCGGTCCCGCTCGCGCAGCGAGTCCAGGACGTCCAGGACCTCGTCGAGGGTCTGGTCGTCGAGGCTGCCGAAGCCCTCGTCGATGAAGAGGGTGTCGAGCCGGATCCCGCCCGCCTCGTCGGTCACGACGTCGGCGAGGCCGAGGGCCAGCGCGAGGGAGGCGAAGAAGGTCTCGCCGCCGGAGAGGGTGGCGGTGTCGCGCTCGTTGCCGGTCCAGGCGTCGACGACGTGCAGGCCGAGCCCGGCGCGCCGGCCGCCGCTGCGGGCGTCGGAGTGGACCAGGGTGTAGCGGCCGGAGGACATGCGCTGGAGGCGGGCGGTGGCCGCGGCGGCGACCTGTTCGAGGCGGGCGGCGAGCACGTACGACTCCAGGCGCATCTTGCGCTCGTTGTCGGCGGAGGTGCCGGCGGTGAGGGCGGCGAGCCCGGCCACCCGCTCGTACTCCTCGCGGAGCGGTCCGAGGCGGCGGGACTCGGTGTCGGCCTGCCGGGAGAGCCGGGACAGTTCGGCGCCCCGCTCGCGTACGGCGGCGAGGGCGGTGGCGGCCTCGCGCAGGGCGCGTCCGGCGGCGGAGTGGACGGTGGCGGCGGCGCCCGGGTCGGCGGGCGGGAGCGCGGCGGCGGCCGAGGTGGCGGGCTCGGCGAGCCGGTCGGCAACGGCGGCGGCCTCGGCGTCCCAGGCGTCGACGCGCTGCTGGAGGCCGCGGCGGGTGGCCTCGGCGAGCAGCGCGTCGGCGGCCTCGGCGGGGGTGTCGAACCCGTTGCGGAAGGCGGCGTCCGCCAGCCGGGCGTCGGCCTGCTTCAGCGCGCCCGCCGTCTGCTCGGCGGCCCGTACGGTCTCGGTGGCCTCGATCAGCAGGGTGATGCGGCGCTCCAGGACCGTGGCGTACGCGGCGACGCTGCCGGACGCGCCCCTGGTGCGGTCGAGTTCGGCCTCCAGGGCGTTGTGCTGCTGCTCCAGCGCCTCGCGCCGCGAGGTGCGCGCGGCTACCCGGCGCTCGGCCTCGCGCTGGGCGGCGCCCCGCTCCTCGTACTCGCGCTCGGCGCGGGCCAGCGCCTCGCGGGCGGCGTGGGTCCGGGCGGCGAGGGCGTGCGCCTCGGCGTGCTCGCGGGTCAGCGCCTCGACCTGGTGGGCGAGTTCGGCGACGCTCGGCCCGGCTCCGGGGTCGGCCGTCGGGCCGGTGTCCGGGGCGAGGGCCTCGCGGGCCGCCGCCTCCCGGGCCTCGGTGGTGGCGGCGACGGCGGTCTCGGCCGCGGTGCGGGTCTCGTCGGCGCGGGTGTAGGCGGCGTAGGCGGCGTCCTCGGCGGCGCGGTCCACGTGGTCGGCGGTGGCGCGGGCGGGGTCGGGGTGGGCGGCGGAGCCGCAGACCTGGCAGGGGGCGCCGGGTTCGAGGGCGGCGGCGAGCTCGGCCGCGATGCCGCGCAGGCGCCGGGACTTGAGGTCCAGCCAGCTCTCGTGGGCCTCGTTGCGCCGCTCGCGGGCGGTGGCGAGCCGGTCGTGGGAGGCGGCGAGTTCGCGGGCCAGGTCGTCGCGGCGGCGGGCCGCGGCGAGTCGTCGGCGGGCCGGGTCGAGGCGGCCCGCGAGGTGCTCGGCGCGGGCCGTGGCGTCCTGGGCGGCCTCCACGTGCCGCTGGAGCCGGGCGTGGTGCGGCTCCCAGCCGGCCAGCCAGTCGGCGGCGTCCTGGAGGAACTCCTCGTCGGCGCGGGCCTCCCGGTCCAGGGTGGCGCGCTCGGCGGCGAGCTCGGCGCTGCGGAGCTCGGCCCGGCGGGCGGACTCCAGGCCGCCGCGCTCCTCGCGGAGCCGTCGTTCCCGCGCGGAGAGCTCTTCTGCACCGGCCTCGGCGAGCTCCGGGGGGAGGCCGGAGCGGACGCGGCCGAGGGCGGCGCTCGCGGTGCGGTGCGCCCGCTCGGCGTCCTCGCGCAGGTCGAGCGCGGGGGCGACCCGGTCGGCCTTGAGGGAACGGTCCAGGGACTCCTGCCAGGCGTCGCGCCGGGGGCGCCGCTCGGCCAGCTCCTCGCGGCGGCGGACGGCGTCGGCGTGCCGGGCCTGGCGGTCGGCGAGCTCCCGGGCCGCGTCGAGCGCCGCGCGGGCGCCGGTCTCGCGCCGCTCGGCGGCGTCGAGGCGCAGGCTCGCGATGGTGAGGTGCTCGCGGGCCTCGGTGCGGGCGAGGGCGGCGCGGGTCCTGACGGCCTCGGCGAGGCCCGGCTCCCCGGGGCGTTCCGCGACGGCGGGGCCGCCGTCGCCGGCGGCCTGGGCCATCCGGTGGGCGAGGGCCAGCAGTCGCTCGTCGCCCTCGCGGACCTGGTGTTCGGCGGACCGGCGCAGTTCGGCGAGGCGCTCCTCGACGGCGGCGAAGCGGCGGGTGTCGAAGAGGCGCCCGAGGAGCCGGCCGCGGGCCTCGGCGTCGGAGCGCAGGAAGCGGGCGAAGTCGCCCTGGGGCAGCAGGACGACCTGGCAGAACTGTTCGCGGCTCATGCCGAGGAGCTGGGTGATCTCCTCGCCGATCTCCTGGTGGGAGCGGCTGAGGCCCACCCATGCGGCGGTCTCCGGGTCGTAGTGGCGGAGCGTGCTCTGGGCCTTCTCGGTGGTGAAGCCGCCGCCGCGCTTCTTGGGGCGCTGCTGTGCGGGCCGCCGGGTGATCTCCAGGCGCCGTTCTCCCACGGTGAGTTCGAGGGTGACCTCGGTGGGGGTGCCGAGGGGGGCGTGGTCGCTGCGGAGGCTGGTGCCGGGGGCCTGGCGGGCGCCGGGGACGGCCCCGTACAGGGCGAAGCAGACGGCGTCGAGGACGGAGGTCTTGCCGGCTCCGGTGGGGCCGTGGAGGAGGAAGAGCCCGGCCGTAGACAGGGCGTCGAAGTCGATCTCCTGGGTGCTGCCGAAGGGCCCGAACGCGGTGATGGCCAGGCGGTGCAGTCTCACCGGTCGCTCACCTCGCGCGCGGCGGCGTCCACCCGGACGGCGTCGAAGGCGCCGTACAGGACCGCTCGTTCGGCGCCGTCGGGGCCGCTGCCACCGCGTACGTGGGCCACGAAGTCCTCCGCGATCTGCCGGTCGTCACGGCCCTGGAGCCGCCGGGCGTAGGAGACGAGCGGGTCGTCGTCGGTGCGTTCGGGGTCGAAGACCAGGTGGAGGGTGTGCGGGAAGCGCTCGGCGAGCCGGGCCATGGGCTCGGCGGGGCGCACCGGGTCGGTGAGGGTGGCCTCGACCCAGGACTCCTCGTGGCGGGTGAGGCCGGGCTCGGCGAGCAGGTCGTCGAGCCGGCCCCGGATCCGGGCGAGCGGCCGGGGCACCGGGCAGTCGACGCGCTCGGCGGTCTCGACGGCGCCGTCGGCGCCGAGGTCGATCAGCCACATGGTCTTGCGGTGGTCGGCCTCGGAGAAGGAGTAGGCGAGCGGTGAGCCGGAGTAGCGGACCCGGGGGGTGACGGTCTGGCTGCCGTGGAGGTGCCCGAGGGCCACGTAGTCGACGCCGTCGAAGACGCCGGCGGGCACGGAGTCGACGCCGCCGACGGTGATGTCGCGCTCGCTGTCGCTGGGCTCGCCGCCCGCCACGAAGGCGTGCGCGAGGACGACGGAGCGGGTGCCTTCGGGGCGGGTCGCGAGGTCGGCGCGGACCCGGTCCATGGCGGCGGTGAGCACGGCCTCGTGACCGGCCTTCTCGGCTCCGAACTGCTCGCGGACCAGGGCCGGTTCGAGGTAGGGCAGCCCGTAGAGGGCGACGTCGCCGTGGGCGTCGGCGAGGACGACGGGGGTGCCCGCGCCGGCCGGGTCGGTGCGCAGGTGGATGCCGGCGCGCTCGATGAGTCCGGCGCCGACGCCGAGGCGGCGGGCGGAGTCGTGGTTGCCGGAGATCATGACGGTGGGCACCCCGGCGTCGGCGAGCCGGTGCAGGGCGGTGTCGAAGAGCTCGACGGCGGTGAGCGGGGGCACGGCCCGGTCGTAGACGTCACCGGCGACGAGGACGGCGTCCACGGCGCGCTCGCGCACCGTCGCCACCAGGTGGTCGAGGAAAGCGGCCTGGGCGTCGAGCAGGGCGACCCGGTGGAACGACCGTCCCAGGTGCCAGTCCGACGTGTGCAGAAGCCTCATGAGGCCCGAGCGTATCCGTGCGGTACGACAGTGGCGGCGCCGTCGCGCGGGGCCGGCGGCAGCGGCTCACGCATCGCCGTACGCCTCTCCCCCGAGCTCGAACCCGGCGGTGCCCGCCGTCACATCGGCGAGCCAGGCGGTGAACTGAGTCACATCGGCGTCGGGCAGTCCGATCCCGATGGTGACCTCGGCGCCGTAGCTCACCTCGCGGACGGACCGCCCGGTGGCGCGGAGATCGTTCTGCAGCTTCCCCGCGCGCTGGTGGTCGACGGTGACGGTGGCGAGCCGGTAGCGGTGCCGGGTGACGGTGCCGAGCTCGTCCAGGGCCTCGCCGACGACCCCTCCGTACGCGCGGATGAGGCCGCCCGCGCCCAGCTTCACGCCCCCGTAGTAGCGGGTGACGACGGCGGCGACGTACCGCATCTCGCGGCGCAGCAGCATCTGCAGCATGGGCACGCCCGCGGTGCCCCCGGGCTCGCCGTCGTCGGACGCCTTCTGGACGGAGGCGTCGGCGCCGACGACGTACGCGAAGCAGTTGTGGGTGGCGGTGGGGTGCTCGCGACGGATGCGCGCGACGAACGCCTGCGCCTCCTCCTCGGTGGCGACGGGCGCGAGCGCGCAGATGAAGCGCGATCGGTTGATCTCGGACTCGTGGACGCCCTCGCCGGCGAGCGTGCGGTACTGCTCCTGCATCCCGCCAGCCTAAGCGCCCGGCGCGGGAACACCGTCCCGGCCGTCGCGGTTGCAGGCTCTGGAAGACCCAGCAGACCCGATGCGCCAGGAGGCGGAGCATGTACGGCAGCCCGGAGACCATCCGCAGGATCCTCACGGAGAGCGGCGACACCTGGGCGGTCGTCGGCCTGTCCAACAACCGGGGGCGGGCCGCCTACGGGGTGGCCCAGACGCTCCAGCGCTTCGGCAAGCGGGTCGTGCCGGTCCATCCGAAGGCGGAGACGGTCCACGGGGAGCAGGGGTACGCGTCGCTGGCCGACATCCCGTTCCCGGTGGATGTGGTGGACGTCTTCGTGAACAGCGAGCTGGCGGGCGCGGTCGCGGACCAGGCGGTCGCGGTGGGCGCGAAGGCGGTGTGGTTCCAGCTCGACGTCGTCGACACCGAGGCGTACGACCGGACCCGGGAGGCGGGCCTGGAGATGGTGATGGACCGCTGCCCCGCCATCGAGATCCCGCGCCTCGGCTGACCGCCGGGGCTCAGCCCTCGCGGCCGAGGCCCTCCAGGACGACCGCGCCGGGCAGTTCCGCGAACGCCTTGCCCGGCACGAGCAGCTTGCCGCGGCGCCGTCCGCTGCCGACCAGCACCCAGGGCAGGTCCACGACGGTGGCGTCGACCAGGACGGGCCAGGCGGCGGGCAGGCCGATGGGGGTGATCCCGCCGTACTCCATGCCGGTCTCGCCGGTCGCGGTGTCCATCGGCGCGAAGCCGGCCTTGCGGGAGCCGAGCTGTCGGCGGACGGCGCCGTTGACGTCGACCCGGGTCGACGAGCGCACCACGCAGGCGGCCAGGGTCGTCGTCTCGCCGCGCCGGCCGGCGACGATCACGCAGTTGGCGGAGGCGGCGAGCAGCTCCTGCCCGTGGTGCGCGACGAAGGCGGCGGTGTCGGCGATGGCCGGGTCGGTGTCGACGTAGAGGATCTCGGCCGCCGGGACACCGCCCTCCCAGGCGCGTACGGCGGCGGCGACCGGTGCGGTCAGCAGTTCCAGGCAGTCGGGGGCGGGCCGGACGTCGTCGAAGTCTCCGAGGGGTGCGCGCATGCCGGGCACGCTAACAAGTCCGCGTCCCGGCCGGGCAGGCGTCTCGGCGTACGGGCAGGGCTCGGCGTACGGGACGACCCGGGTGTACGGGCGGGGCTAGGCGTACGGGACGAGCTCAGCGGACCGGCTGGGCTCAGCGGACCGGCGGGATGGACACCGCCAGGGTCATCTGGACGGTCCGGTCGCCGTCGTTGCGGTAGGCGTGCGGCACGTTGCCCTCGAAGACGGCGGAGGTGCCGGCCGGGAGGGCGTGCTCCTCGCCCTCGACGACGAGGGTGAGGGTGCCCTCCGTGACGTGCAGGAGCTCGGTGGTGCCGTCGGGGTGCGGGTCGGAGGCGGTGCCGTCGCCCGGCATCAGGGTGTAGGACCACAGCTCCAGGGGGCCGCGGGCCTCGGTGCCGACCAGGAGGGTGGTCTGGCTGCCGGTGGAGGTGGACCACATGCGGACGGCCTGGCCGGGCGGGACGAGACGGACCTGCGGGCCCTGCTCGTAGTCGAGGAGCGTCGTGATGGAGACGCCGAGGGCGTCGGCCAGCTTCACGGTGGTGCCGACGCTGGGGTTGGTGCGGGCCTGCTCGATCTGGATGATCATGCCCCGGCTGACCCCCGCCCGGGCGGCGAGCGCGTCCAGGGTGAAGCCGCGCTCGTTGCGCCAGCGCTTCAGGTTCCGGGCGAGCGACTGCGTGAGCTGGTCGAGGTCCGACACATTCCGTCCAATATTTTGAATGACAGAGTTCAATACACTGCACTACGGTGTGATGCACCCGATTGTTCACTGCACTGTACTGCGAGGAACCCCCCATGACCGCCCTGACGGCCGTCTTCGCCCTGGCCACCAGCCTGCTCTGGGGCCTCGCCGACTTCGGCGGCGGACTGCTCACCCGGCGCTTCCCCGCCCTGACGGTCGTGGTCGTCTCGCAGAGCCTCGCCGTCCTGGTCCTCGGCTCCGTCGTCCTCGCCACCGGCGCCTGGCGCGAGACCGGCCCCCTGCTCTGGTACGCGGTCGCGGCCGGCGTGGTCGGCCCCGCGGCCATGCTCGCCTTCTACAAGGCGCTCGCCCTCGGCCCGATGGGCGTGGTCTCCCCGCTCGGCTCGCTCGGCGTCGTCGTCCCCGTCTCCGTCGGGCTGCTCGTCGGCGACCGGCCGGGGACGGCGCAGTTCGCCGGGATCGCGGTGGCCGTGCTCGGCGTCGTCCTCGCGGGCGGCCCCGAGCTGCGCGGGGCGCCGGTCCAGCGGCAGGCGGTGCTGCTGACCCTCGTCGCGGCCTTCGGCTTCGGCGCGGTGATGGCCCTCATCTCCGAGGCGTCCACCACCCTGACCGGCCTCTTCCTCGCCCTCTTCGTCCAGCGCGTCACCAACGTGGCCGTCGGCGGCGGTGCGCTGTGGCTCTCCGTACGGCGCGGCGGACGGGCGCTGCCCGAGGGCGGCGGCCTGCGCGCGGTCTGGGCGGTCCTCCCGGCCCTGGCCTTCGTGGGCCTCGCCGACGTCGCCGCCAACGGCACCTACGCGCTGGCCGCGCAGCGCGGTCCGGTGACGGTCGCCGCGGTCCTCGCCAGCCTCTACCCGGTGGTGACGGCACTCGCCGCGCGCGGGGTGCTCAAGGAACGCCTCCGCGCCGTCCAGGCGGCCGGCGCGGGCCTAGCCCTGGTCGGCACGGTGCTGCTCGCGACGGGCTAGGGCGGGCGGAGGGCCGCGCTCGGGCCGGCCCGCTCGGGCCGTCCCGCTCGGGCCGTCCCGGTCAGGCCGCCCGGGTCGGACAGTCCACCCCGGTCAGTCCACCCCGGACAGTCCCGCCCAGGGCCGTCAGTCCACCCCGGACCGTCCCGCCCAGGGCCGTCAGCCCAACCCGGACCGTCCCACCCAGGGCCGTCAGCCCAACCCGGACCGTCCCACCCAGGGCCGTCAGCCCAACCCGGACCGTCCCACCCAGGGCCGTCAGCTCTCCAGGTCGGCCAGATCGGCCAGGTCCTTCAGGTCCTTCAGCTCGTCCGGGTCGAGTGCGGCCAGTGCCCCGAGCTGGTCCGCCGTCATGCCGGCCGGGATCGCGCGCGGGGCGGGCGTCCGCAGCGGCGGCTGCCAGCCCTTCTCCGGGTCGTAGGAGCGGACCACCTTGGCGGGCGCGCCCGCCACCACCGCGTGGTCGGGCACCTCGCCCCGTACGACCGCGCCGGCGGCGACCACGACGTTGCGGCCGATCCGGGCGCCGGGCAGGATCACCGCGCCCGTTCCCAGCCAGCAGCCGGGTCCTATGACGACCGGCTCGGAGCGGGGCCACTGGCGTCCGACCGGCACGTCCGGGTCGTCGTAGCTGTGGTTGGTCGAGGTGATGTAGACGTACGGGCCGCAGTAGGTGTCGGAGCCGATGGTGATCGGCGCGTCGGCGATCACGTGGCTGCCTCGGCCGAGGACGACACCGTCGCCGAGGGTCAGCACGGTGTCCTCGCCGAGGTCCAGGTCCGGCAGCATGCCGGCGGTCAGCGTGACCTGCTCGGCGATGATGCAGCAGGCCCCGATCTCGATCCAGCGCTCGCCGAAGACCGTGCCCTGGGGGAACGCGAGCCGGGTGCCCTCGCCGATGCGGCGGAACCGCAGCCGCCCGGGGTGCTCGGCGGTGACGGCGCCCGCCTGCTGGATCCGGCGCCAACCGCCTTGCAGGGCGCGGGCGACGACCCGGCGCCGCCAGGCGCTGAGCGAGGAGAACGTGTTTCTGTTCCGGGGCACCCGGACACCGTAGTCGGCGGTGTCGTGGCTGATCAGTGCGGTGCGCTGTGATGTCCGTCATGGGCCACGGCTACGCTTCGCCGCAAGGCGCGACCGACGGAGCGAACGAGCAGGAGCGAGTCATGACAGAGGCGTTGATCAGGGCCGTGGGCGGCAAGGAGCCGCAGGTGGACCCGACGGCGTTCACCGCGCCGACCTCGGTGGTCCTCGGCGAGGTCACCCTCGGGCCCCGGGCCAGCGTCTGGTACCACGCGGTGCTGCGCGCGGACTGCGGCCCGATCGAGATCGGCGAGGACGCCAACGTGCAGGACAACTGCACCGTCCACGTCGACCCGGGCTACCCGGTGTCGATCGGCGCGCGGGTGACGATCGGCCACAACGCGACCGTCCACGGCTGTGTCATCGAGGACGACGTGCTGGTCGGCATGGGTGCCACGATCCTCAACGGGGCCAGGATCGGCGCGGGTTCGCTGGTCGCCGCGCAGGCGCTGGTCCCGCAGGGCATGGAGGTGCCGCCCGGTTCGCTCGTGGCGGGCGTCCCGGCGAAGGTGCGGCGCCCGCTGACCGAGGAGGAGCTGGCGGGCATCCGGCTGAACGCCGAGATGTACCTGCACCTGGCCAAGGGCCACGCCGAGGCCTTCGAGGACTGAGGGGCGCCGCGCCCGGACCCGTACCGCCGTGGGCGGCGGGGTCCGGCCCGGCCGCCCCGCTCACACCCGGCCGGGGCGGGGGCGCGTCTTCCGGTCGGCGCGGCCCTCGACGAGCGCCTGGCGGATCTCGGCGGCGGTCCGGCGGGCGTACTCGCTGGTGGCGGTCGTCTCGGCGGTGCCGGGGACGAAGCGGTGTTCCGGCTGCTTGCAGTACCCGCAGGGGCCGCCGTCGTGGATCAGCCGCCCGTCCTCACAGGCCGGGTTCTGGCAGGGGCCGCGGCCGACGAGGAACTCGGCGATCTCCTGCGGGGCCCAGCGGCGCCGGTTGTCCTCGTCGCGCTCGTGGATGGCGTTCGACCAGCGGGTGTGCCAGCGGCGTTCGACCCGGTCGAGGAGCTGGGCGGGGGTCCGGTGGGTGAGCTCGTCGGCCAGGATGTCGGGCAGGTTCCGCGGCAGGCGGTGGCCGAGGGCCTGGAGCAGCGGCTGGGGGAAGCCCTGCATGACGAAGCCGATGGGGTCGGTGCCCGGGCCCCGCTTCCAGGTGCGGCACCGGCAGGTGCCCTCCGCGGGGACGGGGCCGCCGCAGCGCCCGCAGCGGCCCCGGCAGTCCGCGCACAGCCCGTTGTCCAGCCCGTCGAGGTGGGGCGCCGGTGCCCGTCCGCACTGCACGCAGCAGGCGGCGCACATCCCGCAGAGGCGTTCGTCGCCGATCCGGGTCGACCAGGAGCGCTGCTGGCAGCGGCAGCAGAGGTGCGACCTGCAGTAGTCGCCGTGCGCGCCGTCGTAACGGCCGAGGTTCTCGAGCACGACGCTCCTTTCTGACTTACGACGGGTCGCCGCGCCCCGATCCGGGGGCGGCGATCCGCTCACGTGCGGAGAGGGGCCTTGTTCGGGGCCCCTCGCCCGCCGCCTACTCGGCGGCGGCGGTCGCCTCGGCGGCGGTGGCCTCGGCGCGGGCGGTGGCCTGGGCCGCGGCCTTCTTGGCCCGGTTCTTCAGGATGAGCATCGAGGCGAGGCCGATGAGGACCGCGAGGACCAGGCCCAGCCAGGAGAAGCGCTTGAGCCATGCCTCGGCGACGATGCCGACCGAGTAGATGACGGCGGTGGTGCCGCCGGCCCAGAGGATGCCGCCGAGGACGTTGGCGGTGAGGAACTTCCAGTACGGCATGCGCAGGACGCCCGCGAGCGGTCCGGCGAAGATCCGCAGCAGGGCGACGAAGCGGCCGAAGAAGACCGCCCACATGCCCCACTTCTCGAAGGAGCGCTCCGCGAGGCCGATGTTGGCCTCGCTGAAGTGCTTCGGGAACTTCCGGCCCAGCGTGGCGAGCAGTGGCCGGCCGCCCTTGCGCCCGATCGCGTAGCCGATCGAGTCGCCGATGATCGCGCCGGCGCTGGCGCAGGCACCGAGGACGTACGGGTCGATCTCGCCGTGCTGCGACGCGAGCAGCGCCGAGCTGACGAGGACGATCTCGCCGGGCAGCGGGATGCCCAGGCTCTCGACCCCGATCACCACCCCGACCAGCGCGTAGACGGCGACCGCGGGGATCGTCTCCAGCCACTCCTGGACGTGCACGCGGGTACCTCTCCCGTATCGGCGACCGAACCCGGGCAGCCTACCCGGTCACGGCGTGCCGACCCGGGTCTCGGTCCCCAGGCGGAAGGCCCGGGAGGACGATCCGACCCGCAGTTCGCGGCGTCCGGTGCCGAGGATCCAGCCGTGCCGGGCCGGATCCCAGGAGGAGAGGGTGCGGGCGGCGACCCGGACGGTGACGCGGCGCCGCTCGCCGAGCGCGAGCTCCAGCCGCCGGTATCCGGCGAGGAGGCGGCGCGGCTGGTCGACGCCGAGGGCGGCGAGGTCCGGCGAGGGGCCCAGGTAGACCTGGGCGACCTCGACGCCGCGGCGGGTGCCGGTGTTGATCACGGTGAAACCGACGTCGAGGCCGTCGTCGGCGGGGGTGACCCGCAGGTCGGCGTAGGTGAAGCGGGTGTACGAGAGGCCGTGGCCGAAGGGGAAGAGCGGGGTCACGTCGTGGGCGTCGTACCAGCGGTGTCCGACGTGGACGCCCTCCCCGTACTCCTCGATCCCGTCCTTCCCGGGGTAGCGGACCGGATCGCCCGCGGTGGGGTGGCGGTCCTCGGCGGCGGGGAAGGTCTGGGTGAGCCGGCCGCCGGGGTCGGCGTCGCCGAAGAGCACGGCGGCGGTGGCGGCGGCGCCCTCCTGGCCCGGGTAGTACATCTGGAGCACGGCCGCCGTGCCGTCCAGCCACGGCATGGTGACGGCCGAGGAGGTGTTCAGGACCACGGTGGTACGGGGGTTGGCGGCGGTCACCGCGGCGATCAGGTCCTCCTGGCGGCCCGGCAGGGCGAGACCGGTGCGGTCGCGGCCCTCGGTGGCGTCCTCGCAGGCGAAGAGCACCACGGTGCGCGCGGCGCGGGCGGCGGCGACGGCCTCGGCCCGGTCGGCGGCCCGGGTGGCGCCGGTGGCGGCGCGCAGCCGGACCAGCTGCCCCTTGGCGCCGCCCTGCGCGGTGACGGTGAGCCGGTGGGTGCCGGCGGCGAGGCGGCGGTCGGCGCGGCGCACGGCCAGGCCGTCGGCGGCGCGCCCGCCGAGTCCGCCGGCGAAGAACGCGGCGCCGCCCGCCGTGGCGGGGAAGAGCTCGACGCCGTCGAGGGTGACGCCGGGGCGCTTGCCGCCGTAGTGGAGGAAGAAGCTCCAGTCGTCGTCCTCGGTGACGGTGAGGGTGCCCTCGTGGTGCCAGGTCTCGGCGGCGGCGACGCCGACGGCGTCGAGGTCCCGGGCGGGCACGGTGGGCGGCAGCGGCTTGCCGTAGAGGTCCTCGCCGAGGGCGTACGTGACGGTGGCACCGTCGCCGGCGCGGGCGCGCAGGGCGTCGAGCGGGCTGGTGGCCGTGTCGGGGACGACGTGGGCGCTGCCGCCGCCGCTGACGAAGGGGACCGCGCCGGTGGGGCCGATGACGGCGATCGAACGGGCGGCGCGGCCGGTCAGCGGGAGCGCCCCGCCCTCGTTGCGCAGCAGGGTGGCCCCGGCGGTCGCGACGCGGAGCGCGAGGCGGGCCCCGGCCGCGGCGTCGCGGGTGGGGCGTGCGACGTCCTCGTCGAGGAGGCCGAAGCGCTCGCGCACGGAGAGGAAGCGGGCGACGGCGGTGTCGACGACGTCGCGTCCGATCCGCCCGTCCTCGACGGCCCGGCGCAGGGCTGCGCCGTAGTAGGCGCCGCCGGGCATCTCCATGTCGCAGCCGGCGGTGAGGGCGGCGACGGTGGAGTGGACGGCGCCCCAGTCGCTCATGACCCAGCCCTCGAAGCCCCACTCCGCGCGCAGGATGTCGGTGAGCAGGGCGCTGTTCTCGGTGGCGTGGACGCCGTCGACCTTGTTGTACGCGGCCATGACGGCGCCCGCCCCGGCGGCGACGGCGGCCTCGAAGCCGCGCAGTTCGGTCTCGTGGAGGGTCTGCTCGTCGGCCCGCACGTCGACGGACATCCGGTCGCGTTCCTGGTTGTTGAGGGCGAGGTGCTTGACGGTGGCGACGAGGCCCTCGGCCTGGATGCCGCGGATCTCCTCGGCGACGAGGTCGGCGGAGAGCAGCGGGTCCTCGGAGAAGGTCTCGAAGTTGCGGCCCGCGTAGGGGGTGCGGATGAGGTTGACCATCGGCGACAGGAGGACGTCCTGGCCGAGTGCGCGGCCCTCGTGGCCGATGACCTGCCCGTACGCGCGGGCGAGCGCGGGGTCGAAGGCGGCGGCGAGCATCACGGGCGCGGGCAGCGCGGTGGCCCGGCGGGCGACCCGGACACCGGCGGGTCCGTCGGCGAGCCGGAGCGGCGGGATGCCGAGGCGGGGGACGCCGGGCACGTATCCGGCCTGACCGAGGCCGGCGGGGTCGGTGGCGCCGTGCAGGAGGGTGGTCTTCTCGTCGAGGGTGAGCTGCGCGACGAGCGTGCGGACGCGTTCACTCAGCCGCGCGGGCACCGGGCGGCCGGCCGGCGCACCCGGCCGGGGCGGTGCGGCGAGGGCGCGGCCCGCGCCGGCGGTCACGGCGGAGAGGGCCGCCGCTCCGGCGAGGGCGAGCAGGAGCCGACGCCGGGAGGGGTGGCGGGGCGCCGAGGCGGAGCCGGACTCGTCCTGTTCCTGACGGGGAGTGTGGGGCACGGCGGCGCTCCTTCGGACCGGCACGATTCCTGCGATCATGCGTTGATCGCACTATGCGTGACGGTTCGTCCGATTCCGCGCCGCCGTGCCGGGGAGCCACGGGAGGAGCGACTCCCGGGGGACCCGCGGAGTCATGGGGCCGGCGGGACGCCTAGGGACCCCCTGCCCCTGGATGTCCAGATGCCCGGATGCCCGGGCGTCCAGGCATCCGGGCGTCCGGGTGGCAGGGCGTCAGGCATCCGGGCGCCCCCAGGGCCCCGGAGGACGTCAGGAGTTGGGCCGGAGCGTCCACACGACGGTCATCTCGCCGGTGACGGCGCCGTCCTCGCGCGTGATGTCGATGCGCACGGGGAACTCGGGGCGCTCGCCCGCGTCGAGTTCGGCGACGACGTCGGCGATCGGGCGGCCGAGGGTGGCGGTGGCGGTGACGACGCCCATGGCCAGCTTCTTGTAGCCGATCTCGGCCTTGACGGCGAGCGGCACGGCGCGGCCGAGCTGGTCGCCGAAGGCGGCGATGACGATCGCGCCGCTGGCCGACTCGGCCAGGGTGAACATGGCGCCGGCGTGCGGGCCGCCGACGTGGTTGTGGTAGTCGGCCTGGTCCGGCAGGCGCACGACGGCGCGCTCGGCGGTGGTCTCCAGGAACTCGAGGTTGAGGGTCCTGGCCATGGGCACCGTGGCGGCGAGCATCTCGCCGACGGTCATCTGGTCTGCGCTCATGACCCGTGATGTTACCCACGGGTAGCAGTCTTCGCCATCCCCGCACGGGGGCGGCCGTAGCCTGGCCGGTGCCGCACCTCTATCGTTACTCGCCATGTGGCCAGGACAGCAGCCGCCCGGGGGCGAGCAGAACCCGCAGGACCAGAGTCAGAACCCGTACGCCCAGCCGGGCCAGCCCGGCTACGGGCAGCCGAACCCTTACGCGCAGCCGGGTTACCAGCAGCCCGGCCCGTACGGGCAGCAGCCGACGCAGCCCGGTTACGGGCCGCAGAACCCGCCGTACGGGCAGCAGCCGCAGGCCAACCCGTACCAGCAGCCGACCGTGCCGCAGTACACCGTGCCCGGCCCGGTCCAGCCGGGCGGCGGGGACGGTGGCAAGAAGAAGCAGACCACCGTCGTCGCGATCGTCGCCGCCGTCGCCGTGCTCGCCGCGGCCGGGGTCGCCGGCTACCTCGTGCTCGGCAAGGACGACGACAAGAAGAACCAGGCCGACGACCCGAAGCCGGTCACCCCGTCCTCGGCGCCCGCCACCTCTTCGGCCCCGCCGCTCGACAACCCGCGCGACGCCGCCGACCACCAGCCCGTGATCCCCGGCTGGAAGGTCGTCTACAACCCCAAGTACGGCACGCTGTTCGACGTACCGCCCGCGTGGGAGGTGTCGAAGCAGGGCGTGATCACCTTCTTCGAGGACGAGAAGAAGGGCGACGGCTCCCCCGTCGTCACCATGTCCTCGCCCGCGCACTTCAAGAGCAACTGGTGCGCCTACGACACCGACAAGAACGGCACCCAGGAGACCTGGGGCCTGAGCACCGCCGGCACCAAGGGCGGCCAGGGCGCCAAGAACACCGACGAGGCCGCCTACAACGAGGCGGGCAACTGGGTGTGGGCGGGCTACGCGCAGCACATGCCCAAGGGCACCATCAAGATCACCAAGGCCGTTCCGTACACCACGAAGTCCGGCCTCAAGGGCAGCATGTCCACCGCCACCGCCCCCGGCATCAAGAAGCGCAACAAGTGCGAGTCCGACGGCAAGTCGCTCGCCTTCTCCTTCAAGAACGCCAAGGGCGACTTCTCCTCCTTCGTCCTGTACGCCGCCGCCGGCGTGAACGAGGAACTGCCCAACGCCACCGTGCAGCAGATCCTCTCCACGGTCCGCCTCGCCCCGGAGTCCCCGGAGTCGTCCTGAACCGCGCACGCATACCCGGCTGGGCCGGGCGGAACTACCTGCTCCTGACCGCCGCCGCGATCATCACCAACCTGGGCACCCACGGCGCCCTGATCGCGGCGGCGTTCGCCGTCATCCAGTCCGGCGGCGACGGCGGCGACGTCGGCCTGGTCGCGATGGCCCGCACGCTGCCCCTCGTACTCTTCCTGCTCATCGGCGGCGCCATCGCCGACCGGGTCCCCCGGCACCGGGTGATGGTCGCCGCCAACGCCCTCAACTGCGTCTCCCAGGCCGTGTTCGCCGTCCTCGTCCTCACCGGCGAGGCCCGGCTGTGGCACATGATGCTGCTGACCGCCCTGTGCGGCACCGGACAGGCGTTCTTCAACCCCGCCGCCGAGGGCATGCTGATGTCCAGCGTCAGCGGCGAGCAGGTCAGCCGCGCCTTCGCGCTCTTCCGGATGGCGATGCACGGCGCCGGCATCGGCGGCGCCGCGCTGGGCGGCGCGCTGATCGCCGCCGTCGGCCCCGGCTGGGTGCTCGCCGTCGACGCGGTGGCCTTCGCCCTCGCCGGAGCGCTGCGCGCCTTCCTCGACGTACGGCACATCCCCGAGCGCGCGGCGGGCGGTGGACTCCTCGCCGACCTGCGCGAGGGCTGGGACGAGTTCGCGAGCCGCCCCTGGCTCTGGGCGATCGTCGCCCAGTTCTCCATCGTGGTGGCGCTGGTCGGCGCGGCCGAGTCGGTGTACGGGCCGCTGGTCGCCCGGGACGAGCTGGGCGGCGCCCGGCCGTGGGGGCTCGCGCTCGCCGCGTTCGGCGTGGGCACGCTGGCCGGCGCGCTCCTGATGATCCGCTGGAAACCACGCCGGATGCTGCTCGTGGGCACCCTCTGCGTCTTCCCCATCGCGCTGCCGTCGGCGGCGCTCGCGGTGCCGCTGGACGTGGTCGGCCTGTCGGCCGCGATGTTCGTCAGCGGCGTGGCCATCGAGGTGTTCGGCGTCTCCTGGATGACGGCGCTGCACCAGGAGATCCCGGAGGACAAGCTGTCCCGGGTCTCGGCCTACGACTGGTTCGGCTCGACTGCGATGCTGCCCCTGTCCACGGCGCTGGCCGGTCCGGCCGAGGGCGTCTTCGGGCGCGGCAACGCGCTGTGGGGCTCGGCCGCGCTGATCGTGCTGGTCACCGCGCTGGTGCTGCTCGTGCCCGACGTACGGAATCTGACCCGGCGTACGAAGCGGGTGTCGGGCGCGACGCCGGACGCGCCGGACGCGCCGGACGCGCACGAGACCGCCGGGAGCTCAGCCGATCCCGAAGGCTCCCTCCGGGGGAAGGGGTGACGGTACGGCCTCCGCGTCCCGCACCGGTCGCGCGTCGCCGGTGAGACGGGCCAGCGGCTCGCCCCACTCCACGCGCGCCGGGAAGGCGTCGGCCGCCGTGCGGCGGGCCAGGCGCGCGGTGTCGATCGGGCGGTCGGAGGCGACGAGCACGGCGTTGCCGAAGCGCCGGCCGCGCAGCACCGCCGGTTCGGCGATCAGCGCGAGCTCGGGGAAGACGGCCGCGAAGGTGGCGAGCTGGGAGCGGAGGAACGGGAACGGCGCCCCGTCCGCGAGGTTCGCCGCGTAGGTCCCGCCGGGCCGCAGCACCCGCCGGGCCTGCCGGGCGTACTCCACCGACGTGAGGTGGGCCGGCACCCGCGAGCCGCCGAACACGTCCGCGACCAGCAGGTCCGCCGAGGCGTCGGGGGCGGCCTCCAGCCACTCCCGGGCGTCCGCCCCGTGCACCACGATCCCCGACCCCTCGGGCACCGGCAGGTGCTCGGCCACCAGCGCGAGCAGCCCCCGGTCCGCCTCGGCGACGTCCTGCCGCGAGCCGGGCCGGGTCGCGGCGACGTACCGGGGCAAGGTGAGCGCCCCGCCGCCCAGGTGCACGACGTCGAGCGCGACGCCCTCGTCGGCGGCATGGTCGACGACATGGGCGAGCCGCTGCGCGTACTCGAACTCCAGGTGCGTCGGGTCGTCGAGGTCGACGTACGACTGCGGCGCACCGTCGACCGTGAGCAGCCACCCCCGCTCGGTGTCCACGTCGGGCATGAGCCGCGCGGTACCCCAGTCGACATCTCGGATCACGGGAATCTGCTCGTTCACGCCTTCATTCTGCCGGTACGGCCCCGCCGGGCGGTGCGGGGGCGGCGCGGGGGCGGGGAACGCGGGGGCGCAGGCGGGGAGGCGCGGAGCGGACGGCGACCGCCCGGCGGACAGCCGCCGCCCCACGTCCCCCCACCCGTCAGAGCACCTCCGTCACCGTCCCCGCGCCGACCGTGCGTCCGCCCTCGCGGATCGCGAAGCCGAGCCCCGGCTCCAGGGGCGTGTCGCGGCCGAGCTCGACGGTCATGGTGACCGTCTCACCGGGCCGGGCGGCGGCGCGCTCGCCGAGGTCGACGGCGCCGACGACGTCGGCCGTGCGCAGGTAGAACTGCGGCCGGTACCCGGTCGTGACGGGCGTGCTGCGGCCGCCTTCGCCGGCGGCGAGCACGTACACCCGCGCCGTGAAACGACGGCGTGGCACGAGACTTCCGGGCTCCGCCACCACGTGGCCGCGTCGGACCGCGCCGCGCGGCACCCCGCGCAGCAGGAGCGCCACGTTGTCGCCGGCCTGGGCCGACTCCATCGGCTTGCCGAAGGTCTCGACGCCGGTCACCACGGTCTCGGTGTCCGTGCCGGGCACCTGGACGCGGTCGCCGACCCGTACGCTGCCGCGCTCGACGGCCCCGGTCACGACGGTGCCGCGGCCGGTGATGGTGAGCACGTTCTCGACGGGCAGCAGGAACGGGGCGTCCACGTACCGCACCGGTACCGGCACGTACGTGTCCACGGCGTCGAGGAGGGCCTCGATGGACGCGGTCCAGCGCGGGTCGCCCTCCAGCGCCCGCAGGCCGGAGACCCGGATCACCGGCACGCCGTCGCCGCCGTAGCCGTGCGCGGTGAGCAGCTCCCGTACCTCCAGCTCGACCAGGTCGGTCAGCTCGTCGTCCGCGCCGTCGGCCTTGTTGAGCGCGACGACGATGTGGTCGACGCCGACCTGCCGGGCGAGCAGGACGTGCTCGGCGGTCTGCGGCATGATCCCGTCGAGCGCGGAGACGACGAGGATCGCGCCGTCGAGCTGGGCCGCGCCCGTGACCATGTTCTTGATGTAGTCGGCGTGCCCGGGCATGTCGACGTGGGCGTAGTGGCGGGTCTCGGTCTCGTACTCGACGTGCGTCACGTTGATCGTGATGCCGCGGCGCGCCTCCTCGGGGGCGCGGTCGATCCGCTCGAAGGGGACGTACGAGGTGGGGCCGCCGGTGGCCCGCTCGCTGAGGACCTTGGTGAGGGCGGCCGTGAGGGTGGTCTTGCCGTGGTCGACGTGGCCCATGGTGCCGATGTTGAGGTGCGGCTTGGTACGCGCGTACGCCTGCTTGGACATGGCTGGATCGCTCGTTTCGGTGCTCGAAGCTGTGTGGGGACCCCGGGGCCGGACCGACCCTCCCCCTGTGGGGTCCGCCGGACGATCCGGGGAGGGTCAGCTTCGGTCGCCGCCGAGCGCCGGCACGGAGGCGCCGACGGGTGCGCAGACGCAGGCCGGTGCGCAGGCGCAGGCCAGGGCGGCGGCCCAGACCGGTACCGGGACGCGGACCGGTGCGGGGACGGCGAGGAAGACGGAGAGCGGAGCGGAGACGCGCACGGCAGCCTTCGGCGCGTCCGCGACTGCGGACGGCGCTGCGAGGAAGGCGTACCGGGACATGCCCACGATCATGGCCGCCCGAGGTCTCCGGGTCGACCGAATTTCCTCGTGCTCAGAGGTTCTTGAGGGCCTCGCGCACGGAGAGCGGGGAGAGCCGGGAGGTGTTCTGGGCGACGAAGGCGCGCACCTCGGCGGGATCGGTCTTGGCGTACTCGCGCAGGCTCCAGCCGATCGCCTTGCGGATGAAGAAGTCCGGGTGGCCGGAGCGGAGCAGGCAGTAGGAGAAGAGGCGCTCGGTGTCGGTGGCGTCCTTGAAGCGCAGCTGGTGCAGGATCGCGGTGCGCGCCACCCACAGGTCCTCGTCGGCGACCCAGGCGTCCATGCGGGAGGCGAGCGCGGGGTCGGCGGCGACGAGCGGTCCGACGACGTGGGAGGCGAGGTGGTCGACGGTGTCCCACCACGAGACGGTGGTCACGAGGGCGTGGGCGACCGGCAGGAAGCGGGACGAGCAGCGCTTCACGTGGCGGCGCAGGTAGTCGACGGCGAAGTAGTGGTACTCCCGCTCGGGCAGGGCGAAGCAGCGCAGGGCGACGGCGGCGCAGTCGGCCTCGTCGGGGACGGGGGTGCCGGCCAGGACGGTACGGGACAGGGCGCGGCGCTCCGGCGTCCGCAGCCCGAGGAAGGGCGCGACGCCCTTCATGTACGCGATCATCTCCTGCGCCCGGAAGGGGTCGCCGCCCGTGGGGTAGAGCTCCGTGAGCCGGGCCAGCACGGTGTCGGCGAGGGCACTGTCGGGGACGGCGGGGGTGGCGGCGGAGGTCACCGCCTCACTTTAGGGCGGGTCCGGGGGCGGCGCCGGGCATGGTGCTCATTACGGCGATCACATGCGCTCTTCGGTTACTCTCCCCGGATGTTCGAGCCCGTGTCCGTCCGCCGCTCCAGGGTGCTGCTCGCGCCCAAGGCCCGGCTGGCGTATCTCGCCGTGATCCTGCTCGCCGCGGGGTCGTCGGTGCTGCTCTTCGAGCCGCAGCGACTGCTCTCGGCCGGCTGGCCGCCCCAGTTGAGCGGCGCGGGCGCGGTCGTGGTCTTCGGACTGCTGTACGGGGTGTGCACGGCGGCCCTCGTGCCCCGGCCGCTGCTGAACCTGGCGGCCGGCGCTCTCTTCGGCGCCCCGGCGGGCTTCGCCGCGTCCCTCGGGGGCACGGTCCTGGGCGCGGGCATCTCGTTCGCGCTGGGCAGGGCGCTGGGGCAGGACGCCCTGCGCCCGTACGTGCGCGGGCGCTGGCTGCTGGCGGCCGACGGGCAGCTGAGCCGGCACGGGTTCCGGTCGATGCTGGCGATCCGGCTCTTCCCGGGGATGCCGTTCGCCGTGGCCAACTACGGTG
Organism: Streptomyces sp. NPDC093111; assembly: GCF_040683955.1. Classification (NCBI taxonomy): domain Bacteria; kingdom Bacillati; phylum Actinomycetota; class Actinomycetes; order Kitasatosporales; family Streptomycetaceae; genus Streptomyces; species Streptomyces sp. NPDC093111. The sequence goes on along the minus strand of NZ_JBFBNW010000006.1, from coordinate 244,003 downwards.
CGGCCGTCTCCCGTATGAAGTACCTGCCCTTCCTCCTCGCGACGGGCCTCGGCTCCGTCCCGAACACGGCGGCGTACGTGGTCGCGGGCAGCGAGGCCACCTCGCCGACCTCCCCCGCCTTCCTGATCTCCATGGGGTTCATCGTCCTGTCGGTGGCGGGGGCCGCCGTGGTCGGCTGGCGCAAACGCCACCGCCTGCGCGGACCCGCGGGGGAACCGACGGAGACGGAGCCCCGACTGGAGTCGGTGTCGGCCTGACCGAACTCCGGATCCTGGATCCTGGATCCTGGATCCAATCCCTCACATCGCTTCCCCTCGCATCGCTTCCCTCACATCGCTCCCCCTCACATCGCTTCGACGATCATCGCGTTGGCCAACCCGCCCGCCTCGCACATCGCCTGGAGCCCGTACCGGCCGCCCCGTGCCCGCAGCGCGTGCACCAGAGTGGTGGTCAGGCGGGTGCCGCTCGCGCCCAGGGGGTGGCCGAGGGCGATCGCGCCGCCGTGGACGTTGACCCGGTCCAGGTCGGCGCCGGTCTCCTGGCGCCAGGCGAGCACGACGCTCGCGAAGGCCTCGTTGATCTCGAAGAGGTCGATGTCGGCGAGGTCGAGACCGGCCCGGCGCAGCACCTTCTCGGTGGCCGGGATCACCCCGGTCAGCATGAGCAGCGGGTCGGAGCCGGTCACCGCGAAGGAGTGGAGCCGGGCGAGCGGGCGCAGGCCGAGGCGGCGCGCGGTCCCGGCCTCCATGACGAGGACGGCGGAGGCACCGTCGTTGACGGGGCTGCTGTTCCCCGCGGTGACCGACCAGTCGATCTGCGGGAAGCATTCGGCGAAGCCGGGGTCCTGGAAGGCGGGCCGGAGGCCGGCGAGGACCTCGGGAGTGGTCGCGGGCCGCACGGACTCGTCGCGACGCACCTGCCCGTACGGGACGACCTCGGCGTCGAAGTGTCCGGCCGCCCAGCTCCGCGCGGCCTTCGCGTGGGAGGCGGCGGCGAACTCGTCCATGGCCGCGCGGCCGAGGGACCACTTCGCGGCGATGAGCTCCGCGCTGATCCCCTGCGGGACCAGGCCCTCCGGGTAGCGCTCGGCGACTCCGGGCCCGAAGGGGTCGGCGCCGGGCGGCACGTTGGACCACATCGGGACCCGGCTCATGGACTCGACCCCGCAGGCCACCGCGATGTCGTAGGCGCCGGACAGCACCCCCTGGGCGGCGAAGTGCACGGCCTGCTGGGAGGAGCCGCACTGCCGGTCGACGGTCGTGGCGGGCACGGTCTCCGGCAGTCCGGCGCCCAGCCAGGCGTAGCGGGTGGTGTTCATGGCCTGCTCGCCGACCTGGTCGACAGTACCGCCGATGACGTCGTCGACGAGGGCGGGGTCGATCCCGGTGCGGTCGACCAGGGCGCGCAGGGTGTGGGAGAGCAGGGCGACGGGATGGACGTCGGCGAGGGCTCCGCCGGGCTTGCCCTTCCCTATCGGCGTACGGACGGCTTCGACGATGACGGCGTCGCGCATGACACGGCTCCAGGAGGATGAGTTGGAGAACTGGACCAACACCTGTCGGTAACATAACCCAGTGAGTTTGATTTTCCAACCTTCACCCGCGCGTCTGCCTTAGTCTTGGGCACATGAAGGCCGCTCCCCGCCCTTGCTCCATCGCCGACACCCTGGCGCTCGTCGGTGAGAAGTACTCCCTCCTCGTCCTGCGCGAGGTCTCGCTCGGCGTCCACCGCTTCGACCGGATCGCGCGGAACACGGGCGCGCCGCGCGACATCCTCACCGCCCGCCTCAAGCGCCTCGTCGAGGCCGGGATCCTGGAGAAGGTCGAGTACAGCGACCGCCCCAAGCGCTACGAGTACCGGGCGACGCCGGCCGGTGACGAGCTGCAACCGGTCCTCGTCACGCTGATGGCCTGGGGCGACCGCCACCTCAACCAGGACCGGCGCCCGACGCTCCTGGAGCACAGCTGCGGCGAGCTGCTGAGCCCCCGCGTGATCTGCGCGAGCTGCGGCGACGAGGCGGACGCCGCGAGCCTCAAGGCCCTCGTCCAGGTGCCCGGCTGGACGACCGCGGGACCCGTCGAGAGCTGAGCCCGCTCCCCCGTCAGGTGCGGGACCGCCCTGCGAACGGGCCCTTCATCTTGGGGAGGTACGCTGCGCAGCGACCTTCTGACCGCACGCGTACAAACGGGACGGCCCTGGCCCCATGAGTTGGTTCGAATCATTCATCCTCGGACTCGTCCAGGGGCTGACGGAGTTCCTTCCCATCTCCTCCAGCGCGCATCTGCGACTCACCGCCGCGTTCGCCGGCTGGGAGGACCCCGGTGCGGCGTTCACGGCGATCACCCAGATCGGCACCGAGGCCGCGGTGCTCATCTACTTCCGCAAGGACATCGCGCGGATCGTCTCGGCCTGGTTCCGCTCGCTCTTCGACAAGTCGATGCGCTCCGACCACGACGCGCAGATGGGCTGGCTCGTCATCGTCGGCTCGCTCCCGATCGGCATCCTCGGCGTCACGCTGAAGGACCAGGTCGAGGGCCCCTTCCGCGATCTGCGGCTGATCGCCACCACCCTCATCGTGATGGGCATCGTGCTCGGCATCGCGGACCGGCTCGCGGCCCGCGACGAGGTCGGCGGGCGGCACCGGGCCATCCGCGAGCGCAAGTCGCTGAAGGAACTGGGCGTACGGGACGGCCTCATCTTCGGCTTCTGCCAGGCGATGGCCCTGATCCCGGGCGTCTCCCGCTCCGGCGCCACCATCTCCGGCGGCCTCTTCATGGGCTACACCCGCGAGGCGGCCGCCCGCTACTCGTTCCTCCTCGCCATCCCGGCGGTGCTCGCCTCGGGCGTGTTCGAGCTGAAGGACGCGGGCGAGGGACACGTCTCCTGGGGCCCGACGATCTTCGCCACGATCATCGCGTTCGGCGTCGGCTACGCGGTGATCGCCTGGTTCATGAAGTTCATCACCACGAAGTCCTTCATGCCCTTCGTGATCTACCGGATCCTCCTCGGCATCCTCCTCTTCGTCCTGGTCGGCACGGACGTCCTCAGCCCCCACGCGGGCGAGTCCGCGGGCTGACCCGCGGTGCGGGGCCCGGCGAGACCGCGCCCCGCACCCGCCTCGGTTCAGCCCTGGTACGGCACGCGCGCCAGCTCCGTGATGCCGCCGAGCGTGCCCCACTCGTTCTTGCCGAGCCGGGACAGCGGCCGCATCCGTGTCATCTCCGGATGGCCGTCGACGAGCACCGACTCGTCCACCGCCGCGTGCACCACCCGGCCGAAGACCACCGTCGAGTCGCCGATCCGCAGCGTGCTGTGCAGCTCGCACTCCAGAGCCACGGGTGACCGGGCGACCCGCGGCGGCCGGACCCGCAGGCTCGGCTCCCGCTCGACGTCGCACGCGTCGAACTCGCTGGTCCCGCGCGGGAAGTTCGTCGCCGTCGCGTTGACCGCGCCGAAGAGGCCCTCGGGGGCGAGGTTCACGACGAACTCGCCCGTCTCCTCCACGTTGCGCAGCGAGTCCTTGCGGCCCACCGAGGTGAACTGGACGACCGGCGGCACGACCGAGGAGATGGTGAAGAAGGAGTGCGGGGCGAGGTTGTCCGTCCCGTCGGCGCCCGTCGTCGACACCCAGGCGATGGGCCGGGGCACGACGGTGGCGGTGAGCAGCCGGTAGAAGGAGTTCCGGTCGGTCCGCTCCGGATCGATGTTCATGCGCATGGCCGAAAGTATGACGGGTCTCGTACCAAGCCCCGCCCGCACGCCCCTTGGCGCCCGGCCCGCTCTGCCCGACACTGAACCGATGACGCAGCGCGTGGATCTCGCGACCGTGATGGACCGGCTCGCCATCGACGACCTGATCACCGGCTACGCGGTGGCCGTGGACGACGCGGACTGGGCGGCGTACCGCGCGCTGTTCACCGCGGACGGACGCGCCGACTACAGCGGTTCCGGGGGGATCGAGGGCCCGGCCGCCGAGGTCGCCGACTGGCTCGCGGAGACGATGCTCCTGTTCCCCGTACGCCAGCACCTCATCGTCAACCGGCGGTTCCGCATCCAGGATCCGGGCGGCTACCCGGGCGACGGCGCGACGGTGCGCGCCGACTACCTGAACCCCATGCGCTTCGCGTCGGGCGAGGACTTCGTGTGCGGCGGGCGCTACACGTTCACGCTGCGTCGCACGGCCGGCGGCTGGTTGCTGCGTTCGGTCGTCGTCGAGGAGAAGTGGCGCCGGATGTGAGGCCGGGCGGCGGGGCCGCGCGCACACTGGTGGGGGTCCCCTCGGACGGAGTCCGGGGAAGCGACGCCGGGAGGCACGCCATGCGCAATCCGTTCGCGGGTCAGGGCCCCCGGTCCTGGCTCGGCCGGTCCGCGCTCGCCCTGCTCCTGGGCGCCCTGCCCGCGCTCGCCTTCCCGGCGCCGTCGCTGTGGTGGTGCGCGTACGTCGCCCTCGTCCCCTGGATGCTGCTGATCCGCACGGCGCCGAGCGCGCGCCGGGCCGGTCTCGACGGCTGGTGCGGCGGCATCGGCTTCATGCTGGGCGTGCACCAGTGGCTGCTGCCGAGCCTGCACGTCTTCCTGCTCGTCCTGGCCGCGCTCCTGGGTCTGCTGTGGCTGCCGTGGGGCTGGCTGGTGCGGGCGATGCTGGCCGGCCGGCCGTCGGGCGGGCGGGCCGCCGCCGCGCTGGTCGTCGTCCCGTCCGGCTGGCTGCTGGTCGAGCTGGCCCGTTCCTGGGAGGGGCTGGGCGGACCGTGGGGGCTGCTCGGGGCCAGCCAGTGGCAGGTGCCGCCCGCGCTGCGGCTCGCCTCGGTCGGCGGGGTCTGGCTGGTGAGCCTGCTCGTGGTGGCGGTGAACACGGCCCTCGCCCTGCTCGTCGCGGTGCGGCCGCTGCGCCGTACCGCGCTGGCAGGCCTGGTGGGCTGCGCCCTGGTGCTGGGGCTGGCCTGGTGGGGCACGGGTCCGCCCCGCACCGGCGGCACGGCGCGGATCGCGGTGGTCCAGCCGGGCGTGTTCGACGGTCCGGGCGGCGTGGACCGGCGCTTCGCCCGCGCCGAGGAGCTGACCAGGACGCTCGCCGGGCAGCGTCCTGACCTGGTGGTGTGGGGCGAGAGCAGCGTCGGCGCGGACCTGGGGGCCCGGCCGGACCTCGCGGCCCGGCTCACCACGCTGTCCCGGACCGTCGGCGCGCCGCTCCTGGTGAACGTGGACGCGCGCCGCTCCGACCGGCCGGGCATCTACAAGAGCGCGATCCTGATCGGTCCCCAGGGCCCGACCGGCGAGCGCTACGACAAGATGCGTCTCGTGCCGTTCGGCGAGTACGTCCCGGCGCGCGCGCTGCTCGGCTGGGCCACCTCCGTCGGCAAGGGGGCCGCGGGCGAGGACCGCAGGCGGGGCACCCGACCGGTCGTGATGACGCTCCCCGCCCCGCCCGAGGGCGGCCGGCCGCTGCGGATCGGGCCGCTGGTCTGCTTCGAGTCCGCCTTCCCCGACATGAGCCGGCGCCTGGTCAGGGACGGCGCGGACGTGGTGGTCGTACAGTCGGCGACCTCCACGTTCCAGGACACGTGGGCACCCGCGCAGCACGCCTCGCTGGCGGCGCTGCGGGCCGCGGAGTCGGGGCGGCCGGTGGTGCACGCGACGCTGACCGGGATCAGCGCCGCGTACGCCCCCGACGGGCGGCGGACCGGCCCCGAGCTCGGCACCGACCGCAGCGCCGCCGTCGTCTACACGCTCCCCCTGGCGCGGACCGTCACGGTCTACGACCGCTTCGGCGACTGGCCGGTGTACGTGGCGATCCTGGTGATCGGGGCGCTGTGCGCGGCCGAGGGGGCGCGGACGCTCAGGAGGCCTGGTCGAGGGACTCCCGTACCACCCGCTCGCACAGCTCGTGGCTCAGCAGGGCGTCCCGTGCGCTGAGCAGCCGCCCCTCGCGTACGGAGTCGAGGAAGCCCAGGACGGCCTGCTCGATGCCGCGCTGGCGGGCCACCGGCACCCAGTCGCCGCGGCGGCGCACGGTGGGCTGGCCCTTGTGGTCGACGATCTCGGAGAGGTTGAGGACCTGGCGCTTGGAGTCCTGCCCGGACACCTCCAGGATCTCCTCGGTGGAGCCGTTCAGACGGTTCATCATGCCGATCGCGGTGAAGCCGTCGCCGGAGAGCTGGAGCACGACGTGGTGCATGAGCCCCTCGCGGACGCGGGCGCGCACGTCGACGTGGTCGACCTCGCCGGGCACCAGGAAGCGCAGGGTGTCGACGACGTGGATGAAGTCGTCGAGGACGAACGTGCGCGGGTCCTCGGGCAGTCCGACGCGGTTCTTCTGGAGCAGGATCAGCTCGCGTGGGTGCTCCACGCACTGGGCGTACCCGGGGGCGAGCCTGCGGTTGAAGCCGACGGCGAGGCTGACGGCCCGCTTCTCGGCGAGCTCCACGATCCGTTCGGAGTCGGCGTACTCGTACGCGAGGGGCTTGTCGACATAGGTCGGCACCCCCGCTTCCAGGAGGCGGGTGGTGATCTCGGCGTGCGCGGCGGTCGAGGCGTGCACGAAGGCGGCGTCGAGGCCGACGGAGAGGAGCGAGTCCAGGTCGGTGTGCCGGCGCGCGGCGGGCAGGTGGTAGCCGTCGGCGACCCGGTCGAGGGTGGCGCGGGTCCGGGTCTGCAGGTGGAGTTCGACCCCGGGAAGAGCGGACAGGACGGGCAGATAGGCCTTCTGCGCGATGTCGCCGAGTCCGATGCAGCCAACCTTCACGGGTGCTCCTTGTCACTGTGTCGCGGTGTGCTCGTTCGTGTCCGGCGCCCGGAGGGCCGTACGCGCCGGTCAGCTTACGCGCGGCGGTACGGCGTCCACCGAGGCGGCCTCCGGGCCGGCCCGCCCGCGCACCCCGCGTGGAAGCCCCCCAAACCACTGGCCCGGCGAACGATCTTGGGCAACGATGCGGGGCATGACCACCGAACAGACCGACACCGGCGCCCGCCTCGACCCCGACACCCTCACCGGCGAACGGGAGGCCCTGGAGCAGTGGCTCGACTTCCATCGGGCGACCCTCGCGATGAAGTGCGAGGGCCTCGACGACGCCCAGCTGCGCACCGTCTCCGCCCCGCCCTCGGACCTCAATCTGATGGGCCTGGTCCGGCACATGGCCGAGGTGGAGCGCGGCTGGTTCCGGCGCGTTCTGGCCGGTGAGACGGAGGCCGACTGGATCTACACCACCAAGGAGGACCACGACGCCGACATCCACGTCGGCGCCGAGGACACCTGGGAGGAGGCCTACGCGACCTGGCAGCGAGAGATCGCCGTCGCCAGGGCCAACGCCGCCGGCCGGGGCCTCGACGAGCTGGGCAGCGGGACCCACCGCACCGGCCGGACCTTCAACCTGCGCTGGATCTACCTGCACATGATCGAGGAGTACGCGCGCCACAACGGCCACGCCGACCTCATCAGGGAGCGGATCGACGGCGCCACCGGGGACTGAGCCCCCGCCCGGACGGGCCGGGTCAGCCCGCGTCGGGTGATCACCCGTGCGGGGCATTCCCCGCGAGTAGGGGTGTGCGAAACCCGGGCCGACCAGCAGAGTTGCGCGGGTGCATGGAACGAGAACCACAGTGAGGATCCTGGCCGGGGTCGCGATGGCCGCCCTTTCGGGCTGTGTCGCGGTGCAGGCGCCGCCCGCGGCCCCCGTGCCGGTCCCGAGTCCGGCGGGCGAGCTGCCCGGCCAGGACGTCGCACCGCAGATCGTCCAGGGCCCGGCCAGGGAGGCCCTGGAGGCGGCGATGCCCGATCCCCCGGCCCCCGGGCCGCGCGCGTCCGTCGCGCGGCAGCCCGGCGCGGACGACGGGCGCGGCGGGCGGGACGCCGGCACCGGCGGCACGTCCGGCTCCGCGCGGCACCACGCGAAGCAGCCGCACGCGCCCCACGGGCAGCGGCCCCGCCACCCGGACATCGGCCTGCCCGGGCTCCTCGACCCGCCCCGCTCCGCGGCCGAGGTCTGCGAACTGGGCTCGCGGTACGGCGGCTGGAGCCCGGAGAGCGAGCAGGCGAGGATCTGTCGTGGCACCTACGGGCGCTGACCCCGCAGCCGTACCTCCAGGCGCTCGATCGCGGCCCGCACCCCGTTGCCGTACCCGTCGTCGTCCAGGGCCACGGAGGCGGCGCGGGCCCGGTCCAGGTGGACGCGGGCCGCGTCCGGGTGGGCCAGCTTCACGTAGTCGGCGGCCAGGTTGAGGTGGAGCGAGGGGTAGAGGGCGCGGAGCGCCACCGCCGAGTCGTGGCGGGCCAGCCGGTCCTCGTCGAGCCCCTCGGCGGCCGTCAGGGCCCGCAGGTCCCAGGCCAGCTCGGTGTCGGGGTCGTCCTGCGCGTCGGCCATGTAGTGGGCGAGGGTGCAGCGGTGCAGCGGGTCGCCGTCCGGTCCGAGCTGGGCCCAGATCTCGACGAAGCGGTTGCGGGCCTCTTCCCTGTCCCCGCCGTGGAGGAGCATCATCGCCTGCCCGATCCTGGTCATGACGCCGTCGTCCGACACCTGCTGCCCGGTCACTGCCACCTCCACACGCTGTCGATCCGGCCCCCGGTACGAACGGGCCGGATCCGACGCTAGCCGCAGCCGCGCCGGATCCGGCCGAGGCTCAGCCGAGGTCGGGGACGCGCCAGTCGATCGGCTCGTGACCCTGCGCGGCGACGGCCTCGTCGATCTGGGTGAAGGGGCGGGAGCCGAAGAACTTCTTCGCCGAGAGCGGCGAGGGGTGGGCGCCCTTCACCACCACGTGCCGCTCCTCGTCGATGAGGGGCAGCTTCTTCTGCGCGTAGTTCCCCCAGAGCACGAAGACCGCCGGGTCGGGCCGCGAGGCCACCGCCGTGATCACCGCGTCGGTGAACTTCTCCCAGCCCTTGCCCTTGTGCGAGTTCGCCTCGCCGGCCCGGACGGTGAGCACCGCGTTGAGCAGCAGGACGCCCTGCTCGGCCCACGGCATCAGATAGCCGTTGTCGGGGATCGGGTGCCCGAGCTCGGCCTGCATCTCCTTGTAGATGTTGCGCAGCGAGGGCGGGGTCTTCACGCCGGGGCGGACGGAGAAGCAGAGCCCGTGGCCCTGGCCCTCGCCGTGGTACGGGTCCTGGCCGAGGACCAGGACCTTCACCTGGTCGAAGGGGGTCGCGGCGAGGGCCGCGAAGACCTCCTCGCGCGGCGGGTAGACCGGCCCGTTGGCCCGCTCCTCCTCGACGAACTCGGTGAGCTGCTTGAAGTACGGCTTCTGCAGCTCGTCGCCGAGGACGCCGCGCCAGGACTCGGGCAGCATGTCGGTGTCGGTCACGTCCACAACCTCCGGTGGGTGTATCGCCTTTACGTACGAGAACCTACCGGGAGCCACTGACAACGCCGTCCGCCGTCCGCTTCCCCCGGGGGGAGCGGACGGCGGACGGCGGTTCGGGGGCGGCGACCGCTACCAGCTGGTGCGGCGGCTGAGCTCCCACAGCTGCATGACGGTCTGCGGGTCGAGGGCCCGCTCGCCGCCGCCGATGTCCTCGCTGGCCGCGATGTACAGCTTGCCCTGCCACAGCGGGAGCAGCCGGACGTCCTGGACCATGATCTCCTGGGCCTGCGCGAACTCGTCCGTGACGGCCCCGCGGTCGCTCTCGCGCCGGGACTTCGGGATCAGCTCGTCGGTGATCTTCGGGCTGACGTACGGGGTGCCGAGGACGTTCTCCTTGCCCATGAAGGGGGCGACGAAGTTGTCCGGGTCCGGGAAGTCGGGGAACCAGCCGCGGCCGAAGACCGGGTACTGGCCCTTCTGGTAGCCGGCCTGGAACTCCTTCCACGGCTTGCCGTGCAGGGCCACCTCGAAGAGGCCGCTCTCCTCCAGCTGCCGCTTGAGCTCGGTGAACTCGGCGGCGGTCGAGGAGCCGTACCGGTCGGTGGTGTACCAGAAGTCCAGCTTGACCGGCTTGGTGATGCCGGCGTCGCGCAGGATGGACTTCGCCTTGGAGGCGTCCGGGCCGCCGAAGCGGTCGTAGAACTTGGTGGTGTGGCCCGAGATGCCCTTGGGGACCATCGAGTACAGCGGCTCGGCGGTGCCCTGGTAGACCTTGTTCACCAGCTCGTCGCGGTCGACGAGCTGCGCGATGGCCTTGCGGACGGGCAGCCGGGCGACGGACTCGTCACGGGTGTTGAAGACCAGGTAGCGGATGTCCGCACCGGTGGACTCGACGAGCTGGAGCCCCTTGTTCTCCGGCTTGTCGGCCTGGAGCGCGACGACCTCCTCGGCGGTGAGGCCGCGGTAGGTGGCGTCGATCTCCTTCTTCTTCAGGGCGGCGACCATGGGCTCGGACTCCTTGAAGTACCGAATGGTCACGCCGCCGTTCTTGCGGTCGGCGAAGCCCTTGTAGCTGGGGTTGCGGGTCAGCTCGGCCTTCTGGCCCTCGGCGTACGAGTCGAGGACGTACGGGCCGGAGCCGACCAGCTTGCCGTCCTTGCGGAGCTGGTCCGCCGGGTACTCGGCCGGGTCGACGATGGACATGGCCGGGGTCGCGAGGATGAACGGGAAGGTCGCGTCCGACTTGTTCAGCCGGAAGACCACCGTGCGGTCGTCGGTCGCCTCGATCTTGTCGAGCGAGCCCAGCATGCCGTTGGGGCCGCCCTGGACGTCGATCGTGCGGATGCGCTCGATCGAGTACTGGACGGCCTTGGCGTCCAGCTTGTGCCCGTTGGAGAAGGTCAGACCGTCATGGAGGACGCACTCGAAGACCCGGCTCGAGCTCCCCTCCTTGAACTTGCAGTCCGCCGCGTCCGACTGCGGACTGGTGGTGCCGGTCGGAAAACTCACGAGCGTCTGGAAGACATTCCGGAAAAGCTCCCAGGAATTGTCCCAGGCGGCCGCCGGATCAAGCGTGGACGGAGAACTCGTCGTACCGATGACGATTCTCTGATCCCCTGCGGATTCACCGTCCGAAAACACACTGCATCCGGACAGGAGGGATATGGACGCAAGGGCTGCAGCGGCCTGCAGACTGGTCCGGTTGAACACGTGCACGCTCCTCGTTCAGCCTGGGGTCGGCCGACGATACCGCAGCGCCCCGCCAGGTCAATGTTCGGCCCTGGCGGGGCACTTGAGGCATTCAGCATATAACCGGGGCCAAACCGGTCATGAATTCAGGAAAGTGTCCGGATATCGGTCACCCGACACCGGCGTTCAGGAAAAGACCGCCGTCGACGACGAGCGTCTGGCCGGTGATCCAGTCCGACTGGGCCGAGGTGAGGAAGGCGGCGGCCCCGCCGATGTCCTGCGGCTCGCCGAGCCGGCCGAGGAGGTACGGGGCGGCCGCCTCGGCCTCCCGGCCCTCGTACAGCGCCGCGGCGAACTTCGTCTTCACGACGGCCGGGGCGATGGCGTTGACCCGGACCGAGGGCGCGAACTCGTGCGCCAGCTGGAGGGTCAGGTTGATCATGGCCGCCTTGCTCATCCCGTACGCGCCGATGAACGGCGACGGGGCGAGGCCGGCGATCGAGGCGATGTTCACGATCGCCCCACCGTGCTCCTTCTGCCAGGCCCGGTAGGTCTGCTGGGCGAAGCCGAGGGCCGACACCACGTTGGTCTCGAAGACCTTGCGGGCCACGTTCAGGTCCAGCTCGGCGATCGGCCCGAAGACCGGGTTGGTGCCGGCGTTGTTGACCAGGAAGTCCACCCGCCCGAAGGCCTCCATGGTGGCGGCGACCGCGGCGGCCTGGTGGGCCTCGTCGTGCGCCTTGCCGGGCACGGCGATCACCCGGTCGGCGCCGAGCCGCTCCACGGCCTCCTTGAGGGCCTCCTCGCCCCGTCCGGTGATGCAGACCCGGTCGCCGCGGGCGACCAGGGCCTCGGCGACGCCGTAGCCGATGCCCCGGCTCGCGCCGGTGACCAGGGCGACCTTGCCCGACAGCTCGGGCGGTTCCGGTGCGCTCATCGCGTTCTCCTCTCCGCTCCCGCGCGTCAGTTGAGCGGGCCGCCGGCCACGTACATGACCTGCCCGGAGACGAAGCCGGCGTCGTCGCCCGTGAAGAAGGCGATGGCGTTGGCGACGTCCTCGGGACGGCCGACCCGCTGGACCGGGATCATCGTGGCGGCCGCGGCCTGGAACTCCTCGAAGCCCATCCCGACCCGCTCGGCGGTCTGCGCGGTCATCTCGGTGACGATGAAGCCGGGGGCGACGGCGTTGGCGGTGACGCCGAACTTGCCGAGCTCCTTGGCGAGGGTCTTGGTCAGGCCCTGCAGACCGGCCTTGACGGCGGAGTAGTTGGCCTGGCCCCGGTTGCCGAGCGCCGAGGAGGAGGAGAGCGAGACGATCCGGCCGAAGCCCGCGTCCACCATGTGCTTCTGGCAGGCCTTGGCCATCAGGAACGCGCCCTTGAGGTGCACGTTCATCACGAGGTCCCAGTCCGACTCGGACATCTTGAAGAGCAGGTTGTCGCGGAGCACGCCCGCGTTGTTGACCAGGATGGTCGGCGCGCCGAGCTCGGCGGCGACGCGCGCGACGGCGGCCTCCACCTGGGCGCTGTCGGAGACGTCGCAGCCGACGGCGAGCGCGGTGCCGCCCGCGGCGGTGATCTTCTCGACGGTGTCCTTGCAGGCCGCCTCGTCGAGGTCGAGTACGGCGACGGCCCGGCCCTCGGCGGCGAGCCGGACGGCGGTGGCGGCTCCGATGCCGCGAGCCGCACCGGTGACGACGGCTACGCGCTGCTCGGTGGTGGACATGCTTGGTTCTCCTCGCCCTTGGAACATCCCTGGTTACGGTCCGTACCGGCGACCGCCCGCTCTCCCGCACATGAGCGACCGCTTAGTATCGTCCGCAGACGAGACGCTAGAAGCCCTGGCACCCGGTGTCAACGGCCCACCGGGTGCACCGGCCCACTCGCGTGGGAGCCGCGTACGAGCAAGGCGCGAGCCCCGTTCGAGTGGCGTTCGAGCGCGGCGTGCTAGCGGACCAGCAGTTCGAGCAGGCGTTCCACCTCGGCCTCGGGGTCGGCCGTCAGACCGGTGTGCACCGGCCCCGGCTGGACCACCGTCGAACGGGGCGCGATCAGCCAGCGGAAGCGCCGTCCGGCGTCGTCCCCGGCGGCCTGGCCCGCGTCGGCGCCGCCGAGGCAGACGCCCTCGACCGCGCGCAGCGCGGCCCGTACGCCGGCGATGTCGGCGGCCGGGTCGAGCACGCCGAGCTTGGCCGGGTCCAGGTGGGTGCGGGCCGCCACGTAGGAGCGGGCCCGGCAGTAGACGACCACGCCGGCGTTGAAGCACTCGCCCCGCTCCACTCGGGGCACGACGCGCAGCAGCGCGTACTCGAAGACATCGCGATCGGTCACGTGGTGCTGTCCTTCTGGGTGGGGCGCGGGGCGAGACGTTCGGCGAGCCAGCCGGGGGCCTGCTGGGGCCGCCGTTCGGTGCGGGGGCCGAGGGTGATGCGCTCGTGGATCGTCGCGGCGCGCGGCAGCAGCGCCTCCACGTAGGCCGCCCGCAACGCGTCGGTGCTCGCGAAGCCGGGCTCGTCGACCAGCCACTCGTCGGGCACGTCGGCGGCGACCTCGTCGAGGAGTTCGCGGGTCACCAGGGGTGCCAGCTCGGCCGCCGCGGCCGCGATGTCGGGCCCGAAGGGGGCCAGGGCGTGGTCCGAGGCGTCGTAGGGCTTGGCGGCGGACGCCTGCGCGCCGGGCCAGTTGTGGTGCCAGATCATGGTGGCGCCGTGGTCGATGAGCCACAGGTCGCCGTGCCAGACCAGCATGTTGGGGTTGCGCCAGGACCGGTCGACGTTGTTGATCACGGCGTCGAACCAGACGACCTTGCCGGCCTCCTTCGGGTCCACCTCGTAGGCGAGCGGATCGAAGCCGAGCGAGCCGGGCAGGAAGTCCATGCCGAGGTTGAGTCCGCCGCTCGCCTTGAGCAGCTCCTGCACCTCCTGGTCGGGCTCGGAGAGCCCGATGACCGGGTCGAGCTGGATGCCGACCAGCTCCGGCACCCGCAGCCCGAGCCGCCGGGCGAGCTGCCCGCAGATCACTTCGGCGACCAGGGTCTTGCGGCCCTGCCCGGCGCCGGTGAATTTCATGACGTACGTGCCGAGATCGTCGGCCTCGACGATCCCGGGGAGCGAGCCACCCTCACGCAAGGGCGTGACATAGCGGGTTGCTACGACCTCTTCCAACACTTTCCCAGGCCACCCATCTCTTCAACCTTGCAATCCACGGAAGACTTCTCCGGAGCGTAGAGGCCGAGAACACGGGTCAACAGCGCTGGGGAGAATCTGGGGAGTTTCGGCTAGCAAGCTGATCCCCCGCGCTCCCCAAGCAGACCGTCGATGGTGCCGCGCCCCTTGCTGCCGGCCTCCGGCATGAAGTGAGCATAGTAACCGAGAGTGATCGCAGGCGAGGAGTGTCCGAGCCACCGAGCCAGGGTCACGACGGACTCGCCGGCTTCCAACATGATCGAGGCGTAGGTGTGCCGAAGCACATGGAAGCCGTCCTTCGGGGCCGCCGCCCACTGCCAGGCTTTCGCCCCCTCGGCGCGCGGCGGGATGACGCCCGCCTTGGCCAACGCGGGCTTCCAGGTGTAGGTGTTCCATGTGTTCACCGCGACAGCGTTCCCGAAGCGCGTGGTGAGCAGCAGGGAGAACTTCTTCCTCTCCCCCTCCGGCTTCCCCCACGGCAGCTCCACTTCTACCGGCGGGAACGCTTCGATGTGACGCTTGAGTTCCTCGGCTACCGAAGGGGGCAGGTCCACCGTGCGGATCTTCTTCCCCTTCGGCAAGGCGAAGTACAGCCTTCCGTGAATCGCCTGTACTTGACGCCGAACGTGCAGCAGGCCGCGCCCGTAGTCGATGTCCTCGGGACTGAGCCCGAAGACCTCCCCCTGGCGGAGTCCGCACCCCAGGCCGACTACGACGGCGATCCTGTTCCGCTCGCTGATGGCATCGCGGACTCGCAGTGCCGTGTCCATCGGCCACGCGTCGCGCCGCTCCCGTGGCGACTTGGGCCACCGCACGGATTTCGCGTGCATAGGGTTGCGCGCGAGGCGTTTGTCGTCGACGGCCGCTTCCAGGATGGAGGAAAGCTCGGACAGGATGCCGCGCTGGTAGTCGACTGACGAGACTGTCGACTCCAGCTTGGTTATGAACGCGCGCAGATCCGTTGCAGCGATACTCCTGAGCGGAAGCTGGCCCAGGTGCGGGACGATATGGAGACGCCACCTACGCTCCTGGCTGTCCTGGGTTTTCGGAGCACCGCCTCGCCCTGGTGCCCAGTGCGTCGCGATGTAGTCGGCCAGCGTGATGGACCCGTCGCGCGGGTCTACGAACTCGCCTCGCTCCTCGTCCGTGGCCGCCCGGCGAAGCCACGCCTTGGCATCCTCCAGCACATCAAAGGATCGGTCTCGCACCCCAGGTATGCCAGCGACCTTGTACCGCTTGCCTTTACCGTAGCGAGCGGTCTTCTCCCTTCTCCCGGTGGCCGGATCCTTCTTCTTCTTGAGCCACCGATCCTCGATATAGCCCGCCAAACAAGTCTCCTTTCAAGAGGGTACGAACGCGTCCGACAACATTCGATGCGTCAAGCACCGGGGTTCCGACGTCGCTGCGGAGCCGCGCTGAGTGGGTTCAAAGCAGGGTTAGAGCGAGAGTCCGCACGTTCCTGGTCATGGATCCAGGCGTCGAGGGCTGTCCGCCGATACATGACGCGACCACGAGGGCCCATGCGAAAGCTCGGCGGGCCCTGCCGTCGATGCCGCCAGACATAGAGGGTGTGCGGTGATATGCCGAGGTACGCGGCGGCATCCTTTACGTTGAGAAAGCAGGCGCGGCCAGCGCTGACGGGGTCAGGCACAGCTGAGGGAGCGAGCAGCGATCGTGTGGGCATGGAGCGCTTCCTGTGAGAGACGAAAGAGAACGGGCACGGGCAGCCCACGTCCACTACGGCTCCACCGCCAAGCACAGCCGGATGCGAACACCTGAATGGTCCTGACGATCGCCGGTTTGGCTAACCGGCGATCATCGGCTATGTTGCGCGCGCCCCACCGATGAGCTCGCAGTACCTCGGATGGGTTTCCGTCAGGAAGCCAACCGGTACGAGCTCAGGGCCGGTGAGGCACCGTCTGCAACGAGCACCAGCAAACCGTCAGCTACTAGACGATCCAGATTTCGCGCTACGCGGCCCTCCGGAACATTCACGGCACGGGCCACGCGCCTCCTCGTGGCCCGGGTGCGCTGCAATATGCACGAGAACTGCGCGGTCGCGACCCCAGCCATACGGACCTCCTACGCAGGAACCACTCCAGGCCGCCAATCGCACAAGTCTGGGATTGCAATCCCCCCCTCCCTTCCTGTCGAGCACCTCCTCGCCCGCCTTGGCGTTTTCGGGATGTTGTACGTTGACATGCTCCCGGCCTAGGTTCCAGTCTCTTGCCGTCAATTCTCGTCTGCCGTAAGCGAATGCCCGCTACCACCCCGGAAGTCGGCCACTTTGGGCGCGATAGGAAGTCGCTGCAAATGAGCATGCGGGGGGCACCGGTCGCGATCCGCAAGTCGCTGTCCGCTTTTGCTGTAATGCGGACCGGACGAGGGACTGGTCCAGGGCCAGCCGGGAGGAAGCGCCGAACGTTCGGGAAAATCCCCGCATCCTCGCCTGCGGATGCGTCATGATCACGGGCATGCACCCTCGTGACGAAGAGATATGGCGGGCGATCGACCAGGGCCGCCGGGCGATCGACTGGGAGGCGTGGTTCGGTTGTCCGGAGGGTGCCGGCTACCTGTCCCCCGCAGGTCATCAGGTGACCGCACGCGCCGTGGCCGGCCTCACCGCGTTCTTCAACAGCCGCTGGCTGCCCAAGGCCGTGGTCCCCTCCCCCGCCCCGGGTCGAGCCAGCGACACCTTCGTCGGTCTGGGCCGACACGCCCCGGTGCTCCAGTTCATGAACGGAGCCGCCCCGGGAGCATGGGTGGAAGCAGTGCGGTGGTGGGCCGCATACGCCTATCTGGAGGAAGCCGCGGTGCCGGGCATAGCCTCGGTCAAGCGGGATGCACGCTGCGACGTCACCCTGTCCCGGTTCCTGCATTCCCAGACACAGGCCCGGCTCGCACTCATGGGGGCGGCCCACGGACTCAGGGTCGAGCTGGAGCCGGCGAAAGCCAGTGGCGGCCCCGGCGATGTTCGTATCGGCCCCGTCTTCATCGAGGTCGTCACCTTCGCCGAAGATCAGAAGTTCCAGGACTACGAGAGGTTCCGCGAGAACGTCCGGGCTCATCTCTTCGCCCTGGACAGGGGCCGTGACATCTACTGGGAAGGTGACCTCCCCGAACTCCTCAGCGGCGGCGACTTCGAGACCTGGAAGAAACGGACCGAGGAGGCCGCCCAACAGTGCGCGGCCTTGGAGGCCGCGGTCGATGTCCTCAGCAGCGCCGGGAGGCGGCTGACCGTACGCCCCGGCACGGCTCCCCAGGGCACCACCCTGACCGGGGCCACCGTGGAGAGCGACCAGGGCAGGCGGCTCCTGGACAAGGTGCACGGCAAGTGCGCCAAAACGGCAGGGGCAGGCACCGCCTGGATCTGGGTGGAGGACCACAGCGGTCTCTTCCACTTCCCGACGCCCTTCGCCGAGATGTCGCTCGCCGCCAAGACCGATGCGCTCGCGGACCTGTTGGGGCCGCTCCTAGCGGAGTACGTCCACGTCGCCGGGATCGTCGTCTCGAACGCGGCCCGCCGACGCCTGCCGCTTCCGCCGAACGAGGACGCGCTCCGCCCCGCCGCACAGGGCTTCCGGCGAGGACTGCCCCTCGACCGGGTCCGGGAAACGATCATGATCCCCCGACGAATCCTTCTGCCTGAACAGACCAGCCTGATCGCCCGAATGTGCGACGCCGAAGCCAATGCGCTCGACTGGGCTCTGGGGAAGCTCGGTATTCCCCACGGTGTCGCATCGCTCCTGGCCGACTCCTCGACGCCGCAGCGGGTCTCCCCTCTGTGGACACCGTGAGCTTGCCGAGGCGGTAAGACGGCGTGGAGAACCGTGCTTGAGTCCGGTGAGGGTGGGACGGTAAGGCTAGAGCGTAAACTCCTCGCGCGGGATGGCCCGTTCCCAGACGACCTCGAACGCGGCGATCACCATCTTGACCGTGGCCGAGTCCTCATTGAACTCGTGTCCCGCCCACTCGCCATCACCGGTGAACCAGTGGAACAGCACGAGACGGCCGTCGATCAGCCAGAGGTCGTTGCCGGGGCAGCAGGGCTCCAGGCCGAACGCTAGAGGATGTTCCAGGGGAGCTGCGTGTCCCTCCTCCTGAGCCCGTCGAATCGCCGCCGGATCTCACTCAAAGACTCAGGAGCATGTCGAACTTTTCGTGCGTTAGTGGTGATCATGCGCAGCTCCCGAATATCACGCAAAACCGAGTAGCCGGCGCATTTCGTTACGTCCCACCCGTAGGTGCTCGCGAAGGCTTGGTAGTGAGCTTGGCCGTAGCCGAACCGCCGGCAGTGGACTTCGACCGTGACGAGGTCCCATTCCGGCTGACCATGGGCGACCGTGTCCCAGTCGCACAGCACCGCAGATCCGTCGGTGGTGTGCAACGCGTTTCGGTGCTGTGGGTCGCCCTGTATCAGTCCGGGGGGAAGCGCGAAGTCGACTCCCCACAATGCCCCCTCGAGTCGGTCTGCCTCCTCCTCCATGTATCGGATGGCTGCGGCAGGGAGACATGTGATCGCGGTCAGTGAGCGGCGGATCGCACGGATGTTGTCGTGCTCAGCAAGGGCGATCGGGGGCGGAGGCAGCGAGTGGAGCGCCTTGAGGGGACCGGCCAGCTGCCCGGCCGCCACCGGGTGCTCGGGTTGTGGCAGGTAGGTCCAGAAGGTGACAGAGTGCCCATCTACGATCAGCGGCTGATCGCAGGGGTGCAGCGGGGCGGTAGGAAAGCCTGCTTCGATGAGCCAGCGTACGAAGGTAACTGTGCGCGCAACGCTCTCGACGTCCGTTCCCTTCCGAGCGATCTTGGCCACCACCTGCTCCTTCTCCAGGAGGAGAACCGCGTTGGTGTGACCGCGCAGCAGACGCGCATCACGGCTGTCGAGGCCGGCCTTCGCGCAGGCCCGCTCTAGTACCTGGTACATCTCGAACTCGTCGAACCCACCCGGGGCCGGCGTGATTGTCATGTCGCACAGGCTTACCGACACGGGCCCGTCCTGTCACATCCGGCCTGGCGGAAGCTCGATGATCTCAAGAAGCTCGCGCGCCGCCCGGCCTGTCCGTATCACCGCCGGAAGGACCTGTACAACCTCGCGGGCTCTTTCCTCCACGATCGGTGTGCGGTGGGCGGGGTCCATCCGCAGGAAGGTAGCGCCGGCCAGCTGGCACGCTTCGTCAGGACTTCGGTCCCGCGCGTAGCAGATGGCTGCTTCAAGCCGGAGGAGGGCAGGATCGATCCCTGTCTTGTCCTGGTAGAGGACGAGCGCCTGCTCCTGGACTTGGCGGGCCTCGCGCGTGTGCCCGAGAGCGGTCAGCGTCCCGCTCTTGTAGAGCAGGTAGCGGCGCTCCGGAAAGGCGAAGGCATCGTCCGCCGAGTCTCCGCCGAACTGTTCAAACACCTTCGTCGCGTAGCGCAGTGCGGCCTCGGCCTCGGCCTCGGCGCCGAGCTTGGCCAAGGCCCGAGCCTCGGCCGCCGCCGCGAAGGCGTGCGTGGCACTGGTTCGTGCTCTACTACTGATCACCCTGGCCTCCCGGCACAGACTCACCGCGTTGGCGACCGGACCGTAGTAGAAGGGCAGCATCGCCGCCTGAGCCCTGACGCGGGCTCGAAGCTCCGAGTTTCCGCTGTCGTCCGCAGCGGTACGCGCTGTGGCGTACCAAGATCGCGACCGCGTGAGGTCGCCGAGCTTCATGAGCGCGTCGGCAGTCAGAGTGGAAAGCATCGCCGTCAGCTCCGAGAGCCGAACTTGGACGACGGCCGGCTGTCGGCATGCGGCCAACTCCTCGACCTCGGCAAGCAGGTCCAGAAGGCGGGTGAGCATCAGAGCCGGCGGGGTGGAGATGTACTCCTGGCTGGCCCAAAGGACCATCTCGTCGATGTGGTCCAGCTGGCTGGAGTTGACCGTCGCGGAGGCGAGGGTACGGTCCACAGCACGCCGCGCGGCGTCGACCCTGTGCGAGAGGTGCTCGGCAGCCGTCGGGATCCACTCGCCGATGGCGGACATGGGGGTGACCTCGGCGCGGTGCACATGCCGGGACTCTGCCCGGAAGACGATGCCGGCGACAGCCTCGGTGTCTTCCAGGCCCAGATCACTGGGCGAGCAGCCATAGAAGGCGGCGAGCACGAGCACGGTGGAGCGAAGCGGTTGATGCCCTCCCGTTTCCCAAAGCCGCAGCTGTTCCACGGTGACCCGGGGGGCCCTGTCCAGGTGAGAGACGAGCTCGCGGATCTGGTCCGCTGCCTCGGCCAGGGTAAGACCCTTGGCCAGACGTTGTGCGCGCAAGGGGGAGACGGAGCAGTGCGCCTGAATCGTGCGGGCGATCTCGTCGGTTGAGTGTCCGCGTTCGGCACCGCTCTCACGTAACCGCTTTGCGCAGGACGGACGATGAGGTCCAGGGCCAGGTCGCATGGAGTTGATTCCCTTCGAACTCGCCGACCAGCGTACTGACATGCCGTCCGCTCTGCGTCAAGAAAACGCGGCTCCGTCAAGTACGGCCCTGGAAATACGTGAAGCGTCACGCAAGCCAGTCACGTATACGTGAACCGTCACGGTTGCCGCTCCTGGTGCACGAGGGCAACTCTTGCCCCCCTCGGGCTTCCCGAGACCACAAACCGCTCGCCGGCCACGACACCTGACGGTCCTGGCTCGTGAGCCCGCGGGTGCCGCCGCGCTCCGGACATCGGCCGGCGGCACCCGCCATCCAGGATTGGGGGTGCGCTCAATGACGTCGACCCGGAAGACCGGGCAGTTCCTCGCTGTCCTGGCGCACGATGTCGAGGCGAAACTGACGACGATCCAGCTCGCGAACTCGGAATATGCCGTGCCCAAGTCGCGGCAGTTCCTCCAGGAAGAGCTCCTCGGCTGGGGATTCAGCGGCGAAGACGAGCTGACGGGCCGCGTCCTTCTCGTGGCCAGCGAGCTGGTGACGAACTCCGTGCTTCATGGTCGAACTCGGCCGACGTGCGAGACCGAGACGCTCGGGCTGTCGCTCTCCGTCAAACCCGGCGCGGCACTCGGCATCCTGGTGACCGACAACTCGCCGAAGGTTCCTGCGCCGGTGTTCCGGCCCGACACCGCGGACGGTGGGCGCGGTCTCCGGCTCGTCTCCGCGATTGCCGACCACTGGACGGCTGCTCCCGCGACACGTGACGGAGAGGTTGTCGGCAAGGGAGTGTGGGCCTTCTTCCGCTGGCCGGGCGAGGCGGAGGTACCCGCTCGTAAACCCGAGGTCGCCTCGATCGGATGCACGGCTGTGGAGGCGCGGTGATCGTCGCCATCGGCGGTCGGCCGCGTACGGGCAAGTCGGAATTGGCCAGGCATCTCGCGATCGTCATCGGCGGGGTCCTGCTCGACCTCGCCCAACTGCGAACCGTGCTGTTCCCTACATCCCGCACCACCTCGCACGAGCAAGCGGCCCGCCTCTACGAGTGGCTGCTGCAGGCCGCGGTGTGGAATCTCCACCAGCGCCCCACTTCCCCGGTAGTCCTCGATGCTCATCCCCTCACACGGGCCCGCGATGTGCGAGCGCTCCGGCATCTCGCCAGCGGTATAGGCCACCGGCTTCACGTCATCGAATGCATCCGCACAGCCCCTGTGTCGGAGGATCCCGCTCAAAAGGCCCACCAGGACGCTGAAGGGCCCCCTGGAGATGCCAGGAGCACGGGTTCGATTCTGGCTCCGAAGATCGTCGTGGACACCCAACAGCCCATGGCCGAGTGCGTCACGGAGATTCTGCACGCACTCGCCGGCTCCCCTAGAACTGAGCGATTTCCGCACGCGCCGCATCCCTACGCCACCGAGCCACCCACGGCTTATTCCTGCCACTGATAGCCGCACGACGCACGGAGTAGAGCGAACGTCCGTCTGGCTCCCTGGCTCCTCCCGGCCTCCGAGCGCTCCGCAATCTCCGCTCGGGCCCCCCGGGAACTGACCACCGGAAGCCGCTGGCTTGCTCGTCCACCGCTCCCGTCTCCTGCCGTACCCACAAGGACTCCCACCATGTGTCAGCACCAACCCCCGTGCCCGAGCTCCGACTCCGCAGACCGTGAGGCGGCCCGTCTCTCGGCCCATCACCCCGAGCAGGGGTGGAGCCTTCTGTGCAACGGCGTCCTGCTCTTCGACGACACCGGCGAACTGCTCCCCGACGGCCAGATCGTCGCCCCTCACCGTGCCCTGCCGACGGCGGTGGCAGCGTGAAGCTCCCTTCCCCGCGTCCCCCCGCGGAGATCCCCCACCGCCCTCGGCGGGTGGGCCGGATTGAGGACCACGGCCTCGTCGGCAACGGGCGCACCGGCGCGCTGGTCGACCGCGACGGCAGCATCGACTGGATGTGTCTGCCGCGCTTCGACTCCGCAGCCGCGTTCACCGCGCTGCTGGGCAGCGAGAACCACGGCATGTGGCGCATCGGGCCCGCCGGGCCGCACGGCACCGCGCCCGCCGCCGACGGGCGGCGCTATCTCGACGGCACGCTGATCCTGGAATCCACCTGGATCACTCCCTCCGGCACCATCCAGCTTCTCGACTTCATGCCCTTCACCGAAAAGGACGACGTGACGCAACTGGTCCGGATCATCAAGGGCGTCAGCGGCCGGGTCCCGATGCGGTCCGTCCTTCGGGCCCGCCCCGGTTACGGCCGGGCTGTTCCGCGGCTCGACATCGCCGGCCGCCAGGCGAGCGTCGGCCTGGGCGACGGCCGCCTCTGGCTCGACACCGACGCCCCCACCCGCGCGTCCGGCGGCGACCTGATCTCCGAGTTCAGCGTCGCAAAGGACGAGCAACTGGCCTTCGCGCTCGCGTGGCAGCCCGGGGGCGACGAGCCGCCCCCGCTTCCCGCGCCGGGAGGGCTGCTGAAGCAGACCGAGGACTTCTGGGCGGGCTGGACGGCCAAGTCCACGTACTCCGGCCCCCACTGGGAGGCGGTCGAGCGCTCTCTCATCACGTTGAAAACCCTCCAGTACGGACCGACCGGCGGATTCGTGGCTGCTCCGACCACCTCGCTGCCCGAGGAAATCGGCGGCGAGCGCAACTGGGACTACCGCTACTGCTGGCCTCGTGACTCCGCCATGACGGTCGAAGCCCTTCTCAGCTGCGGCTACGTGGAGGAGGCCCGGGCCTGGATCGGCTGGCTGCGAACAGCCATCGGCGGCCGGCCCGAGAGCCTGCAGGCCATTTACCGGGTCGATGGCAGCCGAGAGCTGACCGAGGCCGAGCTCGGCTGGCTGCCTGGCTTCGAGAACTCCGCCCCGGTCCGCATCGGGAACGGAGCCGCGAAGCAGCTACAGCTCGATGTGTACGGCGAGATCGTCGGCGCCCTGTACGCGGCCCAGGAGCACGATCCGGAGCTGGCTGCTGTCGTAGCCCCGATCATCACGGACCTCGTCGCGTGCCTGGAGATCCTCTGGGAGCAGCCGGACGAGGGAATCTGGGAAGTCCGTGGTCCGCGCCGGCACTTCGTGCACTCCAAGGTGATGGCCTGGTGCGCGGTCGACCGTGCGGTCAGGCTCATCGAGGGTGGCCGTGCCGAAGGGCCACTGCAGAGGTGGCGTGAGCTGCGCAACGCGATCCACCAGCAGGTGTGCGAGCGAGGATACGACGAGGAACGCAACACCTTTACGCAGTCGTACGGCTCGACGGAGCTGGACGTCTCCCTGTTGCAGATCGTGACGACCGGGTTCCTGCCGCCGGACGACAAGCGGGTCATCGGCACGGTCGAGGCGATCCAGCAGGAGCTGTCCACGACGGGCGGGTTCCTGCTGCGCTACCGCACCGGGGGCGAGGTGCCGGGCGTCGACGGCCTCGCCGGCGACGAGGGCACCTTCCTCATCGGCTCGGGGTGGTTGATCGTGGCGCTCTGCACCATCGGCCGCGTCAACGAAGCCGAGATCCTCCTGGAGAGCCTGCTCCGGATCCGCAGCGACCTCGGCCTGCTCGCCGAGGAGTGGGACGTTCAGCACCAGCGCCAGCTGGGCAACTTCCCGCAGGGGTTCTCACACATCGCTGTCATTCAGGCGATCCGGGCCGTCGCAACCGCCCGCGCTTCTCAGGGGCGCCGGATCGCTGCGGGGGTGATCGGGCGGTGAGTGCCTCTTTTTCGTTACCGGCGGGTGGGCTGAGGCAGACGCGGGGGCGGCACCGGGCTTCGCAGGGCCGAACCTCCGGCCTCGTCCTGATCGGGGCGAACCTGATCGGTCTGACGCTGGTCGGCTGCATGGTCGCTGACGAGTCCAACGACTCCCGCAACTTTGGAGCAGCGGTGACGATCCCGGACATGGCTTCTGCCGAAGAGCAGCCGTCGAAGACGGCCAACGCCACGGCAGCATCCGACCCCACGGCCCGCCCGGTTGGCCTCGCAGGACACGGGGAGGCGGCATGAGCACCGATTCCATCGACATCGCCGTACATGCGGGCGCCCTGTCGGACGGGCTGTGTGAGCAGCTCGCGGTCGTTGGACAGCGGGGCATCGCGGGGTTCAGCGACGACCGCCCGGTCAGTGCCTCGCTGGTGCGGTCGAGACTGACGAACGCTCTGACCGGCGCGCCTCCGGTACTCGTGCTCGCCAGAGCCGACGAGGAACTGGTCGGGTGGTGCGCGGTCCGGCACCCCGAACCCCACGAGGCTCGCGCCCGTTTGTGGGGGCCGGTCGTCGATCCGCGCGTACGCCGGTCCGGTCTGGGTTCGCAGCTGCTGCGAGAGGTCACCGGACTGGTCGTGTGGCCGTTGGTGACCACGGATGTGCCTCTGGACCGGCCTGGCGCCGCCGAGTTCTTCGCCGGAGCGGAGTGGTGTGTGCTGGACGAGGTGACCGTCCTGCGCGGTGTCCCGCTCACGGGGAGTATGGAGATCGTCGGCAACGGCGTCGGGTTCGACGACCTGGATGGATACGTTGCTGCGGCGGCGCGCCAGTTCGGTGGGCATCCGGTCGGGTTCGCTGAGGCGACGCTACGGCGATGGCGGGACGACGCGCGGTTCCAGCCCGAGCACCTGTTGCTCGACCCGCAGACCGGATCGCTGCTGCTGGCCCTCGCCCAGCACAACGAAGCCAGCAGCGAGCTGCTCCTGGCGGAGCTGTGGGCGGCACCCAGCGCACGTCGGCCGCTGATCCGGGCCGCGCACACGGTGGCTGCCCGCCAGGGCCTGGAGGTCGTGCGCGCGGTGACCCGAGACGATCCGACGCCGTTCGTCGCCTGCGGCATGACCGTCATGGGCCGCTGCCTGATCTTCACACCGCCCGGCGACCGCTAAGCCCGGCTCTTCACCATCGGCCCCATCTGAATTGAGAGGAAACCCATGTCCCTTTTTCTGGAGTCGCCCGTGGTCCACTCGGTCGACTTCGTCGGCCGCAAGGCCGAGGCCCAGCAGCTGACCGACACGCTCGTCGAGCGCCTGCGTGCCGCTCCCCTCGTACGCGAGATGCTTTTCGACGACGAGCAGGGATCCTGGGTGTGCGCGCTCGCCGACGGCGGGCGGGGGCGTCTGGCGCTGGCCGCGCCGGCCGATCCCGCCGCGGTCGCGGACCGGACCCACCGGATTGTGGCGACCTTCGAGAAGGGCAACCTCCACGATCGGACGTTCTTCTTCCAGACCGTCACACATCTGCCGTTCACCGACTCGGAGATGGCCGCCGTCGCCTCGGAGCTGCCCTTGACGAGCACGCTGCCGGAGCGCTGGCCGAACAAGCCGCTCGCCGACGTCGGGCTGGTACTGACCATCCACCACATGCGTGACTTCCTTGTCCTGGTCAACAGCCTGGTCGAGCTCGGCGTCGATCCGGCGCACATGACGGTGATCGACAAGGAGTACCAGTACGCCAACTCCCGCCGTGTCGACGCCCACCTCGTGCAGCGTCTCGGGATCACGGTGTGGCGCTACCGGGACCTGCGTGTGGGGCTGGAGGACCATGTGTCGCGGGTGACCGCGGCGGGCAAGCGCAGCATCGTCATGGACGACGGAGGATACGTCCTGCCGATGGTGCTGAAGGAACTTCCCGAGAGTGCCGGGCACTTCATCGGTCTTGTGGAGCAGACCACCTCCGGTATCCGGAAGCTGGCCGGGTTCGACCTCCCGCTCCCGCTGTTCAGCGTGGCCGAGAGCGACATGAAGGGCATGATTGAGTCCTACGGCATCGCCGACGCCGCGGTCCGAAACACCCTGCGGCTGCTTCCGGACGAGAAGTTCGAGGGCCAGGCTGCACTTGTGCTCGGCTTCGGCCGGATCGGCCGCGAGGTGGCCCGCGTCCTGGACAGTCGGCGGATGCGGGTGGCGGTGTTCGACGCCGACATCACGCGCCTGGTCGCCGCGCACGAGGAAGGTTTCCTCACCGGCCGGTCGCTGACCGAGCTGGTGGACTCCCACCAGCCGCGGCTGGTCATCGGCTGCGTCGGCAGCCGCAGCTTCGGTCTGGAGCAGGCCAGGCTCCTGCCCCCTCGTTCGTTCCTGGTCAGCACCACGAGCCGGAACTATGAGTTCGCGCTTGACGAGCTGCGCGAGGGCAGCAAGGCGGTGCGGGACCGGGGCGTGCTCGGCACCGGCTACCTGTTCCCCGACGGGTCGGAGGTCGTCGTCGTGGGTCACGGCATGCCCATCAACTTCCACTTCGCCGAGAGCCTGTCCAACAGGTACGTGGACCTGGTGATGGCCGGGCTCGCCGTCGGCGCGGTCGCGGTGGCCCAGGGAGGCGAGCGGCGGCTGCAGCCCGGACACAACCTCGCCGCCACCAACGAGATCCTGGCCGAGTCCGGGATCGTCGACGCCTATTACCAGCTCTACGGCCCCGCCATCACCACGGCGACGGGGAGCGGGCATGGGTGAGCGGATCTTCGCCCTCAACGATCTGACCGGCACCGACTCGGTCTGCCCCTGCCTGTCGTGCCACCTGGGGACCGTATTCGCCGAGCACTTGACCGACCTGCGCACCGGGTATCCCGGGCGGGTCACGCCGCTGGGACACCGGGGTGCCGGGCCGGGAAAGACTGCGGTGCCGCATCTGGTCGCCCTGCGCCTGGGCGAAGGGCTGCTCGACGTCGTGGTGTGGGAGGAGATGAGCCCCGCCCAGCTCGCCGCGTGGCTCCCATACGCCGAGACCCGCGCGCGCGTGCCGCAGCTGGCCCAGCGGATACCGAGCCTCGTCCGCATCCGGCAGGCCCTACGCGCCGGCACGTTCGCCCCCGCGGGTGAGGCCGGCGCCGCGCTGGCGGGCGACCGTTACCCCTCATTCCGCTTTTTCGTCGAGCACTGGCCCCAGATCAAGAAGGAGTTCTCCGCATGAACACCGAATCCAGCGACTTCGGCACCGTCGGCACCGACTACGCCTCCTACTCCGAGGGCGGGCGCGGCAGGCTGCGGCACGAGATCGTGGCGCGCCGCGTCCTTGAGGAGCTCGGCGACAAGCCCGCCCGCGTCCTGGACGTCGGCTGCGGCGACGGCGAGATGGTGCTGCGCCTGGCAGCGGCAGGGCATCACATCACCGGGGCCGAGGTCTCCTCCGACATGCTCAAGCGCGCCGAGGAGAAGCTGGCCGCGGCCGGCCTGGCCGAGGACGTGAGGCTCGTCGAGGCCGACATCTACGACCTGCCCTTCGACGGCGAGGTCTTCGACGCGGTGTGCTGCCACGGCGTCGTGATGTACCTGCCCGACTCCGCCGAGCCCATCGCCAATCTCGCCCGACTCGTCGCCCCCGGCGGCATCCTCAGCGTTCTCACCAAGAACACCCTCGCTGTCGGAGTGCGCGAAGCCCTGCGCGGCCAGTACGACACGGCCCTGGCCCAGATCGAGACCACCCAGGCAGCGAGCATGGGCAACCTTGGCATCATCACGCGTGGCGACGCCCCCTACCGTCTGAACCAGCTCGCCAGCGACAACGGCCTGGTCCCGCTGCCTTGGCAGGGCGTGCGGATCTTCCACGACCACCTCGGCAATGACTGGCGACCGGAGGAGGACGTTTTCCAGAAGGCGCTGGCCACGGAGTGGGCCGCCTCCATCCAGAGCCCCTACCGGGAGCTCGGCCGTCTCGTGCACGCCGTCGCCCGCCGCGAGGCAACCGCATGACCACGGTTCCTGTCAGGCCGCTGACCGTCGGCGCCCTCGCTCGCGACCTCGTCGCGAGCGCGGGCCAGGCGGTCAGCGCCCTGCGCTGCTACGAGACGCTCGCCGCACTCTGGGTCCGGTCCGAAGACCGTCGCCTGCCGACGGCCGAGCGGCTGCGGGCCTCCACCCTGCGCGCCGCCGGGCGGCTCATCCGCGGCGAGATGCAGGTGGCCGCCCCAGACGCAGATCTCGTGCCATGTGAGCTGACCAGCGACGAGTCGATCGTGCACCTCCCGGCGTCCCTGGCCATCCAGGGCGTGGAGTGGCCCGACATCGTCCAGCTCTCCGAGCTGTGGCTGTCAGCCCAGTCGAACGGATGGCCGGTCGCGGTGGTGGGCGTGCGGACGGGCGGGGCCTATCTCGCTCCTCTCGTCGCCGCCCGCCTCGCCCGCGAAGGGCTCGACGTCCACCTCGCCTCCGTACGACCGGGCGAGCGAATCACGCCGGGCCGGCCCAGGGTCCTGCTGGTGGACGACCCGCCGCTGACCGGCCGGACCCTTGTGTCCCTCGCGCAGCGCCTGGCCGAACCCGGCAACGCCGACGTCCTTGTTCCGGTCTTCCGTGACGACGACGCCCAACCGCTGCGGGACGCCGGCATCTCGGTCACCGTCCTGCCGCGCTCCCGCTGGGCCTCCACCCGCCGCCTCGCCTCGGGCGCGCTCGACACTTACCTGGTCAAGGAGGCCACGTGGCTCGGCCGCACCAAAGCGCCGGTGAGCGTGGTGGGCTTCCGGCCGGGGAGGGAGAACTCAGCACTGGCCGCATGGCCGGGCTTGCGGCGCCGCTCCCCCGCCAGGGCCGCCTTCACCCTGTCGACCCGGCACGGCCGGCAACCGGTGGTGGCGTCCTGGGTTCCGCCCGGCATCTTCGGTGACGCGGCCCGCGCGACGGCCACCGCGTTGTCGAGCGCTCTGACGCCGGCCACCGTGGGTGTCGCACCAGCCATGGTGATCAGCGAAGACCTGAGCACGTCCGTCCAGCTGCCCCCGCGTGGGGACTTCTGGCTCGACGACGCAGTCGGCTACGCCCTGGACCGCTCCGTCCAGCTCCCCGTTGCGATGAGCCTGCGCGCTCCCGCTCCCATCCCGGCGGCCTTGAAGACGGTCGCCACCGCGCTCACTAGCGGCAACCCAGGGATGGTCCTGCCCCGGCTGCACCGCTGGGTGATGTCGATGGGGTCCTCGGTGCCGGACGGCCGGTGCGAGGCAGAGAAGTGGCTCATCGACGCCGAAGGCGGCCTGCGCAAAACCGGCCACCTCACCCACGCCTACCGCCGCGACAACGAACTGCTCACCCCGCTCGTCGACCTGGCCGCCATCATCGTCGCGTTCGGCACCGACCTGAAGACGGTGGCCGCCGCCGTCGACCAGCGCCTTCCCGACGATGATTCCTGCCTGCCGGCGCTCGCGACGGCCATGCTCTGCTACGGCGTCGCCCGGGGTGAACAACTGCCCCGCACCTACAACCCGGAGCGAGCAGCAGCCACGGCGAGAGAGGCGCACCGTCTCCAGCGGGCCATGATCGACGCCGCGCTCGTCCTGCAGGAAGCACTGCACATTCCGGTGAGCTCACGGACGCCGGTGCTTCGCAGGTGGCGGCACCAGCCCGCGGCTCTACTCCAGCCCATGCTGCCCTTCCGAGGCCGTCCGGCACCCAAGGCTCCGCGGATCGATACCCGGAACGTCGAGGAAGCGGTCACCCGGTGGGCCGAGGGCCGGTTCGAGCCGGTACAGGCCGGCAGCACCCTGCTGCTGGCGCCGCTCGGCCCCGCCTCGACCTGGCAGCACGCGACCGCCGAGCTCGGTGACCTCGCTGCCCGGCTCCCCCACCCCCACCTGCTCGCCTGGTGCGGCGTGCCCCTCGTCCAGCTGGAGGAAACGTGCTGATCTTCGACTTCGACGGCGTCCTGCACGACTCCCGCGAACGGGCCTGGCGCGCTTACCAGACCGCCCGCAGCGAGATGGAGTTGTGGGATCTGCCCGACCTGGCCGGTCCGGACGAGCTGCCCCAGATCTATCAGGGCGTGCTCAGCCAGTCGCTGACCCGCTGGATCCCGTACGAGGCGGCTGAGCTGTTCTGGCAGCGGCATGCCGGGCTCACCGACCTCACTGCCGACGAAGACGGGCATGGCGTCATGCCTGACCTCGTCGGCGTCCTCGGTGATCTTGCGGGCCGCGCCGGGTACGGCATCGTGACCGGCAGCCACGGCACCACGGTCGAACGCCTGCTGCGACGGAATCTCGACGAGGACGCGATGCCGCGGGTGCTGCTCTCGCGGGACGAGGCCGGTAGCAAGGCGCTCAAACTCCAGCTGATGCACCGGCAATACGGTGCGACCGCCTATATCGGCGACACCGGTAGCGACATCCGTCACGCCCACGCCGCCGACCTGGAGGCCGTCGCCGTCAGCTACGGATACGCCGACGTCGACGACCTCACCGCCGCCGGCCCTGACCTCGTCCTCCACACAGCGGCCGAGCTCGCCTCATGGTGCCGCGTCTGGCATCGTGGCGGCCATCGGAACGGTCTTCGGCGTCATGACCCAGATGAACCAGGTTCGCCCGGCAATAGGCGGCAGGGCGTAACGCCCGGGTCGCACCATCTGGACGGAGCGACCCCGCGCTGGGGCCTTCAAGCTCACGGCCGATTCCCAGCCTCAAGCCCCCCTGATCCGTTCCAGGGCCTCGTCTTCACAGGGAGCAAAAGGAGGGCCTGGGTGAGGTGGGGGCGGACCCGGCCGTTCTGCGTCCCGCGGGTCGCAGTGACAGGGCCTTGCCCGTGCACTCCGTTCCGGCACGGCGGGAAGGAATCTAGGCGATGGAGGTCGGGCCGAGGTTGTCGGCGACGGCGTCCAGGGCGGCCCGCCACGGGTACGTGGCGGGATTACCCTGGCCCGGCTCGTTCGGGATGAAGCCGCCCTCGCCGTACAGCACCCGAACCCCCGCGCTCCGGAGTGCGTCGATCGAGCGCTCGAACTGCGGGTGCGCGACGTATGCCCGGTTCACGCACGGCATCATCGCCATGGGGATGCCCTTGCCGATGCCCTCGGCAACTACGCCGACGAGCCACTTGTCCGTGATCCCGAGCGCCCACTGGTTGATCGTGTTGAAGGTCGCCGGCGCGACGATCACGGCGTCCGGCTTCGGCCATACGTCCGGCTGTCCGGGGAGGCGGTAGTCCCAGCGGACGGGGTGGCCGGTGAGGGCGGCGAGGCCGTCGAGGGAGTCGGCGAGCCAGCGGGCGGCCGTCGGGGTGAGACCGAGGCATACGTCCCATCCGTCGGCCTGCGCCTCCTCGATGACGCGTGCGACGTCGAAGACCGGCGGGGCTGCGCTGCTGAACAGGTACAGGGTCGGAGTGGTCATGGGGGTATCCGATCACAGCCGGGCCGCCGCCAACTTGGCGGAGTCCCCTGTGAATCCGCCTCTCGCGGCAGAGAGCAGCGCGTAGCGTTCCGGGTGACGGGTCAGAGACGGGAGTCCGGTATGCCGACGCGGGACGGGGACCACACCGGTACGCGGATCAAGGAGCAGCGGAGGCTGGCGGGGCTGACGCAGCGGGAGCTGTCCGACCGGATTCCGTACTCGTACAGCTGGCTCACCCAGGTCGAGTGCGGAGCCCGGCCGGCGTCCTCGGACTTCGTCGCGGCCGTCGCGCGGGCGCTGCGGATCGATGTCACGGTGCTGACGGGTCAGCCGTACGTGACGCAGATGCAGGAGGACCGGCTCGCGGAGCTGATCCGGCCGATCCGTGAGTCCCTCGACCTGTACGACCTCGGCGACGAACCCCAGGTCACCACGCGCACGGCCGAGGAGCTCGTCACCGCCACCGAGGAATTGTGTGCCCATGTCCGCGCCACCCATCTGCACGCGGCGGCGGCAGCCCTTCCGGACGTCATCACGGAGCTGACCGTCCTGTGCTGGCGCTCGCCGACGACGGAGCTGTGGCAGGCCCTCGGTTCCGCCTACCGCACCGCGCACGACGTCACGGTGAAGCTGGGGTACTTCGATCTCGCCAGCGTCGCCCTCGACCGGCTCGGCTGGGCCGCGGAGCGGGCCTCGGATCCCTGCCTGGCGGCCATGCGGCAGTACTTCCGGGGACTGGTCTACTTCCGCGAAGGGGAGTACGGCATCGGCCTGCGCCTGGTCGGCTCCGGCCACAGACTGCTCGGCCCGGGCGACTCGACCCGCGAAGCCCTCACCGTCGCTGGCCAGCTTCACCTCGGCGGCTCCGTGCTTGCCGCGCGGGCGGAGGACGCTAGCGCGGCCGCCGACCACATCGCACGGGCCCGCGAGTACGCGGGGCGGGTCGGAGACGCCAGCAAGGTGCACTGGCTCAATTTCGGCCCGGTGAACGTGGCCTTGCACGAGATGACCGTGGCGATGGAGATGCGTCAGTACGACGAGGCGCTGCGGCAAGCCAAGGCGATCAAGCTGCCGGCCTCGATCGCGACGTCTCGCCGCGCGCACTTCTTCATCGACCGGGCCCTCATTGAGATGGAACTGGGCAAAGCAGAGCCGTCGTTGAGGTCGCTCTGGGCGGCGCGGCGAGCGGCGCCGGAGCAGACCCGCTATCACCCTGGTGCCAGGGAGACGATCCGCGGGCTCGTTCACCTCTCCCGCCGGACGCCGGAGCCGTTGCGGAACATGGCGGGCTGGATCGGCATGTAGGGGCAGCTGGGACTCTCGCTCAAGTGAAAGAGTTTCCAGGGTCCGCAGTGGCCACGATGGCGGCGTGAGCGATGACACGGACCTGACCGAGGAATTGTTGGACGGGCTGTCTCCCGAAGCAGTGGAGCAGGCCCGTGCGGCCATGGCGCGCCGCGAGGGACCCGCTGACGTGGAGACCTGCGACTACTGCCGGTCCGTCAGCGAGACGATGTTCCAGGCGCTCGCGGACGGCAAGGGCTTCGAGGAGCAGGTGGAGGTGGCCTACTTCCACATCCACAACGCACACGTGGACCCGGACACCGAGGGGCCGGCGACCTGAGGCTCCTCCGGCTTGCGCCGGCCGGACCCTGTCGGCGGCCCGCGCTCACGCACCAACCCCTCGTGGTCGAAGCCGACGCTGAGCAGGGTGCCCCCGCCGCTTCTTCGTGCATCGGCGGTGGGGTCACCCCGCCCCCGTTCTGTCACCGCCGCCCGCCGGACGCGGGCCATAGCTTTACCGCCTGCCGATCGAAGGAGGCTTCATGCCCGATTCACCGCACGTCTTACCCTCCGAGAGGATTGTCATTCTCGGCGCCGGCCCTTGTGGCCTGGCCTGTGCGGACGAGTTGAAGCGGCTGGGTCACCGTTCCTGGACGCTGCTGGAGGCGGCCCCTCTGCCCGGCGGACTTGCCTCGTCCGTGGTCGATTCGGCCGGCTTCACTTGGGACCTGGGGGGGCACGTGGTCTTCTCCCACTTCGGCGAGTTCGACAGGCTGCTTGCCGAGCTGTTCGCCCCCGACGAGCTGCTGCATCACGACCGGTCGTCCTACATCCGCTTCCGCGACCGATGGGTGCCCTACCCCTTCCAGCAATACCTCCACCGTCTCCCGGCCGAGGACGCCGAGGCGTGTGTGCACGATCTTCTTCGCGCCTGCCAGCGGCGCGAGGAGGGGAAGGCCGCGGGTATGGACTTCGCCACGTGGCTGCAGGCGATGTACGGATCGGGCCTGGTGGAGCGGTTCTTCGGCCCGTACAACTCCAAGGTCTGGGCGATGTCTCCTGAGCAGATGGCCTCGTCCTGGGTCGCTGAACGCGTCGCCCCGGTCGATCCCGGTGAAATCCTGGCTGCCTTCTCGGGGACCGCTCCGCCGGCCCGCCGGTGGGGACCCAACGCCACCTTCGCCTTCCCCGTCCGCGGCGGCACCGGAGAGATCTGGCGCCGCCTGGCCGCACGGCTCGACGACGGCCTGCGGACGTCAGTCCGCGCGGTCGCCGTCGACCCGGCCGCCCGCACTGTCACGCTCTCCGACGGCGAGCTCATCGGCTTCGACCACCTGGTGGCCACCGGTCCCCTTGACCAGCTCTCCGCCATCACGGCCGGCGCCCCGGGCACGGTGCGAGCGGCAGCCGGACGGCTGCGGCACACCACGGTGGCCATGGTCGGCCTCGGCTACGAGACCCCGACCACCGACGAACGGTCCTGGCTGTACTTCCCCCAGCCTGAGGTGCCGTTCTACCGAGCCACGAACTTCAGCAAGTACGCGCCTGCCAACGTCCCCGGCGCCGACACAATGGCGTTCAGTGCGTGGATGACCGAGACCTCCCTGCTGCCGGGAACCCGGCTGGACCACCGCCGGCTCATCCGCGACTGCGACCAGGCCCTGCGACGCCACGGCCTCGTCCCCGAGGACGCGCCGCTGGCCAGTACCCACCTGGAACTGATCGACTACGCCTACCCGATACCCACCCTCGACCGTGATGAGGCCCTGGACACAGTGGTGCCGTGGATGGAGTCCCAAGGAATCTACCCACGAGGCCGGTTCGGGACGTGGCGGTACGAGATCGGCAACATGGACCACGCGGTGAAGATGGGCATAGACATCGCCCGACGCCTGGTGCACGGCGCCACTGAAGAACTCCTCATTCCGGCACCCGACGCCATGGCGGCAACAGGGGGACGGAGGTGAGCGGCCGCAGCAACGGGCCGGTCGCCTTCGCCGGGCACCGCTTCGACGTCCGCACCGACGAGACCTTCCACGCTGACCAGAGCATCCACCTGCAGAACTTCTCCCCCGAGACCTCGCCGGCACCGCTATGCGGGCAGCTCACGCAGATACGCATCCACCACAGCGAAAACCTCTTTCGCGACCACGGAGCCCGCCTGGCCGATGCACAGTCGCTGGAGGTATTGCCGTTCCGCGGCGAGCCGTACCTGTCCTCATGGCTCGGGCAGGTCCGCTGGTGGAGGCCCGACCCCGCCTCGCACCTGCCGGCAGACCACCTGTACGCCCGCGACGCGACGGGCCGGCTTCACATCGTGCTGCACCCAGGGACCGACCGCGGCGAGCGGTACGCCCTGCGGGTGATCCGCGAGGTCGTCCTGCGCTGCGCCGAACACCGCGGCTGGACCACCTTCCACGCCGCAGCCGCCACGGTCGACGGCCACGGGATACTGATCGTCGGCCCATCCGGGGCCGGCAAGACCACCCTGCTCACGTCCCTGGCCGCCCACCGCCGCGCCGACCTCGTCGGGTCTGACCGCGTACTGGTCACCGAGTCGGCCGCGAGCGTGGTCGGGGTACCGATCTCGGTCCGGATCGCCGGCGGCACCCTGTCCGCGCTAGCCCCGAACAGCAGCCTTCCGCCGCACAGCGTGCTGCCGACCGACTTCGGCACGCCCCTCAAAGCCTCGTGGACCCCGAACGACTTCGCTGGCGCCTTCGCCGTCCGTGTGAGGGAAAGCGCCCCGCTGCGGCTCGTCGTGCTCCCGCGGCTCCATGACGACGACCGGGACATCAGCATCGCCTTCCCTGGCGCGGCGGCGGCTCGCGCCGCGCTCGCCGCAGTGTGCTGCACCCCGCACGACGAGGACTGGCTGCACCCGTGGTTCGCCGACCGCACCCGTCCCGAGGGCGAACTGGCCCGGCAGGCCGCCGACGTCATGGACGACCTGGTCGCCCGGGTGCCGGTGATGCAGGTGACCGTCGGAGTGCACACCCCTCACCTGCTGGAACGGCTCGCAGACGCCGTCGCGAGGAGGCTTCCGTGATACCCAAGCGCATCGCGCTGGTCGGCCCGGTCGCCTCCGGGAAGTCCACCCTCGCCGCCGCCATCGCGGCCCACACCGGCCTGCCCCACCTCGACCTGGACGAGCTGTTCTGGGGACCGAGGTGGACCCCTGTCGGCCCGGAGCTCTTCCACGCCCGCGTCCGAAACGCACTAGCCTCGGACATCTGGATCGCCGACGGCAACTACGGCGGCGAAGTCGGCGAGACACTGCTGGCCCGCGCCGAACTCGTCCTCTGGCTCGACCTGCCGCTGAAGATCTGCCTGCCCCGGCTGATCCACCGCTCGCTCCGGCGGGCCGGCACCCGGCAGGAGCTGTTCGCCGGGAACCGGGAGACCTTCAGCCACCTGCTCGCCCGCGACTCGATCCTGTGGTGGGGCCCGGCCCACCACCGCCGGCACCGCCGCCGCTGGGCCGAACATCTCCACCCGGACCAGGCCGACGGCCAGCCCGTCGTCCACCTCAACCGCCCCCACGCCATCACCGGCCGACTGCGATCCCTCGGTCTACTCGCCCCGAAGGAGGCGTGAGCCGCCGTGATCGCCTCCGTCGTCCGCGTCCCCTGGCACACCGCCCACGGCGGCTACGACCGCCTTCTCGACCACCTCCCCGAAGTCCGCCGCATCACCCCACCCGCCGGACCGCTCGCCACCAGGGCGGCCGGTCAGGCCCACCGTCTGCTTGCCCGAAGCTGCCCGCTGCCCTTCTACCCGGCCGAGCACTGCGCCACCGACCTGCACCTGCTGGCCTCTCGCTCGGCCGCCCACGTGCTGTACGGGGACGAGCAGTACTGGTTCTCCCGCCGCCGCCTCGGCCCGACCGCCGTCACCTATCACCAGCCGCCCGCATACCTCCAGCAGCACCTGCCGGCCCGCACGTGGCGAAAGCTCGCGCCGACCGCCGAACGCATCGTCGTCCTCGACCCGCACCAGCAGGCGTTCTTCGCCGACCTGGTGCCCGCCGACCGCGTGCACCTGGTACCCCACGGGATCGACACCACCGCCTTCACTCCGGCGCCCGCACCGCTCCCGTCGGACCGGCCGCTGGTGCTGACCGTCGGCTGGTGGCTGCGGGACTGGACCGTCCTGGACGCGGTCCACGAGCGGCTGCATCGCCGCTACGGCGACGGGGTCGAGCTGGTCGTCGTCACCCGCCAGGCCCGTACCCGGGCCTGGCACCCGGCCGCTCGCGTCCTCGAAGGCGTCGCCGAGCAGACCCTGGTCGCGCTGTACCGGCAGGCAGCCGTGATGCTGCTGCCGCTACTCGACGCGACCGCCAACAACGCGCTCCTGGAGGCGATGGCCTGCGGCACGCCGGTCGTCGCCACCGACGTCGGCGGCATCCGCCACTACACGGGAGAGGCAGCCCAGCTCCCCCCGCCCGGCGACGCCGCCGCGGCGACGGAGGCGGTGGAGAAGGTCCTCGCCGAGACCGGCACCGCCGCGCACGCCGCCAGGCGGTCCTCCGCCCGCGAACGGGCGGAACAGTTCGCCTGGCCCCTCGTCGCCGACCAAATGCGCAGCGTCTACCACCTGATGGAGGGAGAACGGTGACCGCGGCCGAGATGTGGCTGCAGGCCACCGTGCCCGTCCTGCTGACACTGCTGCTGGCCCGCGCGCTGTGGGCCTTGATCGCGGTCGAGGTATGCGCGAGATGGCTCCTCGCCTCCGCCGGCAGCACACCCATTGGGACGCAGGCGAGGCAGGACGCGGTGCCGTGGCTGGTGGTGCTACTGCCGATGCTGCGTGAGCAGACCATCGCGGAGGAGACGGTGACCGCGTTCAGGGCACTCGACTACCCACGCGACCGCGCCGCCGTCGTGGTCATCACCACCGAACGCGAAGTCTCCGCACGTGCCGGACACCGCGACCGGCTGGCGGCCCTGACCGCCCACGCCCCGCTAGAGGCAGGGCAGTTGCGGGGCCTGTTTCCGGCCGACCGCTGCCGCAAGGTCGCCGAGACGGTCAACGCCGAACGACCAGCCGACCGGCTACGGGTGCTGACCGAACTGTTCGACACCGAGCCGACCACCGCCGACATCGTGACGGCCCTCGCCGCCCGCCTGCCGGACGGAGGGCTGCCGCTGGTGCACCTCCACCAGCCCGATGTCGGCGGACGCAAAGCCGGACAGCTCAACTTCGCCCTCGACCGCCTGCAGCGGGTTCTCGGCCCGCTCGGGTGGAGGGAGGACGAGCACGCTGACGACACGTACGCAGTGGTCTACGACGCCGACGCGGCCCCCGACCGCCGCACTCTTCAGGCGTTCGCCACCGAGGCCACCGCACACCGGACCCGCACCCGGCACGCCCCGGCCCTGATCCAGCAGCAGCGGCTGCCGCTGCTGGCCCGCCGCCCCTTTCCGGCCGGCCCGGTCGGTCTGCTGCTGGAGGGGGAATGGGCCTACCAGCTGCGGCGCTCCCTCGGCATCGAACTCGCCCGCGTCCGCCTCCACCGCTTCCTGGCCGCCTCACGTCTGCCGGAGGCGGTCCGGATGTGGATGCGGCCCATGGTGTACGGGGTGGGCTGCGGCATGGCCGTCCATCTCCCTGCCGTCCGAGCGCTCGACGGCTTCCCCGAACCGATGGAAGACCTCGGCACCGGGCACCGGCTGTCCCTGCTCGGCGCCGACCTCACCGCCTCCACCGTCGCCGTCCTCGACGAGCCCTACACCGAACCTTCCGGACTGGCCAACCTCCACGCGCTGGCCTTCACGGCCTCCGCCCGCCCGGACCGCCACGCTGCCGCCGTCGCGCACCTTCCCTCCGCCCTCTCCCGCCCAGCCAGGGTGGTCCTGGTGGCCCGGGAGTGGGCGGACGAGGCCGCCTGGCTGCTCGGCGCCCCGCTGATCGCGGCGGCCGTCCTGTCCGCCTGGTGGGTCGGGCCCGTCTGGACGGCCGTCGCGGCTGCTGGCGTGCTGCTGCACGGCCCCGTGGCCACCGCCCGGCTACTGACCCTCGCCCCGGCCCTGCACGCGGCCGTCACCCCACCGCCCGGTCTCGCCCCCCTGCCCCGGACGTCCCCGGCCCACCTGGCATCGCTGGTCGCAGCCAGCCCGTTCCAGCCATTCGTACGACTGGCCGGACCCTGGCAGCTGATCTTCGCGAAGGTAGCCGGACGCCACCGCGGATTCGGCAAGACTGAACGCTGACAACCCTTCCCACCCACCACCGAAGCAGAGTTGGAGCCCACTCGTGGCCGAGCCTGTCACCCCGACCATCCGCACCTCCGCCAAAGCCGTCGTCGTCCACGGTGGTCAGGTCCTGCTCCAACGAGCCAACTGGGAGGGCCAGGACTGCTACTTCCTGCCCGGCGGCGGCCAGAACCCCGGCGAACCCCTCGACCAGACCGCCCGCCGCGAGGTCCACGAGGAAACCGGCCTGACCGTCACCGTGGACAAGCTGCTGTGGCTGCGCGAGTACATCGGCGCCAACCACGACCACGCCGACACCGAGGCCGGCACCCACCGCATCGAAGCGATCTTCCACTGCACCCCCGAAGGCGACCCCGGCCGCCTCGGCGGACACGCCGAAGATGACGTGCAGACCGGCCTGGAATGGGTGGAACTGGAGAAGGTTCCCGGTCTGAACCTGCTGCCCCACGCCCTCCGGCAGCCGATCGCCGGCCTCGCCACGGGCCAGCCCTCATCCGGCTATCTCGGCGACGTCGCCTGAACCCGTGGCGGCGATAGACGGCAGGGTTCCCGACAGCGCCCGGGAAATCACCACCGGACAGGCCAACCGCGTCTGGTACATCGACGGCCCAGTGCCGTATGTACTCAAGCACTACAGCGACCCGAACCGCGCCGCCAACGAGGCCGCCGCCCTGGCCCTCCTCACCATGCACGGCGCCCCGGCGCCCGAGCTCCTCGGGTCCGGTCCCGGGGGCAGTCCGGCGTGGACCGCGCAGACCGCGGCCCACGCCGAGCCCGTGCCCGCCGGCCAGCTCCTTCACGAGCTGGCCGGCCCCCTCGCCGCGGTCCACCGCATCACGGGCCCCCATACCGGTCGGCTCGCCGGAGCCCGGCAGTACCGCACCTGGCACCGCTACCTTCACGGCCGTCTCGACACGTACACGGCTGCCGCACCCGACCTCGCGCCCGCCGCGGCAGCGCTCCGCCGCCAACTCGACACCACGGACCTGGACATCGAGCCCAGACTGCTGCACCACGACCTGCAGCCGGGCCACCTCGTCAGGCCCGCGGTCGGCGGGGCACTGCTGCTGGACTGGGAACTCGCCGCCTTCGGCGACCCGCTGTCCGACCTCGCCCGCCTCGCCGTCCGTCTCGACCTCACCGACCCCACCGACGTGTTTCAGGTCGTCCACCAGCCCGCTCCGAACGCCGTCCGCAGGTTCCAGGTGTACTGGCGCATTCATCAGTTCGCCGACGCAGCCCTCAGCACCGATCCGACCGTACGGCAACGCGGCCGGGCTCGCCTGGGGCGAGAGCTATGCCCACTCCTTCCCGCGTGAACCACGACCTGTCGCAGGCTCCTCGCTGTTCACCGCCGCCGAGCGGCGACTCGGCGAATCCAACGGTTCTGGAAGATCGGCGGCCAGGAACTGGTTCAGCCGCCCCAATCCACGCGCACGGGTTCGCAGGTGAGGGCGCTGCCGAGACTTGCGAGGGCGGCGACAGCGTCGGGGCGGCAGAGCGTTCGAAGGGGGCGAGGCCATCCGATTCTGCCGAGAGCGCTGAAGAGGGCGGAAGATGCTTCTCGTCCGACCTCGATTGTCAGTGGTGTCTGTCAGGGTATGCGCAATGCGTGGCGAAACGAGGGGCGGCGTAAGTGTTCCAGCGTGATGACTCTGGAGTCTCCGAGTCATTCGATCTTGATTCATTGACGGTGAGCGACCGCCTGCGACTGTTCAACTTCACGCAGCGCGATGATCCGGTCGCCTATCTGTGGGTGCTGCGGGCGATGAACGTGCTGCGGGCCGTGCACCAGTTGCAGGTTCACCCTGACGACGTAGCGAACGCGCTGAAGGAGCTCGCCACGGAGCACGACGAAGTACCGTCCGCCGCGGACCTGAATCTGCGGGGCATGCTCGACAACCTCTCCTCGGACGACGAGCAGGTCCTCTACCGAGTGGAAGATCCCTTGCGGTGCGGCAATCTTGCTGCGTACCGGAACCGGCAGTCGGTCTACCAGTTCACGGAGATCGGCTACCGCGTCTACCGCGCGGTGGAGGAGGTCATCGGCTCCCGCGTGCAGGACGCGAACCTGTCGCGGCTGGTCTTCGCGGACATCCTGGCGGACTTCAAGGCGCTGGCAGCAGCGAACCGGGAGGGCGACCGAGACGAGGTGTACCGCAAGCTCGCACGCCTCGACAGCGTACTGGAGGACATGACTCAGCGGGCGGCGCGTTTCTATCTGACCCTGAACGACGTCGCGCGCACGACGGATGTCTCTCCCGAGACGTTCCTGCGCTACAAGCATGCGCTACTGGCGCACATGAGTGAGTTCACAGCGGAACTGGAGCGCTACGCGCCACGGCTGGCCGAGGCCGTGTACGAGGTGGAAGACAGCGGGGTGGAGACCCTGCTGGAGCGGGCCGCCGCAGTGGATGAGCGGCCCATGATGCGGCCGGCCGCGCGGCTTGAGGACTGGCGGCGGCGGTGGATGGGGCTGCGCCAGTGGTTCTTGGCGGACGGCCCTGTGGAG
This sequence comes from Streptomyces sp. NPDC093111, assembly GCF_040683955.1. Taxonomy (NCBI): domain Bacteria; kingdom Bacillati; phylum Actinomycetota; class Actinomycetes; order Kitasatosporales; family Streptomycetaceae; genus Streptomyces; species Streptomyces sp. NPDC093111. The sequence goes on along the minus strand of NZ_JBFBNW010000006.1, from coordinate 202,371 downwards.
ACCAAGGCCGCTCATCTGCAAGGTGCGACGCGCACGGCTATTTCGGGGGTCATCGCCCTGCTGCGGCAGGTGACGGAGTCACGTCGAGGAGGGGTGAGCCGGACCACCCAGCTCCGGCATCTTGCCGCGTGGGCAGCGGCTGCGCCGGATGAGCAGGCTGCGAACGCCCTCGTGTCCGCCGCTTTCGACCTGCGCTCGGTACGTCATCTGTCGGGTGCCCACGACGACGATGACCAGATCTCGCCGCGGACGACGTGGTGGGATGCGCCTGGCGTGGAGGTCAGCATCAGCCTGTTCCGGCATGGCAAGCGGCCGGCACCGGGTGGCCCGCAGCCGGTCCGCACGCGCCGTGGCGCCCATGCCCGGCTGCGTGAGCAGCAGTTGGCGGATCGGGCCGCGGACCGGGAGGCCGCGAAGGATCTTCTGGACCATGGGCCGCATGACCGGGTGCTGAACGAGGCGGAGACCCGCGCCGTGCTCAAGCTGCTGACCCGTGCCCTGCAGGTGCGAACGGTCGTCGCGGGCCGACTACGTTCCGGCACCGGCAGCAGCGACGTCCTGACGCTACGCCTGGTCCCGAACGAGCGCGGCAGCCAGCTGCGGACCGAGACCGGCACGCTGCACCTGCCTGGCTTCGCTCTGGAGATCAAGCCCCATGGTGCGATGCGCCGACGCCGAACGGAGAAGTCCTGATGCCCGCCCATCGCGTAGCCGCCTCCGTGGAGACCGCAGACCTTGGCTCGTACCAGCAAGCGGCGCGGCTCATGCTGCTGCACGGCGTCGTCACCGAGAGCTATCCCCGGGCCAAGGCGCTTGCACTGGTGCTGCAATGGGCTGACGAACTGGCCAAGGACTTCCGTGACCTGTTCGGCTACTCCTTGCAGACAAGCGCCCGTCACGCACGGCTGCTGCGGCGGCTGGACGCCTTCGACGCCGGCCAGGCGTTCCTCACGGTGAAGAGCAAGCGACCGTTCGACCGGCGGCGGCTGGCCTACCTCTGCCTGATCCTGGCCTGCCTGCACCGGTCACGCATCGAGATCAACCTCGCCGATCTCGTCAAACTGCTCACGCCGTCCGCGAACGCGATCGAGCACCTGGGCTTCGATGCGACCGCACCAGGCCACAAGGACGCAGTCGTTGACGTGATGGATTGGCTCGTCGACCGGGGTGCCCTGCGGATCTCCGATGGCTCCATGGAGGACTGGGCCCGTGACCACGACCGCGGGGACGCGTTGTTCGACATCGACCACGACACCTGCGCGGCGCTTTTCCGGCCGAACAAACCGCTGCAGCACCTGGTCAGCGCTGCTGGGCTGTTGGACACTCCGACCGCCGGCACCGGGCGCGACCCCCGTCGGCGCTTTGCTGCCCAGCGAGCCCGACGGCTGCTGATCGAGTACCCGGTGGTCTACTTCAGCGACACCGACGCGGAGACCGCGACAGCGCTGCGCCAGCCCACCCTGGCCGAGGACATCGCACGGCTGACCGGGTTGCCTGTCGAGCGCCGGGCCGAGGGGATCATGCTCGTCGACACCACAGGGCACTTTACGGACAAGCGGTTCCCCGGCCGCGGCGGAGCCGTCAACCGGACTGCCGGGCTGATGCTCGCGAAGATCGCGGACCTGCGGGAAGACCCGCACCGGGCCAGCAGCCTTCAGTACCTCCTGCCCACCGATCCAGGTGAGGAACACGCGGACCTGCTCAGCCGCATCGATATGGCCCTGCCGCAGGCGGGCACGCTCGAAGCCTTGGCGCACGACCCGCACGCGGACGCTGGCGAGCATGCGGCCGAGGCCGATCCGGACGCCCCGGAGCATGAGGGGCAGACGAGCTTGCCCTTCGTGGAACACGGCACGCTGGAGCAGATGATCACCGAGCTCTATGCGGAGTTCGGCCCCTCGTCCTTCACCAACAAGTGGCAGGCCGATCCCGGCGGGCTACTGGCGGAGGCGGTCGCGCTCCTGGCGGACCTGCGCCTGGTCCACATCGTCCCCGGCGGGATTCTGATCCGGCCCGCGGCCGGCCGCTACCGCAATATCACCGCCGTCCTACCGCGCCCCACGCACGACGGCCAGTTCGCTCTTGACTTCCCCACTGAGGAAACCTCTCGATGACGCTCATCCCTCACTCCCGCACCGCTGACCAGTCGGAGGTCCGCTTCAAGCCCACCCGCGCCGGAGTGATCGGCCTATGGGACTACACCGACGAGGAGTTCGTCTTCGCCGACGGACGCCTGGTCCTGCGCGGGCACAACGGTTCCGGCAAGACCAAGGCCCTGGAGGTTCTCTTCCCCCTGGTCCTGGACGGTGTCCTCGACGCGAGGCGTCTCGATCCGTTCAGCGGCGAGGAGCGCACCATGAAGTCGAACCTGCTCTACAAAGGGCAGGAGTCCGCATACGGCTATGTGTGGATGGAGTTCGCCCGCACCGCACCCGACGGTGAGGTCATCGAAGCCGTCACCGTAGGGATCGGCATGCGGGTGACCAAGCCGATGTCCACGCCGGCCCGCTTCTTCTTCGTCACCGACGGCCGAGTCGGCATCGACTTCGGCCTGCTGGACGCCGCCTCGCGCCCGCTGCGGGAGAACGCCCTGAAGAAGCTCCTGGGTGAAGGAGCCACCTACGCTACGGCGGAGGCGTACCGGGAGGCGATCGACGACCGGCTGTTCGGGCTGGGCCGCGAGCGCTACAACCAGCTGGTCAACCTTCTGCTCCAGCTCCGGCGCCCTCTCCTGGCCAAGGACCTCGACCCGGTCAAGGTGTCCGACACCCTCACCGCCGGCCTGCGCCCCGTCGACGAGGACCTGATCCTGCAGTCCGCCCGCGATTTCGAGAACCTCGCCGAGATCCAAGCGCTCCTCAATGCCCTGACTGGGGCGGACACCGCGGTCCGGACCTTCTTGCGTGAATACTCCAGTTATCTGCGCACCCATGCCCGTGACCGCGTGGACCATGTCACCGGACGCATTCAGGACACAGCCGCGCAGTGCGAGACGATCATGGAGGCGGCGGAGGACCGCCGCACCGCCGAGCGGCAGCTGGCCTCCTCACAGGACGAGCGGGATACCGCCGAACGACGGTGCAAAAAGCTCAGCGCGAGCCTGGCCGAGTACAAGAACCACGACGCCATCAAGCAGCAGGACGGTCTCAAGGAGCTGCGCGATCGCGTGCGCAACGAGCGCCAGGGCATCGCCGAGAGCGGCCGCCACCTCAGCCGGGCCCAGGAGGGCCTGGCCACCCTCAAAGGGGAGGCTGAGCGCGCTCTCCTGAGACACGATGAGCTGCGCAAGGACGCTGCCCGGCACACCCACAGTCTCATGGACGCGGCGCGCCGCTGCGGCATCCTGCACGACAACGACACACTGGATCTCGGCGCCGATCTGGACACGGACGTGGCGGGCCGGGTTGCCGCGCGCCGCAGCGAAGTGGAGGACGTACGCGCCCACCTCAGCGCGTCCGAGAACGCCGCGAAGGACCAGGAGCGCGAGCAGGAGCACGCTGACGCGGCGAGCGGTGAGCTGACCGAGACCGAGCGGCAATCCGCCGCCGCAGCTGAGAAGCTCGAGATCGTCCGCGCCACGGCCGACGAGGAGCTGGAGGAATTCATCAGCCGCTGGAGCGGCAGTGCCGACACCGCGGTCTTGGTCGCCGCCGACGGTGACGTGCTGCGTGCCGCCATCGCCGCGGTGGGGGAACCCGAAGCAGCCCCGCTGCCGGAGGAGTTTCGTTCCCTCACCGACCAGCGCCGCACCAGTGCTCTGACGCGCGTCGAGACCTTGAAGCGGGAGTACGGCGACATCGCGGGCGCCCTGCGAGCCAGGCGGACAGAGCGCGACACCGTGGCAGCGGAAGGCGACGACGCGCCCCCGCCCAGTGACTTGCGTCCCGCCAGCCGCGATGCGCGGCCCGGTGCGCCGTTCTGGCAGCTTGTGCGGTTCGCCGAGGGCGTTCCCAACGATCATGCGGCTGCGGTGGAGGGCGCCCTGTACGCGGCCGGCCTGCTCACCGCCTGGCTGCACCCTGACCTTGCGCTGACCGACCGGGCACTGCACGACAAGGTCGCCGACGCCTATCTGCGCCCGCTGCCTCCCGACCAGCGGCCGACCGGACGCACCCTGGCCGACGTACTGGTCGTCGAAGATCAGCAGCTCGTCACCGCCGCAGCCGTACAGGCTGTCCTGGCGTCCATCGCCGTAACGGACGACGCCCCTGCGCCGGACGGCGCGCTGCGCGCTCCTGCGGTCACGACCAGCTCGCACTTCTGCCTCGGCATCCAGGTCGGTGCGCATCCCAAGGATCAGCCGGAGTACATCGGGGCCACCGCACGAGCCGCCCGCCGGCGCGAGCGGCTGCGCCTGCTCGAAGAATCCATCGCCGTCCTGGAAGCTCAGCTCGCCGGCATCGAAGAGCAGCAGAGGTACGCACAGGAAGCATTCGACGACTTCGACCGCGCCCGGCATGAGCTCCCGCGCACCCAACCGATCATCCAGGCAGTGGGTCAGGTGGCGGTGGTGGCGGAGAAGGCCGCCGGCGCACGCCGCCGCCTCACCGAAGCCCGCAAGCGGCTCGACGGAGCGATTGCGCGAGCCCACGAGAAGAACCGGCAGCTTCGGCATGCTGCCACGGCCGCACGGCTGCCCACCCGTCGTGAGGAACTGGACAACGTCGCGCAGGCCATCGACGACCTCTCCGACGCCGGCAAGGCGCTCTCCACCTGCCGTGAGCAAGCCGATGCGGCCGAGCGCGACATCGCCGGCCGCAAGGAGATCATCGAAGCGCAGACCGAGTCCTGCTCAGAGCAGGCTGAGGCACTACAGGCGCGTAAGGATGAGTTCGCCCTTCAGGAGGAACGTCTGCGCACTCAGGAAGCGACGCTCGAAGCTCCTCTGCAGGAGATTCTGCAGCAGATCGCGGACGCGGAGGAGCAGCTCACCACGGCGCAGAAGACGTACGACCGTGCGAAGAAGGACGCGGAAGAGCATCGAGACCGGCTTCTGAAGGCTGATCACGCCCTGGAGTTCGGCCGTACAGCACTCGCCACGGCCGTGGCGGAGCAGGTGCGCACCACGCTCACGCTGGAGCCATATGCCCGACCCGACCTTCTCGGCCTCCTCGAAGCGAACGCCGAGACCATCTGGCTGCCCCACGACATGTGGCCGAGCCCCGAGCAGGCAGTCCAGGCCCTCATGGACAGCCTGACCTCGCCCGGCATTCCCCTCACGGGCATCGAAGCCGCCCAGAGCGTCGTCCCCGCATCCGTCGCTTCCTTGGTCAACACGCTCGATGAGGCGACCCAGGGCCGGCCAATCACCGCGAGCCTCCTGAAGACCGTGACATCCAAGATCTCTAGCGCTATCACCGCGCTGGAGGCAGCCCTGCTGGAGTCCGATCAGGGCTACCTCTTCGAGTGGGAGTCGGCCGGTGACATCATCCTGGCCCGGGTCACCGACAGTGAAGGCCCCGCCCCCGTAGCGGACTTCGCCCGTCGCCTGGCCGAACAGCTCGCCGATCAGAGCGTGCTGCTGGAAGACAGGGAACGGACCGTTCTGGAGGACGGCCTCCTGACCGGGCTGGCCGAGCAGATCCACGATCGCACCGTCGCCGCCCGCGACCTGGTCAAGAGCATGGATGCCGACACCCGTTCCAAGCCGATGTCCTCCGGTACCACCGTGGGCATCAACTGGATCACCTCCGACGCGCTCACCGACTCCCAGCAGGCCGTCAACAAACTGCTCGACAAGGACGCCTCCGGTCTCGGACCGGCCGGACTGGCCGAGCTCCGCTCCCACCTGCGCAGCCAGATCCGCGCGAGGGCTGCTGCCGACAAGAAGAGGAGCTACCAGCAGGTGATCGCGGAGGTCCTGGACTATCGCGCCTGGCGCAAGTTCGAACTCCGGCTGTTCCGGCCGGGCATGAGCGAAGAGGAGCGGAAGAAGGGAGAACTGCTCACCAAGGCCAAGCACAGCGTGATGTCCGGTGGCGAGAAGTCCGCCTCCATCCACCTTCCGCTCTTCGCAGCCGCCCACGCGCAGTACAGCTCCGCCTACCCCACGTGCCCGCGGCTGATCGCCCTTGACGAGGCTTTCGCCGGCATCGACGAGAAGTACCGCCCCGACCTGCTCGCCCTCACAGCCAAGTTCGACCTCGACCTCTTCATGACGGGCTACGACCTGTGGATCACCTACCCTGACGTGCCGCAGATCTCGCACTACGACATGAAGCACGACGAGGCGTCCCACACCGTCTCCGCCATGCTGCTGGTCTGGGACGGCGAACAGATCCTCGACGACCTCGAGTACCCCGGATCCGACGATCTCGCCGCCGAACTCCTTGGCTTCACGCCCCGCCGGCACGTTCCCGCGGGGGCAGGACTGCTCGCGGACATCCCCGAGGACGAGCCGACGAACGACAAGGTCGAGGAGACAGAATGACGGGGTCGACAGAAGCATACGAGCGCTACCGGGCTCCCGAGTTCCGCCGGCTCCTGGCTGCTGCCCGGCGCTCGCTCGAGCGCAACGGCGGCGAGGTCAAGGGCTCCATCGGCCTGGGCAACCCGACCACGGCCGAACGTAACGCCATCATCGGCATCACCGGTACGTACCGGTCGCCCGACGTCCAACGCATCACCATCCCCCTCTCCGTGCTGGAGGAAAGCGTCCGCAACATCACGGGCATGTCGCTCCGCGATGTCCTAGAGCGGATCGGCCCCGGGCTACGCTTTCGGGCCGATGAGCGGGCCGCACTCGATCAGGCCCGGCAGAGGATCCTCGCTGAGGGCGAGGCCAGCCCGCTGCACGCCGAGCACGCCTGGTACCGGGAATGGCTGGCCGACCTTGCGTCCGACGGCACCGTCACCGGGCTGATCAACAAGAAGGGCACTCACCTCTTCAGCCAGGCCGTCCGCGTCCTGGAACACCTCTACAGCCGGCCAAGCGACGCTCCACCGATCATGCTGCCCGCCTTGGCCGACGCCGCCACAGGAGACACCAAGGCCCTCAATCCCGGCCGCGGCTCTCTGCCGACACTGGTCCTGCGGGCCTTGGCCATGGCACGCGGAGTCCCACTCGGATCAGGGGCCGAGCCTCGGCGTGAGTTGTGGGACGCCTTCGACGTCATCGTCGACGACTTGGCCAGCCGTGTCCTCGTCCTCAACCTCCCCGGGACCGGCCAGGGGCTGGGCCAGTGGCTCACCGACGCCGCCCGCTACGGCACTCCCTTCCACATCACCCTCCACCAGCTCATCACCCTGCCGATCACCGTGAACCTGCACACGGTGTACGTCTGCGAGAACCCGGCCGTGCTCCGTCGTGCCGCCGGTGAGCTCGGTGCCAGCAGTCCGCCGCTGATCTGCACCGAGGGGCGCCCCTCGACCGCGTTTCACCGGCTGGCGCAACTGATCGTCGAAGCTGGCGGCACCTTGTGCTACCACGGCGACTTCGACTGGCCGGGCATCGATATGACCAACCAGCTCCGAACCCGCTACCAGGCCGAACCTTGGCGAATGAGCACTGAGGACTACCTCAGCGCGGTGCGTACCGACAGCGATCACGTCCAGCTGAGCGGCAAAGCCCAGGCCACCGCCTGGGAGCCAGAGCTCGCCGAGGCCATGGAACGGGAAAACCGCGCCGTCTACGAAGAGGCCGTCGCTGACGCCCTGCTAGCGGATTGGAAGATTCCGGCTGGTCGCATTCCCCCTGGGCGTGAAGTTACGACCAGAGCAGAAGTTGAGCGTCATGATGGGGAAGAGGCGCCCGTACGAGACGTAGTTCCGCCGAGAAGGGATAGTGACGGAGACCTGGAAGTCTGCTGCGGAGGTCGCGCGGGTCCCGGACAGGTAGGCGAGCGCAGTCACAACCAGACATCGCGATCACCCTATGGCGCGTTGCGCGACAACGAGGTCACCCAGGCAGATCACCGACGCACCAGTATCCCCGACCCGGAGCAATGACCGCTTGAACTCCCCCAGATCGCCAGCCTGGCAGGGGACACCCGTGCCCGCAGCGGTCTACACCACCGCTATGCCCTTCGCGGCAACCGCCCTGCGCACGTTTGCCCACGCCGAAACCCCGATGGGCAGAGGCGTACGTGGGACGGTTTCCTGACTAGGTAACGCCCCCAACGGGGGTACCTCGCCCCGCCGTTCACACAGCGCTTCGCGTCCCCGTCAAGGCACGCTGACTGTCCGGTTCCGACGCTACTCCCCGAGCTGCTCGATCCACGGGTGCGGCCCGTACGTGCTGCCGATCGCCTGCACGAGCCATTCCCGCTGTCCGGTGTCGAGGATCGGCAGCACCGCGGCGAAGTCGACCGCGTCCCTGGGCCGCGGCTGCTTCGCCTTGTAGTAGAGCTGAATCTCCGGCCGCAGGTAGGGGATGCCGGCCGCGGAGACTGCCCCCAGGTCCGTGAGGTCGCACCGCACATAGCGGTCCCGCCTCGACACCCACTCGTCGCCCTCGGCCTCGTCGAGCATCACTTGAATCCGCCACGGCGCCGGCGCGGTGGGACGGCACCAGACGTCATGCACACCAACCGGCAGGAGCTCGCCAGGCCGCCACGGCCGTAGGTTCCCAGGCGGGTCAGCAGCCCACCACTGCCACCCGACGAGTACCTCCTGAACGGCAAGCTGGTCTCGGCGCAGCACGAGGACGTCGATGTCGTGATGCTCGCGGAACGACCGGCCCGTGGCGAGCTCGATGGCATGACCGCCCGCGATCCACCACGGGGCAGCCGTCTTCGAGAACAGCGCGGCGACCTCACTCAGCGGTGCTGGCTGCCAGCTCTGCCCGAGGCCCTGACCAGTCACCATTCACTGCTCGCGCTCGGTGCGCGCCAGATCATCGCGACATCAGGCCGGACAACGAAGCCCATCGTCTCGTACAGAGGGCGGCCGGCCGCCGAGGCGTACAGATCGATGACTGTGCAGCCCTGCCCGGCTAGCCAATCACGCGCGGCCGTAACGCAGGCCCAGCCGTACCCATGACGGCGGTGCGCCGGGTCGGTGGCCACTGACCCGATGTGCCCGACATAGGGGGCACTGTTCCCCGGGCTGGGGAGTCGAGGAGTGCAGGTTCCAGCGGCGCACGCGGCCAGGCCGCCGCTCCCCGTGTCAACGACGAAGATGGCGAACAGCGGGTCGTCAAGGCGCTGGGCGAATGCCGTTGTGCACTCCGCCGCCCATCGCGGAGCGGGCTCTGTACCAGGCGACCCGAACATGATCCATCGCAGCCGGACCAGCGCAGGCGCATCCGCAACCACGGCGCGACGGGCTAACTCCCGGACCGGCATGCGTTCTTCCTTTCACGCAGGTGTGGCAATATTCGGCTGGTACCCGGTACTGCGCACCGGCCGCATCCACATGTCGCCGGCACTCATGCGGAGGGCCAAGCGTATTCGCTGTACGTGACGCCGTCGGCGATGTGCCGCAGGGCGACCGCGAGGTACGGAGGCAGAGGCGCGGGGAGGCTGCTGGGCTTGTGCCACTGCCAGCCCTCGCACTTGTCTGGCTCGGGGTTCCCGATCTGGCCGTGCCAGCGGACGACCTCGAAGAAGAAGGCGATCCGCCGTGACCCGGCGTGCGTGGACACGTGGTGCATCAGGTGCACGAACCGCACGTCGGAGGGGTCGGCGGCGGCGCCCGTTTCCTCGGTAAACTCCCGGGCGGCTGCCAGCGTGGCGGGCTCGTGGTCCTCCATCAGCCCGGCCGGTACCTGGTACATGCCAGGGAACACAGGCTGGCTGCGGCGTCGCCCCATCAGGATCTCGTCGCCCTGGCGGACGATCAGGTGAACGTCGGCGTAGTGAGCGGCGTACGTACGGTCAGACTCCGTGGTCTTCTCAGGCATGGCTCTCCTCCGATCGTCAAGGCCGGTCACGCTACAGGGCGCCTCCGTAATCGGCGGCGGAATTCGGCCGCCAACACCATCGACTCATGGGCGGGTGGCGATCAGGGCTTCGGTGCGGATGTGTTCCTCGAACTTCCCGTCGGGCTGCAGCCGGCGCAACCGCATACGTCGGAGACACCGGCAGCGACGTACGCCACGCGCGTGCCGCCGACCTACGGGCCATCGCCGTCAGCTACGGATACGCCGACATCGCCGACCTGACCACCGCCGGCCCCGACCTCGTACTCCACACCCCTCCGAGCTCGCCACCTGGTGCCACAGCCCCCGTTCCGCCGGCTCACAGCCGCGACCGAGTGCCACTGAGCACTGACGGCCTTCTCTCTCCGGCATCCCCAGCCCACCAAGGGCCTCCTCCGCCATGCCCGCACCCCCCATCTCGCCAAGGACGACCCGCCACCGCGACGAGCTGACCAGGCTCGCGCGTGCCAGGCGGACGGCCTTCCCTAGCGGCCGGTTGGTTAACCGACAAGCGCAAGCCTGCGGTCGCTTCCCCGCTATCCGCCCCCGGCCCTCTGCCGGCGTAGCTGGAGGACCGCTCGGGCGATAAGCCGGCCCGCATGTACCTGCTGGGTGAGGGCTGGGGGCGCTTCGCCAGCACTCCCTAGGCGAACGAGCCGGGCGCGCTACTCAGGATGACCGGAGCACCAACTGGGCCGGCATCGCGAACAGCCGCTTCGCCCGAGGCGCGAAAGGTCTTCATGTGGCCGTGATCCCCAGGGGGATGCTCGCTGTCAGTCCAGCCCGCCGGTGGCTTCGAGGTGGGCGAGGAAGGTGGCCACGAGGCGTGGGCGGGGGACGTGAGGGACGAGCGCGTCGGGCAGGTCGGCCTCAAGGCCCCATTCGGTGTTGAAGGTGATGCTGCTGCTGTCCGGGACGACGCTGTCCCACAGCCACTTGACGAACTCCGCTGCGGCATGGGCCGTGCAGTCCTCGATGGCGATGCCTTCCGGGGACAGCTTGGCCATGCCCTCCAGCTCCTCCTCGCCGAGCATGATGCCGAAGTGCATGACGGACCCACGAACGGGACCCTGTTCTCCCTCATCGATACGGATGAACGTATCCGTCTTCCGCTCGCGCAGTTTGGCCTCGATCCCCTCGTAGGTCAGGCCCCAGGTGGAACCCTCGGTGGGGCCGAAGACGTACATGGTGCGGAGTTCGGCCAGTTCGGACGCGTCCACGCGCTCGCTCCCTCATCGTGTGCTGCCGTTGGTCAGGGTACGTATCGGGCGTAGCCCTTGACGCCGTAGGCCGCCATCATCACGCGCCAGTAGGCCACGGAATCCGGGTTGTTGGTGACCGTCTCCACGCCCCGCATCTCCTTGTTGCGTGGGTCGTTGAGAGCGGCGTTGTACTTCGTGAGTTCCTTGCGGTCCTTGTCGTACAGGAAGTCCTTCTTGCCGGTCTGGTGGCTCGCGCGGAGTTCGTCGAGTGAGCGGTAGCACGGCTTGTTCGGCTTGTTGACGTACTTGGCCTCGATCGCCATGCCGTCGCGGTTCCGGAAGCCGTCGACCATCAGGGTGCTGTTGGGGCTGATGCCGGGTGGGATGGGGACCTCGTACTCGGGGTATCCAGCGACCCGCTTCTGGTAGGCGACCTCTGCGGGCTTCCCGCCGGACACGTCTCCGGCGCGCAGAGAGTTCAGCCATGTCTGGAAGTTCTGCTGCTCAGGGGCGCTGAGGGGCGGGAAGCGCGGGTCTGGAGGTGTCGGTGGGGCTATCGGCTGTACGCGAGGGCCGTTCGGCGGCCGGTAGCCCACGGGGACCAGGAGAGGTACCCGGATCAGTGGAGCGAGGAAGGGTGGCAGGGACGGAAGGGGTAGGAAGCCGCCTCCGTCCGGCTGCGGCATGGGGACCTTGGCCTGCGAGCTGTCGAGCGCCGGCGCGATGTTCCCCAGGCGCGCGATGCGCATGTCGCCGGCGACGAGCTCGTGCAGCCCGCCGTCGTGTCCCTCACCACCGAACTGCGGTCGTTCCCAGATGGCGAGTGGCTCGCCGAAGAGGGGGCTTTCCTCGTCCGGGATCCTCTTCAGCGCCGTTTCGATGTGATCCGCGTACGCGTCGCAGGCGTGGGCGATCATCCGGCAGGCGGACGGAAGGTTCGCCATCAGGGTCTCGTCCTCGCCGACCTCGGAGGGAGGTGGTGTCTTGCCGACGAACACAGTGAAGAAGGTCTGGACGGCTGCGGCGGTCTCGCCGAGCTGCTGCGCTGTCGCGGTACGCCAGGCGCTTTCGGAGTCCCAGTAGGCGTCGTCCAGGATGCCCGCCGCCGAACGCCAGGCGTTGGCCGTCTTGCGGAGCTTGTCCCGCTGGCCGTGGAAGCGCGAGCTGAGCAGGTACTGGTCGGTCCAACTGGTCTCGCCGACGACCTCGGGGAGCTCCTCGGCGTTGTGGCTGGCACGCGGATTGCAGTCCGGCCTCGAAGGCTGCGCCCCGATGTCGGGTCCCACGCTCTGGCCGAGCAGGGAGGCGGCGATCGCGCTCTCCTGCTTGAGGAAGTCCTCGGTGGCCTTCAGCATGGCACCCGCACCGTTCGCCATCACCTGGTGAGCGAGGCCGGCCGCATCGAAGACGGTCTTCACGGCCGGCTTGTAGACGGCGGCGAAGGCCCGGCCGGCGTTGTCGTCACCCGCCATCCCGCCATGAGCGCTGAGCTCCGTGAACAGCAGGCCCAGCATGTCGTAGATCAAGTCCCGCAGCCGCACCATGGACCACGAAGCGTTGACGTAGTTCCCCGCCTTGTGCTGAAGATTCAAGACTCCCCCGTGCCCTCGACCACCAGGCTGTTCCACGGACCGTACATGCTGACGAAGCGAGGAGATCCACTGCTCGAGGCACGAGGAGCGGTTGTGGCCGATTCCTATCGGAGACAGGCGCGGCCATGGCCGCCGCGCGACAACCTGATGGTGCATGTGGAAGCCTGGGCACACCGGGGGTTCACCTGATCACGTACAGGTGAGGTGGGATGGACAGCGGGGTAGAGCGACGTTGTCTGGTGTGCCTTGCGAAGCTCAGCCGGTTCAGATTCAGAATCACGATGCGACCCCTGCCGACCGAGCGTGACTCCCACGGGCATCTGGCTGCGACGCCACGCCACCAGCGCCACCGTCGACCGTTCGGGAAACAGTAGGCAGCGCCCGTCACCCTCTCCTTCACCGCCATGCTTCCGGCGAACGGCACCGACGGCGGCCCCTGGCAGACCTGGGCATGGTCCCCACCCAGCGGCCGCTGGAAGCCGTACGTGCAGGCCACCGCTCAACTCCACGCCGCCGACCTGGGAATCCCAATAGGCGAGGAGCGGATCGCCCAGACCGCCCACCCGTACTCGCCGCAGTCCGACTCCAACTGCCGGATCCTCGCTCCTACATCGTCTACGTGGATGGAGATGCTGCGGAGCGGATCTGGGCCGGCCTTCGCGATCTGTCCCTGGCCGGCGGGCAGCCCACGGAAGTGAATACCCCGCGGTGGCACGTTCATTTGCCCCTTGAAGCAGCCTTCGGTGGCCTCCAGGAGGTCAAGTCCTGGACACTGAGCCCGTGGGCCGCGCATAGATCGTCGAGCTCCCGTTGGTATCTCTCAGCCTGCCCGACATCCGAACCGGCCGCAGTCAATGTCTCCCATTGACGTACCCAAGGGATCAGCTCCTGGATGCCGGCAAGCAGGGGAGCAACTTCGTGGGGCCTCGGGCGCCCCTGTTGCTGGAGCGCATTGACCAGGTCTTGAAGTACAAGAACACGGTCCGAATCGCTCCAGCCAGACCAACCGAACAGTAGGCTGCCCTGCGCGCCAGCAGCGCTGGGATAGGACACGAAGCGTTCACGGGGAATGTCCAGGCTGCCGCGGAGAGGCCAGTAGTGAGCTTGGCGGAAGTCGGCGGCTCTGAACTTCGGCGGGACGGGGATTCCCAATGACTCTCCCGTCCTATCCTCGCTGCGCTGGAGGCGCCACACCTGCTCCCAATCGGCACGTTTCCGCAGCCCAGATTCCTTGTACCTCAGAGCCGATGCATAGGGCACGTGCTCATCAGCCAGGATCGCCGCAAGCACGTCACGGAGCCTCGAGTCTCGTCTCCCGAGATGGTCAGTCGCATAAAGCGCGGCCACGGAACGCACTGCGGCATCGGCATCTAGACGCTGCGCCAGTTCATTGATGGTGCGGGGACACGGGTGTTTGGCACCGTTCCTGCGCTCGAACCAGAGTTGCTCGTCCTCACAACGATCGAGCAGCCAGTTACGGAGGGCTCGCTCCTCCTGCTTCTCCCATGATTCCTGCAACCACCGTCGCTTGTACTCCGGTCGCTCGACGATAGCGATTTGCCGGTGGGTCTCGATGGCGTCGATTCTTGCCTGGACGACGTCCTTGTAGGCAGTCGGCCAGTGCCGGGGGATCTCGGTAATGGGTGTTGCACCATGCCGTACGAACCACGAGTCCGAAGCCTTCTCGGCGAGCATTCTGCGTGCGAGCACGATTTCGAAGGCCCGCTCCCCCAGCCGCAGCGAAGGCAGTGCAACATCGGTGGAGATCGTCAGGCGTTCACGCTCATCGGCAGACAAGACTCCGTAGGAACCATAGACCTCCCAGTCCAGTTCCTCCTGAAGGGTGATCATCTGACGCTGTGTCGCTTTGTAGGCGGCGCTGGCCACGTCCAAGGCGCTTCGGGTGGGTGGATTTCCCTCCGCACAGACCGTGCTCGGCGCATGGGCATTCAGCAACTGGGCCAATGCGTTCAGTTGTCGCGCGCGATCTGATGGAACAATGGCCGGCAGGGGAAGACGAGAGAGGGACGCCGTGGCAAAGCGGTAGGCCCGGGCCCATTCCTCACCAGGCTGGGCGATTCCAGGCCCATCGGCGCCGATAGCGGATCCAGTCTGCTTGAGCCAAAAGCAGACCGTCGACGAATTGAGCACTCCCAGTAGCGCAATATATTCGCCCTGCGCTACGGAAGGCGCCAGTCGAAGTGCGGGCGCGGTCCTGCTGAACACCCGTCCACCCTGTTCCAAGGCGAAGCGATTATGCGTAGCTACTGCTGCGAATGTGATCAATGGCCCCTGACCGGCATCGCGAGACCGATACCTCCATGCCCACCAGGGCCCGTCACCGGATCTCGAAGACTGACGTGCCCCGAGAGCCGACCGAAGAACCTGGCGCATCGTCCAGAGGTGCCGGCCCCATGCGGCACTGACATCCAGGGGCAGAAGTGTGCCGTCTTCTCCATACGGGGCCAGAACGTCCGTCGACACTGCCGCGCGCCAGTCCCCTACGGTCTCGGCAGTGACAATGCCTTGAGCCAGCCTGGCCGAGTCCAGGTGCCGAAGGAACCAAGGTCGCCCAAGAGAGAAGACATCCGGCTGTCCCAGGTCCGCAACAACCCGAGCCCCGTCGGCCAGGACATCGGCCAATCGCCGGGGAGCGCGTGAGATGAGGTCCATGAGGTCCGCACTCCCACCACCACTCAGTGTCCATGGGAAGCGGGAGAAGCGCTGCCGGGGTTCGTCCTCGACGGTCACCCATTCAGAGGTGCTGCCGGGTCGGTGGATCTGATCGAGGATCGACTTCCACACGATCCCCTCAGCCGGATCCATTGGCTTCGTCGGCTCACCGTGCACGCCGAGGACCGACCGCACACGGGTGTCGCCCATGGTCGGGGCATTCCGGCCGACCAGAATCAGGGTCGGGGTCCCATGGCCAGGTACGTACACGCCGGAGGTATCGATGACATGCGTCAACGCCACACTCGGAAGGAACTCATCGATCAGCTTCTCACCGAACTCACGATTGGCAAACGAACTGGTCGTGTACTGACCGACATAGCCGCCGGGAGCGTCATTGGTCTTTCTCACCGCCAACTGGAACATGCACTTCGTGAAGAGTACCGAAAGCGGGAACACACCTGAGGCCACGTCATAGGCTGCTCGGTATGCCGCGTTTCTTGCCTTGTCCCGCACCGCGATAAAGGGGGGTTCCGAAATAACGACGTGATAGGAATTCCGCCCTAGCAGGTCACACGTCTCCGAAAATTCGTCGACATCCTCAACCGTGCCAGCACTGTCCCCCTCCCAGTCTTCGAGGAGGTGCAGCGAGGTACCCCCTGGCGCGCCGCGCCCGTCCAGCAGGGCGTCACCTACCGCCACGTTGATCACATGCCCCGGCAACTCACTCAGCAGCCTGCAACCGCTTTCCCTCGCAGCGGCCATGAGCAGTCTGAACCGGGTGACACTCACGGCGAACGGGTTGATGTCGCAGCCATGGACAGAATCCAGGGTCCGGTGGATCAGCTCGGAATCCGGGGTTCCGGGAGCCGCCGCACGCCAGGCATTCAGAAGCCGCTCGAAGAGTCCCAGCGGAAACTCTCCCGACCCACAGGCTGGATCGATTCCGCGGAACCCCTGGGGACCGAACTCCGCAATGGCTGGATCCACCGTGAGGTCCAGGACGAAATCCACGATGAAGGCAGGCGTCTGAACTAGCGAGAAAGCCTTTCGCGCGGTCTCACTAATGTCCTGATACAGGTCGCCGAGGAAACGGGTACCGAGTTCCGGATCAGTAAAGTCGAACCGAAGGGATCCGTCTTCGCCTCGAGTTCTCCAGAACGCAATCAATTTAGCAGCACCCTGCGGCGACGGACGCAGTGCCCACAAGGCGTTGCGCGCCCCGTCGAAAATGCGGGCCATCGCTACGTGTGACTCGGCCAGGTGCGTGAACGCCTCGGCCAGCCAGTCCTGGGCGTTGGCCCCAGGATGGTCCGAAAGATAAACGTGCTGCCGTTCCTCCGCCTCCACCAATCGCTGGCCCGGCCCTGCGATGAAGGGCCGGTCGATGAGGGTGTTGTCTTCGCAGAAGCGCACGAACACCGTGCCCATCACCCACGCAACGGCAGCCTGGGTGATGTGCTCGTCCCGCCAGGCGCCATACGTGGCGGCAGTGCGACGGGATGCCCGCGCGTGTTCGTACATAGCTCGCAGGCCGCCACGGTACCTGTCGACGTCTTCGCTGCGTTCGCGGAGGTCCGCCTCCAGCGCCCGCACCTGCTTCCGCACGTCAGCGACAAACGCGGCCCTGTCCATTGAGGACGTCCCCGTATCAGCTCCGTCACTCGGAGGCACAGCGACCTCTCCTCCGTACGTCGTCGACGTCCTCGACCCACTGTCTCGTCGGATACATCCTGCCAGCTCTCCGGGCGAAGCCACGGTTTCGTCGCCGGCCAGCACCAGATGCATCCGCCTGTCGTTGCCTGACGCACTATCATTCCTATGCGGACCGGCCGTAACACAGCCAGGTAGCGCGGTTCAGGGGGCACGCTGAGATCGGACCAACGAGGGGACACATGCTGACACGGCTCGAAGTCAGTGGCTTCAAGAACCTTCTGGATCTCAGAGTCGAGTTCGGTCCCTTCACCTGCATCGCGGGAGAGAACGGCACCGGGAAGTCGAACGTCTTCGACGCGATCCACTTCCTGAGTCTGCTCGCCGACCTCTCCATGATCGAGGCTGCCCAGACAGTCCGCGGAACCCACGGCACGCTGCACGGTGACGCGCGAGACCTGTTCTGGAACGGTTACTCGGACGGCGAGCACCTGATGACGTTCGCTGCAGAGATGATCGTCCCCGGTGAGGTGGAGGACGACTTCGGCCGACTGGCCGAACCGACGTCCACGTTCCTCCGCTACGAGCTCCACCTCGGCTACCAGCCGCCGCAGCGCGGTGAGCGGGGCGGCAGGCTGACCCTGCGGTACGAGAACCTCAGCCGGATCAGCCCTGGTGAGGCTCCCGCACATCTACGCTTCCCACACCGCGCCACAGACTTTCGCAAGGCCGTGGTGCGTGCACGCCGCTCGACCGCTCCCTACATCTCCACGTCTCTCGAGACGGGCGACGCCGTCATCAGCATTCACGCCGATGCCGGCCGTAGAGGCCAGCCGCGCCCGGCACCGGCGAGCCGGGCGCCCCAGACCATGCTCTCCACGATCAACAGGAACGACGACCCGACCATCCTGGCTGCCCGGCGGGAAATGCAGTCTTGGCGCCGACTGGCCCTCGAACCCTCCGCACTACGCACCTCCGACCGCTATTCGGATCCCAGCGAGATGCAGCCCGACGGCCTGCACCTACCGAGGAGCCTGGACCGCGTGGCCCGGGAGAAGTCTCCAAAGGACCCCGCACGTGTCTATTCACGGGTCGCAGGGCGCCTGTCGGACCTGTCGGGACTGCACGTCAAGACGTTGCACGTCGATGCTGACGACACACGGGAACTCCTGACGATCAAACTCCACGAGATCGACGGCATGGTATTGCCAGCCCGCAGCCTGTCAGAGGGGACCCTGCGTTTCCTTGCCCTGTGCGTCCTGCTGGAAGACCCCCAGACACATGGCCTGCTCTGCATGGAAGAGCCGGAGAACGGCATCCATCCAGCCAACCTCTCCGCGATGGTCGAACTCGTACGCGATCTGGCGGTCGATCCGTCGCTACCTGTGGACGAGGACAATCCCTTCCGGCAAGTTCTGATCAACACGCACTCGCCAGGCGTTGTACGACTCGTCGGCGCGGCGGACTTGCTGATCGCCGATACCACCACCGTTCCGGGGATTAGCGGCAAGGTCGCGCGCGGCTTGCGACTGCGTCCCCTGGCCGATACTTGGCGTGCCGCCGGCGCCGAAAAGGGCTACGGCACCAAGGCCGACATCCTGGCGTACCTCACGTCCTCGCCGGAGGATCGGCTGACCCTTCAGGAGAGCGCCTCATGACCGTGCGTGCCCTCTACCTCTGCGAGGGATCCAGTGACACGGGCCTGCGGTTTCACATCGAGGCGATTGCAGCCGATATGGGCAGGGAAATCCTGGTAACGGTTCCCGAGCTGGACCGCCTGCCGAAGAAGCCCGGTCGCACGGTCGAGGACAAGCTACGAGCCGCACAGCAACTTAGTGACAGTGGCCACGCGTACGACCTCGTGGTCATCCACCGCGACTCTGACAGCGGGCCCCCGGATCGTCGACGTACGGAAATCGCGGAAGCTGTGGCCGCAGTGAGCCCCGGCGTGGCGCATGTGCCCGTGATCCCTGTGCGGATGCTTGAGGCATGGCTGCTGCTCGATCAGGCTGCGATCCGCGAAGTCGCAGGCAACCCGAACGGCAAGGTGCCACTCAACCTTCCGAAACCGGCACGAGTAGAGTCGGTGTCAGATCCCAAGGCCGTGCTCAAGCAAGCGATCGCCACGGCCAGCGAGGAAAGGGGTCGCGGTCTGCAGAAACTCCAAGCTCGCTTCTCCGCGAACCGTGCACGTCTCCTTCAGATGCTGGACCGTGCAGGGCCCGTTAAACAGCTCGCATCCTGGCAATCCTTCACGGACGATCTGCGTGACGCGCTGGGTAGCAGCCGCTGAATGCCTGACGTCAGGGAACGCTTGATCCCCCCTATGCGTGCCTGCAACATTTCTTGGCCAGCAACTCGACGCGCTCCTGCACGATTCCGAGCGACCACGTCGCCTGTAGAGGTGATCACTCCAACGACACGACGGCGAACTCTCGACGGCTTCCAGCCCAGAGGGCTGTCACAGCGTCCCCAGCCAATGGTCCCCGCCCGAGTCAGGCACCGGAACATCCCACACCAGACCCCGCGTCGTTGCGTAGGACTGTGCGGCGCTGCCTGACTTTGGAGCGACCGTCAGCGGCCGGTTCCTGATGAGGGAGGCTTCGGCTGCTGCCTGAAGGTCGGCAGACCAAGGTGGGTATTCAGCTGCTCCAATCCACTCGTACGACCTCGCGGGCGGCGGCAAGGGCGCTTTCGAAGTCGGCGAGGCGTTCGGCGAGCGTGGTCGTGGCGAGTCGAGGCGGAAGGGCCGCGGAGAATTTCAGGCCGCGGACGGCGCGCGGGTCGACGGTGGGAAAAGTGAGGGAGTTAGGGAGTTCAGCGCGGGCGATGTTCCAGTCGTCGAGCCTAAGGTCCTGACGGAGACGGACGTGGGTGTCGGTGGGGCGCTGAACGGGGTCGGCGAGGTTGCCGAGGGAGGCCGTGAGAGTGGCATTGGCGCGATAGCCGGCCCAAGTCCACCAACGGGTAGCGTCGGCGTTGCGGATCAACAAGGCGCCTGCTGGGTGTACTTCGTGGGGTGCGCGGTCCATGCGGAGTTCGGCGAGGGTGGCGGTGGCGCGGCGCGTGAGGCGGACGTCAGGGTCGGTGCCGAGGAGGACGTCGCGCATGGCGCGGGTGAGGGCGTAGGAGAGACCGCGGGCTTCGCTTCCCTGCCATTTGGCGATGCCGCCGTCTTCGACGGGTTCGACGAAGGCGCGACGTCGAGCCCAGTCAATGAAGGTGACCTGCCAGCTACGGCCGGCCAAGAGCAGGCGTCGCGGGCCTGGGCGTTCCTCGGTGAGAACGGTGGGGTCGGTGGTCCCGATCTCCGTGCGTCCGGCAAGCACGGTGAACTCGGGTGGTGCCGTGAAGGAAGCGGTCAGCTCCATGAAGTGGCGACGGCCGAAGTGCTTCTCGGCTTCGGTGCCGATGAACAGCATGCCGCCGTCGCTGTCGAGGAATCCGCCTTCGACGAGGTGGGACAGGAGGGGGGCGGCGGAGCGGTCGAAGGGAGCCAGACCGTTCCATTGTTCGGGCCACAGGCGGTCGCCAAGGCGGTGTTCCTGCAGGGTGACAGCAAGGAGTTGTTGTGCAACGAGATGGCGGGGCGAGGGGGGCGGGGTGACAGGTTCGACCCAGCCTCGGGACCACAGGGTGAGGAGGCCGGCGGCTTGGAGGAGGGCGTCGGGCCGGGTGGCGAGGAACAGGCAGTTACGGGAGGTGCCGGTGCGGCGTCCGGTACGGCCGATGCGTTGCAGGAAAGAGGCCACCGTGCTGGGTGAGTCGATCTGGATGACGCGGTCGAGGTCGCCGACGTCGATACCGAGCTCGAGGGTTGAGGTGGAGACGATGACACAGTCGCGTGCTTCGGCGAATGCCTGCTCGGAGCGGGCGCGTTCGTCAGTGGAGAGAGAGGCATGGGAGAGGAACACGGTGACATCGCGTGTTCGTAGTGCCGCGCCGAGCTCTTCCACCTGCTTGCGCGAGTCACAGAAGACGAGCCGTTTTTCGCCCTTGTGCAGGGCGGAGATCACTTTGGCAGCGTTGGCGAGGGACCCGACGTAGTCGAGTTCCACCTCGCCGGCGGGGCGCGGGAGATTTTCGGCGTCGGTTGTTGCGGTCGCGCTGGCCGGCAGGGTCACTCCGGGGGCGACGACTCGGCCGGGGCGGTCGGCGGGGCTGGCGCCCTGGAGCCAGGTGAGCAGGGTGTCGGGGTTGCCGACGGTGGCGGAGAGGCCGATGCGCTGGATCCGTTGGCCGGTCAGTCGCTCCAGGCGTTCGAGTACGGCGAGCAGGTGCCAGCCGCGGTCGTCCCCCGCGAAGGCGTGCACCTCATCGACGACGACGGCGCGTACGCGGCCCAGCATGTGTGTGTGATCGGTCTTGACGCTGATGAGCATCGCTTCGAGGGACTCGGGCGTCGTTAGCAGGAAGTCGGGAGACTCGGTGCGGATGCGGCGGCGTACGGACTCGGGGGTGTCGCCGTGCCAGAGCGCGGCTCGGCGGCCCAGCCACTGGGCGTAGCTGTCGACCCGGTGCACCAGGTTGTTCAGGAGTGCCTTCAGGGGGGCAAGGTAGAGGACGGAGGTACCGGTCCAGTGCTTTTCCCGCATTGCGGACAACATCGGGAAGGTGGCGGCCTCCGTCTTCCCGCCGGCGGTCGGCGCGAGCAGGATCGCGTCCTCGCCGTCCATCAGCGGGTGCACGGCCGCCTTCTGCAGGGGGCGCAGATCCGGCCACCCGAGCGTGTTGACGATGTGGTGCAGGACCACCGGGTCGAGGCGTTCCACTGGGTCGGTGGCGCGCGGCTGATCCTGCACGTCTATGGCTCCTGCGCTGGTCGTCAGAGGTCGGGACTTCGAGGAAGGGCTCTTCAGAGCTCGAGGTCGAGGTCGTCCGCAGAGGCGACCGGCGTGGGCGCGGCGAAGTTCCGTTCGGTGGCGGTGAGGTCGCCGCTGGAGACCGTGAGCTTGTAGTGCGCGCGCGGGTCGAAGTCGGGGAACTGGTCGATCCGGTCGAGCACATCTCCGACCAGCTTCTTCAGGTACAGCCGTGGTGCTACTCCGACCCTTCCGCCAAGAGCACCACCCACGGCCCGTGCCAGGTCGGTGAGATACGAATCGTCGGCGAGCTGCTTGATTCGGTCGGGGGACTGGGAGCCTTCCGCGTACAGGTCGCGGATGGTGGCGCCCAGGCCGGTCAGTGACTGCTCGGTGAATCCAGGCAGCCGGATCTGGACGGCCCGTGGGTTGTCGAAGCGGGGGTCGGTGGTGAAGTCGGTGGCGAGGCGCTGGGCGAGTGGTGCGAGTCGCTGTACACCCTGCTGTCCGTCGTAGAAGGCAGGCGTTCCTGTGATGACGAGGTACAGGCCAGGGAAGCGGCCGGAGTGAACCTCGTCGATGAGCTGCCGCAGCGCGTTGAGCGCCTTGTCGCGTGCGTCGGAACGAACCCGCTGCAGGGTCTCCACTTCGTCCAGCACGAGGACGAGTCCGGCGTGCCCGGCGTCACGGAGCACGGTGAGCAGGCCCTGCAAGAAGCCGAAGGCACCGAAGTGGTCCAGGTCGCCGCGGACGCCTGCGCTGCGCCGGGCGGCTGCGGCGACGTGTGGCTGGCCACCGAGCCAGGCCATGACCGCGGCGGCGGTGGCCTCGTCTCCGGCGTCCAGGGACTGCTTGTATCCGCGCAGGGCGGTGGCGAACGCGGGGGCATGCCGGGAGACCTCGGCAAGCCGGGCAGTGAGAAGCCGGTCCACGGCCTGCGGCAGCTCGGTCTCGCTCACGCCGTCGGCGAGCGCGTCCTCCTCCAGGGCGTAGAACCACGCGTCGACGACCGGCCGCAGTGCGCTGGGTGGGAAACTCACGGTGGTCAGGCGTTCGGTGAGCCGCCGGTAGACGGTCTCGAGCTTGTGCAGTGGGGTCTCGGTCTCCGACACCTGCACTTCGGCTACGGCGAACGTGCGTCGTTTGGCGCGTTCGCCGAGCCAGCGGGTGAAGAAGGTCTTGCCGGATCCGTACTCACCACGCACGGCCTTGAACACCGAGCCGCCGCTGGCGACGGCGTCCAGTTCCTCGTCGATTGCCCCTTCGAAGCGGCCCAGGCCGGTCGCGAGCAGGTCGAGGCCGCTTTCCGGGACAGCCCCGCGCCGCAGCGCATCCACCACGGCGCGCCGTCGCACGACGCCGATCGAGGTGGCGGCCCCTGATGCTGAAGATCCAAACGCGTTCACCCGAACAGTCTCCCACCCGGCCGCCCACCTGGCCGGATTCCGACGCCAAAGCCTGGCATCCAGCCCGCTGACCGGGCGGGCCGGGAGACCGGCCCGCCCGTCGCGGCCGCAGTGTGCTGGCTCACAACCCGAACTGCTCGATCAGCTTGGCGCGGTGCAGGCGCAGGGTGCGGTTGTCGGGAAGGATCTCCAGGATCTGAGCTCCGTCGTAATTGAGGATCTGGGCCAGGGTCGTGGCGAAGCCGCGGGCCCGGGTGGCGGGTTGGCCGACGCGTTCGGCCAGGGCGGTCATCGGCAGGGTGCCGGCCTCAACGAGCGCGGCCAAGGCTTGCGGGGCGGCTTTGGCCAGAGACTTGCGTGCGAGCAGGTCCAGCTGCGCCTGGTACAGCTCGGTGGCCATGAGCCGCTCGACCAGGGCAACCGCAGGGTCTTCGGACTGGTTGGAGGTGGCTGCCGTCTCGGACTCGGCCGCCGACTGCCCGGGTTCCTGCGGTACGGGGGCTACCACCTCGTCCTCGCCGAACAGGCTGATGGCGCCCTCGGGCGCGGGCGGGGCGGCCTTCTTGGTCTGCTTCCGGCGCGGGCTCGCCACGGCTGCGTCGGGCACGGCACCTGCGTCCGCTTCGTTCTTGGCTCCGGCCTCGACGACGCCACGACCCTCGCCGTCCTCGGTCCACCAGGAGGGGGTCGGGTCGCCCAGCTCCCGCCATCCGATCGGCGGCTCGGCGCCGAAGGGAAGCAGGGCGAGGAGCGGGATGGTGAACTCTGCGAGAGTTACCCCGCCGTGGTAGCCCGCCTTGAGCGCGGTGTACCGGGTGTCGTGGTCCCGCAACGCGACGATCCGCGATCCGGGCTCCGGCCAGACCACCCGAGGTCCGGACAGCTCGATCTCGGCCGGAGCGACGGGTCCACGAGGAGTGCGGTGGCGGGCCGAGCCAATCGTGCCGCTGGCCGCGTCGAGCTTGGTGCCGCGCCGCTCGACTACATGGCCGTGGTCGGAGGTGAGCAGCACGGTCATGCCATGCGCACGGGCAGCCCGCAGCAACGGTTCCAGACCGCCGATCTCCCTGGCCCGCCACGCGCCGTCGCCGAGTTTCTGCTCCTTGCCGAGGCGGTCATCGACCGTGTTGAGTACGACCGCGACATGGGTGCGCTCATCGGCGAGGGCTTCGGTGAGGGCAGTGGAGAACGGCGAGCCGGTGTCGGGGCCGCGCAGGTCATCCTTGTGGAACACGACCGCCGGAGCCCCGTTCCAGCAGGAGTGCTGGGGGAAGAGCCGCTTCTCGTCGCTCTGGTCGCCCTTCATCAGGGTGCCGGCGAACAACGAGGTCCGGGATACGGCCGTGAGGGTGGGCAGCGCGGCAGCCACGGCGCGCCGGACGGGCGCCCCGGCCGCAGCGGGCAGCGGGTCGAACTCCGCCCACTGCCCCCGGAGTTCTTCGCCAAGCTCCGCAGCTATCGCCGCGCTCATCCCATCCACGAGCAGGAGCAGAACCCGTCGGCCAGGGCTGGCAACGACAGGCGCGACAACGCGGTCCAGCAAGCTCTCCACGGTGAGCATGGCGCCGGGAGCGGTGCCACCCGCGGTCCACACCGCGAGCCGCTCGGAGAATGCACGGTCCAGCTCGCGGCGCTTGTCCCGCGCCTGCGCGCCGATCCGGCTGTACGCGTCGGCGAGTACGTCGTCTGGGTCGCCGCCCGCTTCGAGGTGTTCCAAGGCTCGGTCCACCCAGCCGAGTTCGTACATCTGGCGTGCGGTGCCCTCAGCGACCGAGGCGATATCGGCCTCAGGCGAGCCGGCAAGCCACTGCCGCAACCGTGCCGCCATCCTCACCCGCTCAATACGGGCCCGGGTGGCACCATCGGCGGCCAGAGCATGGTCGGCCAGCGCGGTGACGGCAGCGGTGACCGTGTCGGTGCCGCCGTCGGCAAGGGCACGACCAGCCGCAGTGAAGCGGGCGTCGAGTCCGGCCGAGAGTAGCGGGCTGGCAGCCGCGGCAGCCTGTGCCCCGAACTGGGCCACGAGCTGCGCGGCCCGAGTCAGGACCGGGTCGGCGAGCCGGTGCTCGCCCCGGTCGACGAGACCGCGGACGAACGCCTCGCCGCTGGATCCGAAGGAGGCCAGGAGTCTGTCGAGGTCGTCGCCCTGGGCTGGCGGCTGGTCGCCGAGCCACCGCTCGGCGCGCCCCCGCGCCCGGTACAAGTCGTGGTCAGCCTCCGCGTGCCCCCACAAGGCGGCACAGACGACCGCGTAGGCGGCTGCGTCTGCACCGTGTTCGGCGTTCACCAGGGCGGTGATGATCTTTCCGGTGGAGCCGCCCTGCTCGGGTTCGGCGAGGAAGCGGGCCAAGCCGGCCCGCTCCGGTCCGCGCAGGTCGCGCAGGAGATCGGGGCCGCCAGGCGTGAGGGTCCATCGGAACAGTGCGACGGGGTCGATACGGTCTCCGTCGTCGTGTGCGGCGGCCCCGCCCAGCGCATCCGTGTCGTGACGGCCGATCCTTAGACGGCGCCTGGCCAGCCGGGTGAGCGCCTCGTCTCGGGAGAGCACTCCCTTACCCAACGAGGGCCAGCCGCGGGTGGCCGCAGCGTCGAGAAGCGCTTCGGCCGCCCAGGTCTCGCCGCGCAGCCGCCCGTCGAGGCCACGTGCGTCGAACGCCTCCTGCACGACCTCCCAGTTGTCGACAGACCGGATCCTGCCGCCGTAGACGCGGGCGAGCAGCCCTGGGTCGAGGTCGGTGTCCTCGCGGTCGGTGAGGACGACCAGGACCTTGGGGTCAGGGGGAGTCACTGCGTCAAGGTGGCCCAAGATCTGCTCGTGTACAGCCAATACCGAGGGCCCGACGGCTACCCGCGCCCGCAGCCCGCCCGCCGTCTGCTGCACGGCGGGCCCGTCCCAGGCCGGATCGGCCCGCAACAGCAGGACGCGGACCGTGCCGTCGCCGAGCCGGCTGCGGGCGGCGAGGTACTGGCGGACGGTCCCCGCCGGCAGCCGGGCGAGACCGGCGGACGCGGGCGCTGTGGTGACCGAGTCGGACATCAGTCGACAACCTTCCAGACGACCTCGACGGCAGCGTTGGGGTTCTCGGCCGCGAGCGCCGCGAGCGCCGCCTGCAGCTCGGCGCCAGCCCGTGCAGCGGTGGTCCGCCCACCGCCGGAGCGGGCCACGGACCGCGACGGCGTACGGGGCCCAGGCTGCGCCACCGGTTCCGGCAGCACCTGCGGGTGGGCGGAGCCGCCGTTCAGGTCCACATCGTCGGAACTCGGCATCGGAGTGGCGGGCGGTTGGGGACGCTCGGCCGTGTTCTGCCGAGACCTCAGCAGGGACAGCACCTCTCGGCCGCCGGCATTCAGCACTCCCGGCAGGTCGGGGTAGTCACCCGGATCGCCGGCGGCGGCATCCCGCACCCGCTCCAGGACGGCCGCGCCGTCCACACCGAGGGTGTCGGCCAGGCCCAGCTGGTCCCAGCTGGTGTTCTGCAGCGCGGCGGCGACCTTCCCTGCGCTCTTAAGGGACATGGCGTAGCGGTGTGCGGTGAAGTCGCCGAGGTCGAAGCGGGCGAGCCGGTCAACGACGGTCTTGGCCTCGACGCTGGCTTCCGTCACCGACTTCACCAGCTCCTGCGCCCTCCTGGCAAGGACGAGGCGGGGCGAGTCGTCGTCGAGGCGGAGGAAGGCCCGGTGCTTCTCCAGTTCCCCGACGAGCCGCCCGGCGTCCTGGGCGAGCGCTGCGGCGGCCTGCTTGATCTGTCCGGCGAACTGGTTGACGATCCGCCCACGCCGCAGTTGCGGCGCCCGGTCCCCGAGGATGGTCTCGTACCGCTTGCGCGCCTCTGTCCAGTCTTCCTCACTGGGCAACGGCTGCTCGCGCAGGGCGTAGTCCCGCTTCAGCTCGTGCGGTGCGGGCGCCGGTTCGACGGGGACTCCACCGCGCACCCACACCCGGTCGGTTGTCTCCGCGTAGGCGGCGGCGAGCAGTCGGCGCAGCGGCTCGGGCAGTCCGCGCGGTTCGGGAAGGTCACTCCAGTCGGAGAGCTTGACCAGGGTCGGTTCGGCGGCGCCGTCCCGGCGGGCCTGGCTGGTGAAGTGGTCGGGCCAGGCGGTGGACTGCCGGTAATACGCCTCCCGCATGGTGCCAAGGCCCAGGCCACCCGCGATCCGCGCCATGGTCTTGCGGTCCTTGCCGTCGACCTCGACCTGTCCGTCGCGGTCCTCGGCGGCCTTGCGTACGTACTCGAAGACGGTCCTGATCTCGGCGGGCTTCACGGGCTTGCCGCTGCCGTCGGGGTCCAGGTCGGGGTGGGCGGGGTACTGGTGGGCGAGCAGCTTGCCAGCCAGGTCGCGGGCGGCGGCGTCCAGCGGCGCGCCGAGCGGAAGCCGAAGCTCGGGCACATCCTGCTGGGCGACCAGGTGGGTGTCGAAGCCGAGGTCGACGACCCCTTCCTGCTTCTGCGCGAGCCCGTACGCCTGCCGCAGGGCCTGGGTGACGCGCTCCGTGAGGATGTCGCGTTGCGACTGCAGCATGCTCTTGGCGCGCGCCTTGTCGTCGGCGTTGAGGCTGCGTGCGAATTCGGAGTCGAAGCGAGCCTCGTCGGCAAGAGCCTTGTCGATGACGACGAGACGCTCGAAGTCACTGCGGGAGGCGTCGGTCAGGTGGGTGGGCAGCCAGGCCAGGGTGCGTGAGTCGCCGCCCGGCTTCTCCCGCAGGGCGCGCAGCCGCTGCAGGTCGTCCATCGGGCCGAACTCGCCCTCGTCGTAAGGGTAGTCGACGACGATCCGCCAGGCGTCGTCCTGGCTGGGCCGCAAGGTCGCCTCGGACAGCGAGTCGACGTCGGCGACGTTGCCGAAGACCACTTCAACCTGCCGTTCGGTGCCCTTCCACACCAGGTCGAGCACGTCGTACGCGTCGAAGCCGCCGGGCCCGTCACCGACTCCGAGCGCGTCCTTGAGCAGGCTGCGCATCTTGGTACGCCGGTTGTTCTGGTTGTTGTGGACTTGGGCGTTGGCGAGGACGGCGTCCAGGTCGACGCCCGTGAGCTCCAGGCGGACCACCGCACCCGGCCCGGTACCGATGACCTTGATCTCGGGGAAGGTCGCCGCCCACTCCTTCGCCTTCTGCTCGAGCCGGCCGACTTCGGTGCCCGCGATGCGGGTGGTGATGGAACCGTGGTTGAGGGCGTGCAGCCGCGCCAGGGTGAGGTCGGCGAGCGCGGGCACACTGGGCGCGAGCGCTGAGAGCAGCAGGGTCTGCAGGAGCCGGCTGTCGCCGGTGAAGTCGCGGCAGCGGGCTGCGAGCTGCGGGTCGCCGAGGCTCTCGGGACGGCGTCGGTACGCCTCGACCTGGTCCTCGGTGACCTGGTTGGTCTTCAGCAGGTACGGGCGGAGCTTGTCCCGGTACAGCTTGTCGGCGGCCTCGAAGTGGACATTGGTCTCCCCGCTGAACGCCTTGTCGCCGCCGCCCGCGATCGCCGGGTACAGATCGCCGAGCGGCACGAGCTGCCCGAGCCGCCAGTCGTCGCGGTGGTCAACGAGCAGCTGGCTCATCAGTTTCAGGCCGGTGCGGGAGCGCTGCAGCGCGGCGGAGATGTGCACCAGGGTGTCCATGAACGCCGGCGGGAACGGGTACGTCCGCCGGAACGCGTCCTCGTCCGCGCCTGTGGTGGACTTGTCGTGGCCGAGCAGGGTGTCCCACACGTCCGGGCCGAGCTTCTTGGCCTCGGCGAACGCCGCCTCCACCTTCATCTCCGCCTCGGGGGTGGCGGGCTTGAGCAGGCGGGCCTGCGCGATCTGCGGAAGGTTGCGATCCTCCAGGACGACCTTGTCGAATCGCCCGCCGCTGAGCTTCAGGCTGTCCTGCACGGCTGCCTCGGCGGCACCCGACATCTCCTCGCCGACCAGTTCGCGCAGGTCGCGCTGGCGGGCGATGAACGACACCACCGGGATGGCGCGCCGCTCGTCGCCGCCCTCCACGAAGTTCGTGATCTTGTCGGATTCGCGTGAGACGAACCTCTGGTCGTGAATGCGGGAGGCCAGCCACAGGATCAGCTCGTCCATGAAGAGGACAAGTCCGTCGTAGCCGAGGGACTTGGCGTGCGCGGCGATGATGCCGAGCCCCTTGTCCAAGGAAACGAACCCGTCGGCGTCCTCGGAGGCGTTGCGCGAGAACGCCGGGAACAGGGTCTGGGTGAGGTCCTGCACAAGGCGGGCCCGCAATTCCGGCGCTGTGGAAGGGTTCTCCAGGTCGAGACCCTTGGTGTTCTCGTGCTCCTCCGGAGCGTTCACCGCCTGGTCAAGCAGCTCAGTGGTCCAGGTGAAGGAGTCGCCCCACTCGTCCATCTGGCCATCGCCGGCGTCAGCAAGCTGCTCGATCACTCGGTCGTCGCCGTTGCGGCGGCGCTGTTCGGCGAAGTCCTCGAAGAGCCCGTCGGTCCGGTAGACCTGCGGCAGCGGGCAGCCAGGGTGCAGTTTGCGTACGTGCTCCACGTACTTGCCGAGCACGCGCTGTTCAAGGGACTTGGAGCCCAGCATGTGGTACGGCACCAACAGGAACTTGCGGTCATCCGCGTCCAGCCAGGAGTGACGGGCCCGTACCGGGTCGAGGTCCCCGCGCTCCCGGGCCGCCTGGTTTCCCGACAGGAGCGCGTAGAGCACGGCCATGAAGTGCGACTTACCGGAACCGAACGAGCCATGCAGATAGGCCGCCTTCGACGAGCGGCTGTCGAGCGCCGACTTGATCAAGTCAAGGGCCTCGTCAAAGTTGCCGAGCAGCCGGTCGGTGACGACGTAGTCCTTCAACGCCGCCTCGGCCCCCTCAGGGGTGACCGCCTCGTTCAGCTTCAGCACGAAGTCGGATGTGGACACCGACTCCGGGATGTCGATCAACTCCCGCAGCAGCGGCCGGTCCTCGGGGCGAGGGTTGTTCCTGTTCATGAACGCCATGGTGTCTTAGCTCCTCGCCCTGCTCAGTCGGACTCTACGCCGGTAGCGGCATCGGTGACGTTGTCCGTGACGGACATCTGGACGGCGGCCTTCGCGCCCGTTCGCTTCTTGGGCGCGGCTGCCTTCTTCGCGCCCCCGCGGGTGGCGGCGGCCGGGCGCCAGGCCCGCAATGCGTCGTCGGTCAGCCCGAGCTCGCCCTGCTTCTGCTGCCTGAACGCCAGGATCTCGGCGGCCGGCGACGCCCCGAACTCCGGGTCGTACTCGCCGTACCACTGCTCCAGCCACGGCTGCAGCTCAAGCAGCCCGGCCAGGTACGGCACAAGGTCCTCGTCACCGAGCCCGGCCTGCTGGATATACGAGGCGAGCGCGAGGCCCTGCTCCAAGTGGTCCCAGCCAGCCCACCCGTACAGCTCCGGCGACTGCGCGTTGACCGTGCCGTACGACAGGAACCGTTCCTTGGGCACGTCGAGCTTGCCACGCGCACGCCAGTAGCTCGGCTTCAGAAAGTCCGCCGCGGTGTACTTCGGCGGCACGGGCGTCCGCTCACGGACCTTCCGCTTGGCGGGCTCGTCAGGAGCGGCGTCCTCCTCCCGCTGCTTCTCCCACACGTACTCCCAGTCGGCGCGCTTCTTAAGCCCGGCCGGCTTGTACCGCAGCGCAGACACGAACGGCACGTGCTCCTCAGACAGCAACTCCCGTACGGTCTTTACCAGATCCTGCCGAGGCGCGTACAACTCGGCAACGGCGGCGAAGCCCTCGTCGGCGGATAGGCTTTCAACGAGGCGAGCGAGAGTGGTTACCGTGGGGTTCCCACTGACGTCGAACCAATGCATGCGATCTTCGACCCGATCGAGCAGCCAGGACTTCAACGCCTTCTGCCGCATCGTGTCCCAGCCCTCAGTTGCCCAGCGCCGCTTGTACTCCGGGCGCTCCACCATGCCGATTGCGCGATTCGACTCGATGACCTCGATTCGCCTCTGCACGAGCGCCCTGTACTCAGTAGGCCAGTTCGCAGGGATTTCCCTGATCTGCGTGGACCCGTGCCGCTTGAACCACTCGTCGCTGGCCTCCCCAGCAGCAACCCGCCGCGCGAGCACGATTTCGAAGGCCCGCTCGCCGAGGGCAATTTCGGGCACTGCAGAAGCGTCGGGCAGGCGCAAATCCTCAGAGTGTAGGCCATAGAGGCTATACACCTGCCAGTCCAGTTCTTCTTGGAGTGCGATCATGCGCGCGCGGATCGAGTCGTATCGGGCCTTGGCTTCACGGAAGGCGGTGGCGGTGGGAACGGCCTCCACGACCGAGGCGGCAGGCACCGTCAGCGAAAGCTGCTGGGCGAGAGCGTCGAGCTCGATGGCAAGGGAAGTCGGGTATTCAGGGGGGAGGGGGAATTCTTGAAGCTTGGTACCGGTGAACTCGTAGAAGCGTTCCCACGCCTGCGATTTGTAGCCCTCGTTTACACCCTGACTACCCTTGTCATGGCTCACCATTTTCAGCCAGAACCCGGCCGTGGAGCTATTCAGCAGCCCGAGCAGCCGTACATGATCTTCCTCGGTCGCCGCCCCATCGAGCTTGACAACCGGTGCCGTCCTAGTAAAGGAGTTGCCGTCGCGATCAAGAATGAAGTGATTATGCGTAGCAACGAAAGCGAAGTTGATCGACCACGAGTGCGCCTCTTTATCCTTCGGGAGCTGGTGCCATCCCCACCAGGGGCGCGCTTCAGTGAAGTAAGTGCGTCCCCCGAAGGTGGAACGATTGCCCAACTCGCTGCGATTAGGCCACAGAATCCGTTCGAGATTCGGCATCGACTTAAGCGGAGCAATCCCCCGACTACCGTCATAGGGGTGGATGATGTGATCTCCAGGCGCAAGCACATAGTCACGCACCTCATCTCCGACACCAATTCGCTTGACAAACACATCCTCTGCGTTGCGCATCTTCAGCACCCTGCTGGGCACGATTAGGGCATCATCAGCGTGCGTATCACCGTAGAACCCGATGCGAAGGACTTGGCCCTTGAGCTGACCCGAACCCGATTTCGCCAACGTCTGCACGAGCTCAAGGCCACCATCAGCAAGAACCCATGGCTTCTTGCTGAAGTACACCCGCCGGTCGAGATCCTCTACAGAAACCCAGTTGCCAGCGGTGCCCGCTTCATCGATCTGCTGAACGATTGCCCGCCATACCAATCCCTCTTCCGCCTTCTCCGGCGCCGAGGGTTCTCCCTGAACGCTCCGGACAGTCCGGATCGTCGCCTGCCGTTGCGATCCCCCCCTCGATCGCCCGACGAGGATCACCGTCGGCGTCCCGTGCCCCGGGATATACGCTCCTGATGTGTCGATGACTTCGGTGAGTTCGACCTTGTGAGCGAAATACTCCTCAATGAGCTTCGCGCCAAATTCGCGCTTCATGAAGGAGTTCGCAGTGATCTGACCGACCAAGCCGTAGCCGTTCCCGTCGTCGCCACCCCGCTTGGCCAGTTCGAAGAACCGCTGGGCAAAGGGGACAGAAAGCGCGTACGTACCCGCGCAGGCGTCGTATAGCTCCCGGTACAGTTGGTTGAGCTTCTTGTCCTTGACCGTGATGTAGGGCGGGTTGCCCACCACCACGTGGTAGCGCCTCTCCTGCAGGATCCCGGGGTACTCGTGGACGTCCTCCGTCGCGTATGAGAACTTGGCGAGCGGGTCACCACCCGCCTCATCAGACCCGAATCCCAGCTGCAGCTCCAGCTGCCGGTCCTTGATGAGGGAGTCGCCGACCGCGAGCTGGATGGGCCACTCATAGTGCTTTGCCTCCTCGAAGGTCCGCATGCCGCTTGCGGCCATTGCGGCGACCAGGAGTCGGAACCGTGCCACCGCGACCGCGAAGGGATTGAGGTCGACCCCGTGCACCGAGTTGAGAGCCGCCCGCACTCGCTCGTACGAGCCCACCCCGGGCCGCTGCTCGGCCCACATCCGCACCAGCCGGCGGAACGCTCCGAGGACGAAGTGTCCGGACCCGCAGGTCGGGTCGATCATCTTCAGCTCTTCGAAGCCGAACTCCCGCACTGCTGGGGTCATCGTCCGGTCGAGGATGAACTCCTCGACGAACTCCGGCGTCTGCAGCAGCGCGTACGTCTTGCGCGCCGCCTCGCTCAGGTCCTGGTACAGGTCACCCAGGAACCGGGTGTCCCAACCCTCGGTGCCGTCCTCACTCAGCGGGTCGCTGAAGTCGTGCACGAGAGCCGGGCCGCCGGCCCCACCGCCGCTGGCCCCGTCGGCCTCTCCCTCGCCGGTGCGCTGCTCCCGCCAGAACGCTAGCAGCGCGCCGGCCCCGTCGTGCGACAGCGGAATCTGGTAGAGCGGGTTGTGGTCACGGTCGAAGAGCAGCCGCCCGGCCTGGCCGGTGCCCAGTTCAGCGAACGCGGTCTCAAGCCATCCCCGGTATGTCGGGTCCGAATCCTTCTCCAGGTACTCCTCGTACCGCGCCTGCGCGGTCTCCCGCCCCGCCACGTCGGGGGAAGTGATGTACGGCTCGGCAATCAGATGGTTGTCCTCGCTGAAGCGGACGAAGACGGTGCCGAGCACCCAGGCCACGGCGACCTGGGTGATCCGCTCCCCGAGCCAGGCGTTCCACGTCGCCGCCGTACGCCCCAGCTTCCGGGCTTGCTCATACTCACCGCGCAGCCGTGTCCCGACCTCGGGGACAGCTTTGACCTGCTGCTCAAGGTCAGTCTCTGCCGCCTTAACCTGCTTCTGCAGGTCGGCGAGGAGGCTCTTGCGGTCGATCACGGAACGGCTCCTGTGGAGAAAACGGAGAGGGCGGAAGGAGATCAGGTCAGAAGGAGAAGAGGCTCAGGCGTCCTGCACAAGGTGTTTACGCGCGACCCAGGCGTCGGGCACGACAATCCACTCGTCGAACCCTGCCTGGTACGGCACGCTCTGCCCGGCCAACCGCGGCGCCCGTGCCGGGTCGGACTGGGCAACGAGCAGCCACAGCGGGCTACCGCCCTGCCGCGCTTCCTCCGCGAGCCGGCCCAGCAGGTCCAAGGCGTCATACCGGGCGAGCACCGCAGTGTCGGTGAGGAGCAGCGGACCTTGTCCCTCCGCGAGGCACTCTCGCAGCCGCGGTTCGATGCGCCCCCATGCCTTGTCGGTTCGGATGCGGAGCTGCTGGTGGGCACGGCTGCCCGGTTCGGCGGCGTCCGCCTTGAGAACGGTCTCCCAGGTCGGACGGGGCGCCTCGCCGACTACGCCGCGCAGTTCGTCCACGAAGAGACGTGTCAGTGATACCGGCCGCGCCCCGTACGACTCGCCGGCCAGGTGCCGCACCGCGTCCTCGGCGCGCCGCTGGGGCACGGTCAGGACCCGGAAGCCGTCCTGCCGCGACGAGTGCTTGAGCCGTTGCTCGGCCTTGACCGCAGCAGCGACGGCCGCGTCCGCGTCGTACTGGGTGGGGGCGGAGCGGCGCGCCGCCGAGGTACTCCAGCTCGCCGAGGTCAGGCCGGCGGTGGCGTCCCCGGACGGGCGGTCCGGGATGAGGCGGAGGACCTTGTCGTAGCGGGTGGCCAGCTTCAGGTCGAAGCCGGCCTGCTTCAGGTCGCGGACCAGGGCGCTGCCCGTGGGCAACTGGCGCGGCGTCAGCGGGTCGGTGCCCAGGTCGGGGAAGCGGGTGGTGACTCGCTTGTGCAGGGCGTCCACCGTCAGACCCGGCTGCAACTCTTCCTCGACGCCCTGCTGTACGGCGACCACACCGGCCTGGGTGATCCTCAGCGCGCGCACCAGGTCCAGGTCGCGCGGGTAGATCTCCAGTCGGGGGGTGAGGGCGGCCCCGGTGGAGGCTGCAACCGCGATCTCGGCGGTGCGCCGCTCGTCCCAGCCCAGGCTTCCCGGCGGCCGTCGCACCGCGTCCAGCTCGGTGAGGACGGTGCTCGCCGTCGGCAGGGACTCCAGCTCCGCGAGCCGGTCGGCCCGC
Organism: Streptomyces sp. NPDC093111; assembly: GCF_040683955.1. NCBI lineage: Bacteria > Bacillati > Actinomycetota > Actinomycetes > Kitasatosporales > Streptomycetaceae > Streptomyces > Streptomyces sp. NPDC093111. Next base: position 167,298 of record NZ_JBFBNW010000006.1, on the reverse strand, counting down.
GCACCCAGGTTGAGCGCGTAGTCCTGCAGAGCGGGCAGCGTCGGGGTGTCCGGGCCGTCCACTCCCTCCCGGACATCCAAGGCGAGCAGTCCGAGCACCGGATCGGCGCCCTTGGGCATCCGGGCATGGAAGTAGCGGAACAGCGGCGGCGACTCGTTGTCGAAGCTCTCCCGCTCCACCACCGCGCGCAGCAGCGACAAAGCGAGGGCCCGTCGATCGCGCCGCTCCACGTGCTGGGTGCCACGTCGGGCGATCAGCGCGTCGGCGAGCTCGATCACCGGCGCCACCCGGCCACGTTCGGCAAGGAGCTCCACCACCTCCTCGCGCAACAGCCCAAGAGCGGCGTCCTCGTACCAGCGCTCGCGCGCCTTCTTCACGATCTGCGGGATTCGGCCCGCGGTCAGGCCCACCGCGTCAGCGACGTCCCGCTGCCGGACCCACGCCAGGCCCTTGGGTAGCTCGCCCGCCTCGTTGGGCAGCCGCAGCAGCAGCCGGACCGCTTCGCGCTCCTTGGCGTTGGAGCGGGCGCTGCCGCTGGATGGCTTCGGGACCAGGCGAGCGGCCAGCGCGTCCAGGCTCAGTGCGCCCAGCAGCTGCGGATCGGTGACCTTTCCGCCGCCGGCGGCGACCGATTCGGCGACCGCCTGTTCCAGCTCGGTGATCTCCTGGCCAGCTGCCTTGCGGGCCTCCGCGCTCAGTGGTGCGGGGGCCGCCTTGCCGAGGCGAAGGTTCCACTCCTTCTGCCGGCGCTGAATCTCCTCCCGGGTGCGCGAGCCCATGCCCGGTGCAGTGAGGAACTTCCTTGCCGAGTAGTCCAGTACGTCCCCGACAGTGTTCAGTCCCATAGCGAACAGCTGGGACTGCGCGGAGAGTGTCAGACCTGCCACGGACAGAGGCGTCGTACGGTCAGCCCTAGCCGCCTGCTGGTCACGAACCTGCTCGACGGAGGTATCGTCGTCCTCGCGTCCGATCTGCGGCCCGGCTTCCTGCGTGGTCCCTACGGCGCTTTCCGCCGTACCGTGCCCGGAGCTCGGAGCCGTTGTCCGCTGCGCATCCAGGAAGAGTGCCTGCCAGGCACGTTCCATCGGCTTCAGGTCCGAGAACCGGTCCTTCACGTCCCGCGCCAGAGCCTTGCGGAAGAAGGCGACCAGGCCGTCACGGACCGCCGGCTCGAAGGCGTCGGCGGCAAGCTGCGGGTACGGCCACTCCTTCAGATCGGTCTGCCTGGCTGTGACGGCACCGTCACCCCATCGGGGCAGCTCGTTCGACGCCATCTCGTGCAATGTCGCCGCGAGCGCGTACCGCTCGGCGTGCCCGTCGTACGAGCCGCGCGTGATGATTCCCACGAACGGGTCGAGATACCCCTCGGTGCCTGCGTCGATCTCCTTCGCCGGGTAGCCGGCGAGGGAGAAGTCGATGAGCACGAGCTGTCGAGTGCCGTTGGGACGGATCCGGATTGCGATGTTGTCCGGCTTCAGGTCCCGATGCCAGATTCCTTCCGCCTCCAAGTGCTCCACCGCGCCGAACAGGTACTTCCCGTACGCCTCCAGCTGATCCATGCCCAGGCGGCCGTTATCCCGCAGCTGACGGGCGACGGTGTCCTCACGCCGCCTCGGTCCCTTCCCGTCACCACGGTCCTGGTCCTTCAGCTCTCGGCTGTCGCCGACGTATTCGAGCGCGAGCACCCGACGACCCGCGAGAGTGATCGGCTCCCGCTCGTAAAGCGCGATGATGCTGGAATCCCGGTGGATGCGGCCCAAGATCTGGGCCTCCCGGTCAAGGACCGCGTGCTTGGCCTCGCTCAGCGCGACCTTCAGCACAGCCACCGGCAGGGTGCCGCTACGCCGCGGCTCGCCCGCGAGATCCCGCACCAGGAACGCCCGAGAGGTCGAGCCTGTGCCGAGCCGACGAACAACCTCCCACCGCCCGGCCAATACATCCCCGGCCACGGCCTCCAGCGGGTCCTTTTCCGGCTCGCCCCGATCCTCGTCCGTTTCCGATCCCGACCCGCCGTCCCCGCCCGTGCCTGCGGCTGCGGCCGAGCCGACGGAGTCCTTTTCGGTGAACGCCTGCTCGACGTACTCCAGCATCTCCATGAAGTCGTCGACCGTGGACAAGCGCCGGCCCGGTTCGTACGCGGTGGATGCCTCCACCAGGTCATCGATGTCCGGGTTGAGTCCGTCGACCAAGGCACTCGGGCGCAGGCTCTCACCGGCTTCCAGGCGTGCCATGACCTCACTCTGGCTTGCGCCTGGCGCCTGCCCGGTGACCAGCAGATACGTGAGGACACCGAGCCCGTACACATCGAGGCGCACCGGATCAGCCTTCGGAATCCTCAGTTCCGGCGCCAGATACGGATCAGCCTGCTCCGAGACGTGGAACCCGGACACGTTTGTAGGAGCCAGGGTCAGGGGCCGGCCTCGGCTGGCGCTCTGGCCTGTAGCGATCTGCCAGTCCGCGATCTGCGGCCAAGGGCTCAGCCAGCGCTGCTCCTCGCTAAGCTCCCGCCCGCGCGGGCCGCGGTCACGCGGAATGATGTGGACCGCGTGCGCCGACAGCGTGCGGTGATGGACACGGCGAGAGTGCGCGGAGCGCACTGTCTCCGCAAGCTGCCGTACGAGCGCGAGGCGGCTCCGCAGGTCCAGCTGCTTCCCGTGCTGCACCAGAAAGTCGTCCAGCCGCAGAGTCTCCGGGTGGTAGTCAAACAGGATCGTCGGCCCGGCCGGATGGCCCGACGGCAGATAACTCTTCAGTTGCACCGCACCGGGGTGCCGGAACCGGCTGAGCACCAGCGCCTCGCGAGCAGCGGCCTGCTCTACCGAACGCCGCTCGGCGTCCGAAGCACCGCGCTCGCTGAGGAAGACCCGGACTCGCGCCAGATCGTGCAGCTGGGAGTGACGGCCCAGGTAGTCGGCCCAGGTGGGCCCTGAGTCGAACGCCTTCGCATCCAGAAGATAGGAGCCCACCTCATGCTGGCGGCGGATCGGTGCGATGCCGAGCTTCTTCAGGGCCACGTCGACGCGGCGAGAGGTCTCGGACGTTATCCGGCGCCGGGCGTCCGCCGGCGGCTCGGACAACATGTCCACGAGCTGCTTGACCGTGAACACGCCGTTCAAATCGGCGGCCGGAAGGTTCACCCGGAGCTTGTCATCGGTGAAGCAGACCGCCTCGCCCACCCAGATCTTCGGCCGATCCCCGGGCCGGCCGGAGACATCGTTGATCAGGCCGGACAGCTCCTTGGCCTTCCGGTTCGCCAGGTGCAGGGGGTTGCCGTGTCGCCGCTGGGTCCCGCCGGGCGTGGTCTGCACCCAGTCGTTACCGCCGCCGTGTACCGATCCGTGCCAGTCCTTCAGCTCGAGGAGGAACACCCCGGCCGGTACTGTCACCAGAAGATCGATCTCGCGGACATGGCCACTGTTCGCGGTGAACGTGAAGTTCGACCAGGCGCGCCACGGCTCCTCGTCCGGCATGCGCCTGCGGATCGCTTCCAGACCGCGGCGCTCGTGCTCGTGCTCGGACTCGGTGACCGTCGTCCACCGACCTTCCAGCATGCGACTCCCCGCCTGTGTCCGTTTGCGCACATTTGCGCGTACCGCGATCCTGCCGCCGTTCGCAGGAACGTCGGGCTGCCCCCGCTGGATGAATCTTAGAGGGCAGGACTGACAGCAAGAGGGGGAGTGGGCTTCCTGGAGGTCTTTGCCCTTCGAGCGTGATCACCGGGTTCCCGCTGGTCAGGTACAGATTCGGCCACCGCATGTCAGTGATGGCCCCCCGCGCTGCCGCTTGCGTAAAGGCGCAGGAAGTCATCGGCGGTGGGGCTACGGCAGGAGCGCTGTTGCCATGCATCACTGATCTCCCCCCTGCGCCGTGCCAGCCGGAGCCGAGACGAATCACGGCCTTGGCCAGGCTTGTGCGGGCCAAGCGCCGGGCAAAGAGCTCGCATGGGTGATCTGACCGAGGAATGGGCGACGCGGGTCGCGGAGGCCGAGCTCAGCAGCACGCTTCCACGGAGGTGGGCGCATTCACAGGGAGTGGCCAAGCGCGCAGTCGAAGTAAGTCAGGTTCTCGGCCAGGACGCTGGCCTCCTCATTGCTGCCGCCACGCTGCACGACATCGGGTACGCGCCGCGGCTGGCCGTGACGGGGTTCCATCCACTAGACGGAGGGCGGTTCCTTCGAGACGAGCACGGGGCCGACGAGCGGCTGGCGCGGCTTGTTGCGAACCACTCGTTCGCGCTCCTGGAGGCTGAGGAGCGGGGGCTGCGGGAGGAACTCGCGAGCGAGTTCCCCTTGCTGGAGGAGCCGCTGCTGGTGGACGCGCTCGTGTACTGCGACATGACGACCACGCCCGACGGCGGCCGGACCACCGCCGAGGAGCGTGTCGCGGAGATCCTTGGCCGCTACGGTGACGACAGTGTGGTCGGGCGGTTCATCCGCCGGGCAGCTCCGGAGATCTTCGCCGCCGTGGGGCGGGTGGAGACGGTGCTGGCGGCTCAGCCGAGGTAGGGGTAGGTGCCGGCGAGGTAGTCGCCGATCTGTTGGCGCATGCTGGCGTGGATGTCGTACTGGTCGAGGTCGGCCGGCTGGACGAAGCGGACGCCGTCGGCCTCGTCGTTGATCGTGGGCTCGCCGCCGACGGGGCGGCCGATATAGGTGTTCTCGTACTGCTGGCGGATCTCGCCGTCGGTGTACGCCACGATGTGGTTCGGGTTCGTGTAGACGCCGAGGAAGCCGGTGATCTCGGCGACGATGCCCGTCTCCTCCAGGCACTCGCGCACCGCGCACTCGGCGGCGGTCTCGCCGATGTCCTGGGCGCCGCCGGGCAGCGCCCACTGGCCGGTGTCACGGCGGCGCTGGAGCAGGATGGCGCCGCTGTCGTCGACGACCAGCAGGTTGCTGGCGGGGATGAGGGTGTTGGCCTTGGGGGCGTTCGGGTCGTTGTAGTACTCAGTCCTGCCCATGTGCGGCGGTCCCCTCCTGGTCGGGTGTCCACGGCCGTGCGCCGGCCCAGACGGCGTCGAAGCTTTGAGCGTAGTTGTCGAACCAGCCGCCTTCGGTGCCCTGTCTGAGGTGGAGCAGCGGCTTGGCGCTGGCTGGGCGTCCCCACACGTGAGGGTTGACCAGCAGGTTCTCGTCGTAGAGGAAAAGCGAGGTGTACAGGGTGGTGTCGTGCAGTCGTACCTCGCACCCGGCTTGCCCAGAAGGGGACGGTAGTAGGTCAGGAAAGCGGGGATCTTCGCCGCGAGCGTGTCGCCGATCCCTTCCTCTCGGCCTCGGACGGCGACCGCCCCACCGGTGGGGTCGCACGCACTGGTGGGCCTGGCCCAAGGTGATGCCGCCCCGCTCTGCAAAGCGGTCCGCAGCGACGTGCTCAACCATGGCCATGTGCGCCTCGAGAACGGCTTCGCTCTGGTAGGAGCCTTTCATAGAGACCACCCACGCCTGTCGGCCAGCCATCGGAGAGTGACTTCGCCGCACCATGTCTGATGTTGGCGGAGATGTGGTGACCAATCCGCCGGCGGCTGTGCGCCAGAGACGAGGAAGAAGCCGGAGAGCGCGGCGAGGGCAGCGTCGAGCTGTTCGTGAGCGACTCCGCGGGTGGTGGGATGTGCGGCGAACAGAGTGCTGGCGTCGTGACCGTCGGCAAGTGCTGTGGCGAGGAGCAGAACGAGGTCGGACCAGCTTGCGCCAATGCAGGGCCAGTTCCAGTCGCAGATCCACGCGGCATCAGTGGTGTCGATGAGCACGTTGTCCTGACGCAGGTCGTGGTGCAGGACAGCGTTGCCCGCTGTGGCCTTCCGCCATTGGCTCTCCAGCTCGGTCAGCTGTGGCGTCAGCCGGAGCGGCACCCACCCCGGAAGGATCTCCGGCTTCACGCTGCCCGCTTGGACGTCACGCCAGCCGGTGAAGTCGCCTTCGGCATCGACCGGCTTGAGCCCGAGTTCCAGCATCTGCGGAGAGGGGGTGGCGAGCGCCTCGGCCGTCGCGGCGTAGGCGTTCAGGGCGGCGTCCAGCTCGTTGGGCTGCCAGGGTTCGGCGGGCATACGGCCACCGTCGACTGCGTCGAAGCCGAGGACCACCCAGTTGTCCTGTTCCTCGATCCACTGCAGGCGTGGTGCTGGGACCTCCGGCGGGAGCGCTCGGTTGATCAATGCCTCCCGCCGGTAGCAGTTGGCGATCACGTCGTTCATCTCGCCATTGACCGCCTTGATGAACTGTGTGCCGCTGGCCCCTTGGGCCACTGCGGCGAAGCCGCTGGTGAAGCCGCTCCCTGCGCTCGGCCCCACGTCCACTGCTCCGCCCAGGTGCCGTGCGATCAGCTGGCGAATGCCCTGGGGAAGGTCGCCCCAGCTCGGTCGGGTGGCGGTGGATGCGTACCTCAAGCGAGGGGTGACGATGTTCGGCATCCAGCAAGAGTGAGGGAAATCCTCCGCCCTGTGCGAGGGATTTCTGGTGCGGCTCTGGGCCGATCCGCTCGACGGCGGCCTGTGTCGTCCGACCTCCAGAACCAATCAGCCGTGTGACCGCAGGTGTCAGCTCGGCAAGGAGACGCACTGTCTTGTCCGTGCGGTCAACCTCCTTCCCCAGTTCCGAGCTCTCGGTAAGCCAGCCGTTCCCTGGGGCCCACCACGAAGTCAGACAGAGTGACGACATGCCCGGTGCGCAAAATTGCTTCGACAGCGAGATAGCAATCAGCTTCCCTTGCAGGGCACTTACTCCCGTCAAGGAGGACGGCCATGTCCAGCAGAGGACTTTCCGCGCTGCATGTGGAGGAGTTCGTTGACAATGGCTTCGTCCGAGTGGACGAAGCCTTTCCCTCCGAGGTAGCTGCCGAGTGCCGGGCCATGTGCTGGCAGGAGACGGGCTGCGACCCGGATGATCCGAAGACGTGGACCGAGCCGGTGATCCGGCTCAGCAACTGCGCTCAGGAGCCCTTCCGCCGGGCGGCGAACACGCCGCGGCTTCACGCAGCCTTCGATCAGCTCGTCGGGCCGGGCCGGTGGTTGCCTCGCGAGAGTATCGGCACGATCCCCATCCGGTTCCCCCACCCCCGGGATCCGGGCGATGCCGGGTGGCACATCGACGGCGGCTACCACCCCGAGGGGCATAAGTCGGGCCCGCCGTGGGTGAACGTCCACTCGCGCGGCCGTGCGCTGCTGATGCTCTTCCTGTTCTCCGACACTGCGGAGAACGACGCGCCGACTCGGATCCGCGTCGGCTCGCACCTGCAGGTCCCCTCTCGTCTGGAGCCCGCCGGCGAGGAGGGCATGAGCAGTGACGACCTCGCGGCCACTGGACTTTTCGAGGCGACCTCTGGCTTCCCTCAAGTACTGGCTACCGGCAGGGCGGGGGACGTCTTCCTGTGTCACCCGTTCTTGGTACACGCGGCGCAGCCCCACCGAGGAGCGGTCCCGCGGTTCCTGGGCCAGCCACCGCTGTACCCAGCGCAGCCGATTCAGATTGCGGGGGAGGATGGTGCTTCCCCCGTGGAGATCGCCATTCGGCGAGGCTTGACGTCCTCGTAATGCAGTGGTCAGCCGGCACCGCCCCCGTTGGAAGGCTCGTCGGCGGCGGTGTCGGTTGAAGGAGATCCGGTACGGCTCTGCACTTGCCGTGTGGGTGACCTCCGAGCGGGCCGGTGGACGCCCGGCCGGCTCGACAGGGGCGGCCGGCATGGGAGGCACGTTCGGTCACGCCCTGGCCGCCGACTTTTCATCCGACCGCCAAGGTTGCGTACGGCTGACTCCAGCGTGATCAGGTCTACTCCCCCAGTGCTTCAAGGTGCTGCGCGAAACTCGATTGCAGGCTCTCCAGAACAGCCTTCCCCTTATCCGCGGTGGCCTGCGACGGGAAGCCGATGACCCCTGATTTCGTGTACTCGCTCATCCCCCGGACGAGAAGGAACGGGCGATCACCGCCATCGTGGTCTGCGTCGGCGAACCCGTCGCGGACCAGGTCGGGAGCGGCATGCAGCAGGATCGAGGTCTCTATCTCTCCGGCGTGCATGTCTCCGTGCCGGTCTGACACCAGTCCCCCGCGCTCCCGGGCACGAGACCAGTCAGGCCCCAGCGGGAACAGGGACATCGTCGGGCCGTCGACATTCGCCTCCTGAACCACGTTGGACAGGACGTAGTTCCCGCCGTGGCCGTTAATGATCACGAGCTTGTCGACTCCGGAACGCGCGAGGGACGCCCGGATGTCGTCGATCACCGCCAACAGGGTCTTGGCACTGATACTGACCGTGCCCGGAAACGCCGCGTGCTCGTGGCTGCACGAGATTGTGATCGGTGGAAGCAGGTGCACCGGGTAGGCAGCGGCGATCTCCTGGCCGACGATGCACGCGATCGCTGTGTCGGTGATCAGCGGGAGGTATTGGCCATGCTGTTCGAAGGACCCGATCGGCAGGACAGCAACGCGGGGCTGCCGCTCCAGGACATCGGTGCTGGTAGCGGTTGGCAGCAAGTTCACGGCACTCCTCTTGTCGTCAGCCACGGCGGAGGTTCACGCCGATTGCCTCGGGCTTCGCCAGCGGCTCCGCAGCAGCCCCCGGTCCTAGAATGAGGGGTGCCTCGGCCGTCCGGAACTCGCTTGGCCGCCTGTCCCGGACGGTCGAGCGCTTCTCGGCCGTTCTGGCCGGCGCTCAAATCATCGCGAAGGGTTCCAGCCTCTTCGATACGATGACAGCGGCCTGCAACCACGATCCGTCACCATGTGTGACGGTCCCTCGCGACCTCCCTGGTCATCGTCGCTTGCAGCCTCCCGCCCTGGGCCCACCGTGGCAGCGCCACCGGCGCCGTACGTACGAAATGGAGCATCCAAGGATGGCTCGACACCTGGTAACCAGCGCGCTTCCCTACATCAACGGGATCAAGCACCTGGGCAACATGGTCGGGTCGATGCTTCCGGCGGACGTGTACTCCCGGTACCTCCGCCAGCGCGGTCACGACGTCCTCTACGTCTGCGCCACCGACGAGCACGGCACGCCGGCCGAACTGGCCGCCAAGGAAGCCGGCCTGTCCGTCGCCGAGTTCTGCGCGCAGGCGCACGACGCGCAGAAGGCCGTGTACGACGGGTTCGAGCTGGCCTTCGACTACTTCGGGCGCAGCTCCTCGCAGCAGAACGTCGAGATCACCCAGCACTTCGCGCGGAAGCTGAACGAGAACGGCTTCATCGAGGAGCGGGCGATCCGCCAGGTGTACTCGCCGGTCGACGGCCGCTTCCTGCCGGACCGGTACGTCGAGGGCACCTGCCCGCACTGCGGCTACGACAAGGCCCGCGGCGACCAGTGCGAGAACTGCACCCGCGTCCTCGACCCGACCGACCTGATCGACCCGCGCTCGGCGATCAGTGGTTCCACGGACCTGGAGGTCCGCGAGACCAAGCACCTCTTCCTGCTGCAGTCCAAGCTCCAGCACGAGGTCGAGGAGTGGATCGCCACCGTCAGCGACCAGTGGCCGCACCTGTCCACGTCCATCGCCCGCAAGTGGCTGACCGAGGGCCTGAACGACCGCGCCATCACCCGCGACCTGGACTGGGGTGTCCCGGTGCCGGCCGACACCTGGCCGGAGCTCGCGGCCGAGGGCAAGGTCTTCTACGTCTGGTTCGACGCCCCAATCGAGTACATCGGCGCGACGAAGGAGTGGGCGGACGCCACCTCCGACGGTGAGACCCGCGACTGGAAGTCGTGGTGGTACGAGGCCGACGACACCGTCCGGTACACGCAGTTCATGGCGAAGGACAACGTCCCCTTCCACACGGTGATGTTCCCGGCCACCGAGCTCGGCGTGCGCGAGCCCTGGAAGAAGGTCGACGTCGTCAAGGGCTTCAACTGGCTGACGTTCTACGGCGGCAAGTTCTCCACCTCGCAGAAGCGCGGCGTCTTCACCGACGCGGCCCTGGAGATCCTGCCCGGCGACTACTGGCGCTACTTCCTCATCGCCAACGCCCCCGAGTCGGACGACTCCTCCTTCACCTGGGAGCACTTCACCGCCACCGTCAACAAGGACCTGGCCGACACCCTCGGCAACTTCGTCAACCGCGTGCTGTCCTTCTCCCGAAAGCGGTTCGGCGACGACGTCCCCGCCGGCCGCCCCGCCGGCGAGGCGGAGGCGAAGCTCGGCGAGGAGAGCGCACGACTGCTCGCCGAGTACGAAGAGCAGATGGAGGCCCTCCAGTTCCGCAAGGCCGCCGCCGCACTGCGCGCGCTGTGGTCCGCCGGCAACTCCTACCTGGAGGAGAAGGCCCCCTGGCTGGAGATCAAGACCGACCCGGACGGCGCCGCGCTGACCCTCCGCACGGCGATGAACCTCATCCACCTGTACGCGGTCGTCTCCGAACCCTTCATCCCGACCACCGCCGCCGCCATGCGCGGCGCCTTCGCCCTGGCCGACGACTCCGCGACCTGGGTGACCGCCGAGCAGGCCAAGGCCCTGGACACCGTCCCGGCCGGCACGGCCTTCACGGTGCCGCCCGTGCTCTTCGCGAAGATCACGGAGGAGGACCTGGAGTCCTACCGCGAGCGCTTCGGCGGCGCCCCGGGCGCCTGACGGACATCCCCGCTCCGTGCCGTCCCGACTCTCATCGGGCGGTAGGGGGAGCTCCCGGCATCGTTGCTGGTTTCGACACATGCGACACCGGCCAGGTCCCTCCCCCAACCTCCAGCAGGCCGAGCGAACGACATCAGCCATTGGCTGATCGGCACCCTTACGGTTCGGTGCGGCCTCCTTGATCCTGCTGTGCTGGAGCAAGGGGAGGGCCATGGCAGCGGCACGGAAGCGGCGGGTATCGGCTGCGCGTAGGCGCCGCCAGCAGCGATTCAAGATCGGTGCCATCGCTGGGGGCGTGGGCGTCGTCGTGCTGGTGGCCTTCTGGAACGTGATCTGGCCCTATCTCGTGGGTGCGCTCGTTCTCGGTGGCGTTACCGCTGGTGGGTGGTGGTTCTGGCACACCGATCGGTTCATCCGTAGCGGTGATCGGCAGTGGCGGCATGACGAGGCTGTGAAGGCTGGGCACCGGACTCTGGCCGAGGTCGACTCGATGACGGGGACGGAGTTCGAGGACTTCGTCGTGGACCTGTGCCGGCGCGACGGGTGCACCGACGTGCGGAGGGTCGGTGGCTCGCACGACAACGGGGCTGACGTCCTGGGGGTCCTTCCCGATGGGCGGAGCATGGTGATCCAGTGCAAGCGGTACACGCCCAAGAGCAAAATCCCCAGCCGGGAGGTCCGGGACGTGCTCGGCGCGAGGGTGCACTTCAAGGCCGACGTGGCGATCTTCGTGGCCACCACGTACTTCAGCGGGCCGGCTGAGAAGTTCGCCACGGAAAACGACATCCTCGCCGTCCATCGCGATCACCTCGGGCTGTGGAACAACGGCGCCTCGCTGCTGTCGCTCGGCACGGTGAATGGCATGGGACAAGGGGACCGGCGGCATCGGGAGAGATGGAAGGAGACGTACGAGTAGAGGGCGAGGACGGCCGGAAAACGATGGTGCGGGGGTGGGTGGGGTGGTCCAGAGGGGGTGTCCGGCGTCGGTACCCTGGAGGGCATGTCTACTGCTCCGGTTCGCGTTCGTTTCGCCCCGTCTCCGACCGGCATGTTCCATGTCGGTGGTGCACGGTCCGCTCTCTACAACTGGGCTGTGGCGCGACAGTCCGGCGGCACGTTCGTCCTGCGGATCGAGGACACCGACGCGGCCCGGAACCAGCCGGAGTGGATCGACGGGATCATCAACGCGCTCGCGGCGATCGGGATCCACGGCGAGGATGCGGCCTTCGAGGGCCCGTACTTCCAGTCGCACAACGCCGACCGGCACCGCGAAGCGGCCCAGCAGCTCTTCGCGGCCGGCCGGGCGTACTACTGCGACTGCACACGGGAGCAGCTGAAGGAGCGCACCGGGTCGGATCACCTCGGTTACGACGGGTTCTGCCGGGAGCGGGGGCTGGCCTTCGAGGAGGGCCGGGCGCTGCGGTTCCGGACGCCGGACGAGGGCGAGACCGTCGTGGTCGACCTGATCCGCGGGGAGCCCGCGTTCCCGAACAGCGCGATCGAGGACTTCGTGATCGCCCGCGGTGACGGGTCTCCGGTGTTCCTGATCGCCAACGTGGTCGACGACCTGGACGAGGGCATCACCCAGGTCATCCGGGGCGAGGAGCATCTGTCGAACACGCCGAAGCAGCAGCTGCTGTGGGAGGCGCTCGGCGCGAAGCCGCCGGTGTGGGCGCACCTGCCGGTGATCGTGAACGAGAAGCGCCAGAAGCTCTCGAAGCGCCGCGACAAGGTCGCGCTGGAGGACTACCTCGCCGAGGGCTTCCTGCCCGAGGCGATGGTGAACTACCTCATGCTCCTGGGCTGGGGCCCCGGCGACGACCGGGAGATTATGCCGCACGAGGAGCTGGAGCAGCTCTTCCGGATCGAGGACGTCAACACCGCGCCGGCCTTCTTCGACGTGAAGAAGCTGACGGCGTTCAACGGCGACTACATCCGCGCCCTGGCGCCGGAGCAGTTCGCCGCCGCCTGCGCCCCGTGGCTCGTTGCCCCGTACGCGCCGTGGCAGCCGGAGGCGTTCGACAAGGACGTGTTCGAGACCGTGGCTCCGCTGGCCCAGACGCGGATTGCGCTGCTGTCGGAGATCACCAGCTACGTGGACTTCCTGTTCCTCGACGAGCCGGTCGAGGACGAGGCGTCGTGGAACAAGGCGATGAAGGCGGGCGCCGGCGACATCCTGTCGGACGTCCGGGCCGAGCTGGCCACAGTCGCGGGCTGGAAGGCGGACGACCTGAAGGCCGTCCTGCTCGCCGTTGGCGAGAAGCACGGCCTCAAGCTGGGCAAGGCCCAGGCGCCCATCCGGGTCGCGGTCACCGGCCGGACGATCGGACTTCCGCTGTTCGAGTCCATGGAGCTGCTCGGCCGGGACCGCGTGCTGACTCGTCTGGACGCGGCGGCCAAGAAGCTGGCCGCTCAGGCGTAGCCGCTGGTCAGGCGACCTTCGCGAGGAGATCGCCCCAGGCATTCCCGAAGTAGTTCAGGTCGAACCGGGCCAGGGCCTCGTACGTGGTCTTGGTCTCGGTCTGGCGTGCCGCCGCGCGTTCCCGGACCTGCGCCGGCAGACGGCCGAGGTCCGGGGCCGGCTGGCCGGTCAGCGAGGCGAGGTCGCCCAGGCCGGCCACCGGGCGGATCAGGCACGGCAAGCCAAGCAACAGGGCCTCGGCCGCGCAGCGGCTCCAGCCCTCCCGCATCTGGGGGAGGAAGACGCCCACGTCGCACGCGCACAGCAGCCGCAGGTACCGCTCGCGCTCCACGTCGTAGTGGGCGCCGTCGAAGCCGATCGTGTTGCTGCCGCTGGTGATCACCCGCAGCCCGGGGGCGCCAGCCAGGGCCGCCGAGACCTCCTCGGTTCCCTTCCAGTGCACGGCCTTGCCCGCGTACACGCCGATCACGTCCTGCGTCAGGCCGAACTCTGCGCGGCACTCGGCTCGGTCGAAGCCGCGGGCCCGCTCGACCTCCGTCATGTCGAAGGCGTTGTAGATCACCCGTACGTCGCGCACGCCTCGGGCATGGAGGAAGTCCGCCCAGTAGGGGGCGACGCAGACCACGGCGGCGCACTGGGGCAGTACCCGGAACAGGTGCTCCCAGAGCATGGCTTCGACGGGGGCCGAGTCGTGCTGCAAGGGCTCGTAGTGGTGCAGGAGGAACACCGTGCGGGCCCGCATCTCTGGGGTGAAGAGCAGCAGGCTCAGGTCGTCCCACACGAAGGTGCCGCTGGCTCTGTCCAGCGCCCGGACCGTCGGGGCCAGGCGGGCGAGGTGGCGGAGCTTGCGCCAGCGGCGGACACGGTAGGTGCGCTTGTGGTCCGGGATCGTGCGCCACTCGACGTCGTCGGCCGTCGCCTCGTGGAGCATCCGCAGGTAGACCCGGCCGCCGGTCCGGCCGACCGGCTCCATCGAGTAGACCACCCGCTTCACGGACGTACCTCCTGTCGCTGTCGGACGTACTCAGCGTGGAGCAGCGCGTGCATGGCCTCCAGCTGGGGGCTGAGGCCACGGGCGGCGTCGGCGAGCGGGAGGTAGAAGTCCTCCAGGCTCTGGAGGAACCGCCGGCGCCTGTCGGCGTTGGGTGAGGCGGCGAGATCGCGCAGGTTGTGGAGGCGGTCGGCGAGCCGGACGAGGAGGTCCTCGGGCGGGAGCGCGGCCTGCTTGAAGCGCCAGCGGGTCTCGTCGCCGGCGGCCTTGGGGCGCTGTTCGAGGCGGTGGTCCGCCGTCATGGCACGCAGCCCGGCGGTGAACGGTCCGCCGAGGTGCTGGGTGAGGAGCGCCTCCGATTCGGGGGCCACTTCCAGGGCGTCGTGGAGGAGGGCGAGGAGAAGGGTCTCGGGGTGGCTGACCCTGATCTCGGCGCGCAAGACCGTGACGACGGCCAGCGGGTGTTCCAGGTACGGGGTGCCCTGGTCGCGGGTGTGGCCGTCGAAGACGGTGAGGGCGAGGGCGCCGGCGACGCGGGCACGGGACTGCTCGTCCATGCTCCACGCGGCGGCGCCGAGGATGGTCAGGACGCGGTCCAGGTCGATGGGGTTCATCCCGCTCACCTCGTACGGAGGGTTGTGGCACGGGGGTCGGGCACGCGGTCGGCGAGGAGCAGGGTGTCCCCGACTGCCAGGGCGTCGAGGCCCAGGTCCGCCGTCGCTGCCACGGCCTGTTCGGCGGTCCGCAGGATCGGGGTGCCCTTGCGGTTGAAGGAGGTGTTCAGCAGCAGCGGCAGTCCGGTGCGGTCGTGGAACTGCTCCAGGAGTTCGTGCAGGCCCTGGTGGTCGGGGGCGACGGACTGGACGCGGGCGGTGCCGTCGTGGTGGGTGACCGCGGCGATGCGGTCCGCTCGGCATCGGCGGACGCGGGCGACACGGTTCATGAAGGGGTCGCCCGCCGACATGAACCACTCCGTGGCGTGCTCGGCGAGGACGGCCGGGGCGAAGGGGCGGTACGTGGCTCGCTTCTTGATGGCGTTGAGCCGGTCGCGCGTGGCGGCATGGCCGGGGTGGGCGAGGATCGAGCGATGGCCGAGGGCCCGCGGCCCGAACTCGAGCTGCCCCTGCACCCAGCCGACAAGGCGGTGCTCCGCGAGCAGCGCGGCCACCGTGGGCGCCAACTCCGGCCCCAGGCCGGTCAGGGCGCGGTACCCGGACGGCACCCGTGTCGTCGGCACGGTGCCCGGGTGCGGACCCCATGCTGCGTCGGACGGCTCCGGAAGGCGCTCCTGCCCGAGCTGGTAGTGCCAGCCGTACAGCGCGGCGCCCACTGCGGTGCCCGCGTCGTGTGGGGCCGGTGCCACGAACAGGGTGTCGAAGCCGCTGTCGGCGGCCAGCTGGCCGTTGAGGTGGGAGTTCAGGGCGCATCCGCCGGAGAACACCAACGCCGAGGCCCTCGTGAGCCGTTGCAGGTGGCGGGCGATGTGGACGACCGATTCGGCGAAGACCTCCTGGACGGCGGCGGCCAGGTCGGCCCGCTTATGGTCCGGCTGCTCCGCGACTTTGTCGGCGGTCCAGGCCCGGCCCCCGAGCAGCAGCGGTGTGCTGCTGTCCGCGGAACCCCAGGGGTGATCGATGCGGACCTCGCCGTCGTCGCCGAGCCGGATAAGCTCGCGGATCTGCGCTCCGTAGCGCTGGGGATCGCCGAAGGCCGCGAGCGCCATCATGCTGCCCTCAGGTTCGTCGCCGGGCGGGATCACCCGCCGGGCGAGGTTCCGGTAGAAGTGTCCGAGGGAGGAGTGGACGCGCCGGGGCCCGGCCGGGCTGGGGACGACGGTCGGAATGCCCTGGTGGAGGCGGTCGATGTGATCGGGCCGCAGGTCGTACCCGGTGATGCGCTCGCGGCCCGGGCCGAAGTCGGAGCCGAGGGAGGAGCCGCCGGCGTCGATGACGAGGCCGGCCGCGTGGTCGTGGCCGGAGAGCAGGTAGCCGGAGAGCACGTGTGCGGTGTGGTGGGAGAGGAGGCGGAGGTGTTCGCCGAGCGGGGCGGGCAGGAGGGTGGCGAGTTCGTCGCGCTCCTCGGCCAGCCACCAGCCGGCGGCGGGGTTGGGGCGCATGGAGGCGGCCCAGACGGCGTCGATGTCCTGCGGTTCGAGGCCGGCGGCCTCCAGGCACCACTGGAGCGCGCGGGTCGGGGCGGTGAGCGTGCCCTTGCGGGTGGGGTGGTTGTGTTTGACGCCGCTCCAGCGTTCTTCCTCGGCCGCGTAGAGGCGGCCGTCGACGACTAAGGCGGCGCTGGTGTCGTGGTGGAAGTTCAGTCCGAGGACTGCGGGCATGGTGGTGTACCTCCAGTCTGAGGTCAGGCGGTGAGGGCCGGGGTGGGGAGGAGGGCGGTGCCGGAGTCGGTGTACTCGTGGCAGCGCAGGCAGAACCGGAAGTGGTGGCTGCGGGGCGCGAACACCTTGGCTGCGAAGTCCTCGTCCCAGATGCTGAATTCGCTGTCGTCCTTCGCCATGGCGTTGAAGCAGCGGTAGCAGGAACCGTCCATCTCGATCATCAGGTGCTGGTCGAGGTAGCGGTCGCAGATGCCAAGTAGCTCGTTCGCCGGCTGGCCGACGTCGACGTGGTGCACATGGTTGGTGACGTGGACGGCTCCGTACGTGTCGCACAGCCTCGCGAGCTGAGTGAGGCGGGAGGAACTGATGCCTTCCAGGACGCTGTTGATCACCACGGTCTTGCCGGCCTCACGGAGGCGGGGCACGACGGTGTGGACCTCGTCGTAGTTCTCGTGTTCGTCGTCGCAGCCGATGAGGACCTGGTCGTACGAGCGGAGGGTGGCCTCCATGATC
The DNA here is from genome assembly GCF_040683955.1 of Streptomyces sp. NPDC093111. Lineage (NCBI taxonomy): Bacteria > Bacillati > Actinomycetota > Actinomycetes > Kitasatosporales > Streptomycetaceae > Streptomyces > Streptomyces sp. NPDC093111. Next base: position 150,491 of record NZ_JBFBNW010000006.1, on the reverse strand, counting down.
CGCTTGTTGCGGGCCAGGGTGATGGCGTTCGTGCCCAGGACCATGACCTTGTCGGGCAGGCGGGTGCGGGCCGCGTCGCTGAGGGCGGGGAAGTCCCGGTGCACGGTGGGCTCGCCGCCGTTGATGTGCAGCTGCTGGAAGGGGATGGTCTCCAGCCGGGCCAGGATGGTGGAGAACAGCTCCATGGACATGTTCTCGCCCTGGGCGCCGTCGGCGAAGATGCAGAAGTCGCAGGAGCGGTTGCACTTCGTCGTGATCTTGATCTTCGCCGTCTTCAGGGCGCGGGGCAGGGGCGCACGCGCGGGCATGGGGGAACTCCTTGGGTCAGGGGTGGACGTCGCCGGGGGCGAGGCTAAGGAAGTCCTGCACGGCCGACTTCTGCCGGTGCCAGAGCGAGAGGGTCGCGCGCAGGGTGCCGACGGTGCTCGGGCAGGTGGGAATCAGCGCCGCCATCCGGGCGGCCAGCCGCTGGGCAGGGGTGGCCTCGTCTGCCGCGAGCGCGTTCAGGGTCTGAGCGGCGGCTCGGAGTTCCTTCGCCTCGCGTCGGATCAGGTAGTTGGTTGCCACGCCGGGCGGCGGGTCGAGGTAGTACAGCCAGCGGGCGACGCGTACGCGGAGCATCCCGGCGGTCATCACCCAGTCGGTACGGGCCTGCTCGGCCTGGCCGGCGGGGCGGTTCGCTTCGGGGACGCGGCGCATGGCCGCCTCCAAGGCGACGTGGGCCGTGCGGAGCAGGTGACGCGGACTCCGAGGACGGGCGTCGGATCCGTCTGCGGCGTGCCGGAGGAACAGGTCGGCGTACCCATCCAGCCCGTCCGGACGCCACTGGATGAGGGCTGCGGTTTTGCCGGGGCAGCGGGTCCGCGTCGCGAGCGCGGCTGCGGCGAACCAGCACGGGGCAAGGTAGTGCCAGGCCACGCAGTGGCGCCGGTACGCGGCGATGTCCTCCACCACGTTGTCGGTGCTGTCCGCCGCCAGCTGGTACCTGCCGCCCAGCCGTCCCTCGAGGATGCCCCGATAGAACCGCTCGTCGACCTCGCACCACGGCGCCATCTGGGCCCGGGACTTCCAGCGCTGGAACTCCCGGGCGCTCCCGCTGATCAGCGACCAGGTCGCGAGCTCGGGCGCGGAGACGAGCCGTCCGTCCGCCTCGGCCACGGTGAACGCGAAGCCGGGCGGGTGCTCCAGGAGACGCCGATGCGAGACCTCCCGGCCGACCGCGGCGGTGTGCGCGGCGGCCAGGCGGTGGTTCCACTCTTCCCAGTCCACCGGGGCCTGGGAGAGGAGGACCCGTACGTCAATGTCGGAGTGGGGAGCCAGCAGGTCGGCCGGCTGCCACTTGTGGGTGAGCATCACCGCGCCGACGCCGTGGGCGTCCAGCTCGCGTTCGTACAGCGCTCCGAGCCCCATATAGAGGGGCGGCGCTTCGACCACCGCCATCACCGTTCCCCCGAGGAGGCGCGGGCGCAGGCGGGCCGGGCCGCGTCCGTGGTGAGCAGAGGCAGCACGGGCAGGACGGGGGCGCCTTCGGGACGCTCCATCCGGTCCCAGCGCAGGTCGTAGTCGACGTAGTGAAAGCCCTGCCACGCGTCGTTGGTGTTGCGGTCGAGCATGGCCTGGAAGAGGTGCGCGAAGGCATCGCCGAGGGTGCCCTCGGCGAGGTGGGGCTTCAGGGGAATGTCGCGGTTGTGGAGGATGCAAGGGCGGGCCACGCCGGTGGGCGTGATCTTGATGCGGTTGGCGTCGGAGCAGGTGGCGCAGCTGGAGTTGGAGATGAAGCCGATCGAGCCCGCCCAGCCGTCCGGCCGGAGGTACTGCCCGGGGCTGCGCACCCCGAGCTCGTCCCTGCCGACCTCGCCGGCGTTCGCGAACCACTCGTGGAGGCGGTCGCGGACCGTCGCCTCGCTGATGAACTCGGTCTCGAACAGCGCCTGCGCGGGGCCGATGTTCTGGAGCTCGATCAGCCGGACGGCGATGGGCAGGTCGCGGGCAAGCTCCGCCACGGCGAAGGCGTCGTCCAGGTAGGTGCGCTGGAGAACGCAGTTGATCTTCACGCGCAGGCCGAGGGCGAGGGCGGTGTCGAGGGTGCGCCGGGTGATGCGCGGATCGCCGCCGCCCATGATCTCGGCGGACCGATCGGGGTCGAGGCTGTGGAGGCTGAGGTTGAGGTACGTCAGGCCGGCGCTGTGGAGCTTCTCGACGCTCAGGCCGCGGCGCAGGTTGCCGTGGCTGGTCATGCCGATCGCGGCGTCGCGCCCGAGGCCGTCGGCGAGGCCCGCGATCACGTCGAGGATGTCCGCCCGCAGGGTCGGCTCCCCGCCGGAGCAGTGCGCCTTCCTGATCTTCCAGGCGCCGGCCTCGGCGGCGATGGCCGCATAGTCGGAGGCGGTCAGGGGACGGTCCTTGTGCCCGTAGTCCGGCATGCAGCGGGGCTTGCAGAACACGCAGTCCAGGTTGCAGAGCGAGTTCAGAGTGAAGGCCAGGTAGGGGTGGTTGCGGCCGGTCGCGGTGAAGGCGGCGGCGAGGTCGAGGTGGCGCGTGGTGGGCATCGGTCAGCCTCCTACGAAGGGAGAGCGGGCAGCGGGTACCTCGGCCAGTCCGTTGAGCGGCTGGTCGGTGAGGTAGCGGCGCAGGTTGTCGGCGAAGAACGTGACCGCCTCGTCCATGTAAGTGCGGCTGAGCGTGGAGCTCTTCGGCGTGAGGACGACCCGGGGGTGGAGCCTGAGCGGATGGTGGGCGGGCAGCGGTTTCGGGTCGAAGACGTCCAGGGCGGCGCCGCGCAGGCGGCCGGCGTTGAGGGCGGCCAGGAGGGCCGCCTGGTCGACGGTCGCCGCGCGGCCAAGGTTGAGGAAGACGGACCTCGGCTTGAACGCCGTGAAGAGGTCGTGGTCGAAGAAACGGTCCGTGGCCCAGGTGGAGGGCAGCAGATCGACCACCACGTCGGCGACGGCGACCGCCTGGTGCACCGCCGACGTGTGCATCCACGTGATCCCACCCTCATCGGCCACCGGCGGCGTCCGCCGTACGCCGATGACGTCCATGCCGAAGGAGCGGGCCGCACGAGCGAGGTGTCCGCCGATGCTGCCGCAGCCGACGATGGTCATCGTCGCCCCCGCGAGGTCGAAGAACTCCTCGGCCAGGTCGTCCTTCCACCAGGTCCGGTTGCGCTGGGCGAGCTGGCTCATGAACAGCCCGCGTGAGAAGCCCAGGACCATCCCCATGGCGTGCTCGGCCATGGGCCTGCCGTGGAATCCGTACGAGCGGGTCAGAGCCACTCCGACGGAGTGGGCCTCGGCGACGGGCAGGTGGTCGGTGCCGGCGGCCGGGGAGGCGATCCACCTCAGGTGAGGCGCGCCGAACAGCCACGACGGTTTGAACGTCCAGCCGAAGTAGATGTGCGCCTCGGCCAGGTGGTGCGGCACGGACTCCTCGGTCGCCGTACGGAACTCGAACCCGGGGAAGGCGGCCGACAGCGCCCGCTCGTGCTCGGCAGACAACCGCCAGAAGGAATGCGGGGACTGCAGACTGATCAACACCACCGGCCGGTTCATCGCGCTCGGCCCTCCGTGCTGGACGCCGGCGCGAGAGCCCAAGGGGCGATGCGTTCGATGACGGACCCGATGCTGGCCTCGTAGTCGTGGCGCGAGCGCACCAGGGCCGCCCCGGCGCTCCGAAGCCGGTCGCGTTCGCGGGGCAGGACGGTCAGGGCGCGGTGTAGCGCGGAGGCCAGGGACCGGGCGTCACGTGGTGCGGCGGTGAAGCCGGTCTCTCCCTCGACGACGGTCTGGGCCAGCCCGCCGGCAGTGGTCGCCACCACCGGGCCCGCTCCAGCTGCGAACGCCTCCAGGGGGATGCGCCCGAAGGGCTCCTCTCGGGAAGGAACGACGACCGCGCGCAGGGCCGGGTTGTGCAGCCAAGCGCGGATCGCGGGGGTGAAGCGCGTGATCAAGGTCGCGTCCAGGCCGTAGGCGCGGATGCGCGCCGCCAGGTCCTCCTGGTACGAGGTCGGCCGCTCGTGCTCGTCCGAGGTCACGGCCGCCAGGAGAAGGTGCGGAGCGCGGACCCCGCGCTCCTTGAGGATGTGCAGCGCCTCCAGGAGGTCGTCGAAGCCCTTCGTCGGCACGGCGCGTCCCATGGCGAGCAGGAATCCGGCTCGGGCCTTGAAGGGCAGGGGCGGGGCGCTGGCCGGCCTGGCCATCTCCTCCTGGATCAGCCCGTTCGGAATGCTGACGACGCTTCCCCGAGGGACGGCGTAGCTGACGACGAGGTGGCCTCGCATGTGGGAGGAGATGGCGCCGATCCGCCCGCCTCGGACGGTCGCCGCCCGCAGAGCGTCGCGCTCCCAGCGGATTCGGGACATGTCCTTGGGGCGCGTCAGCGCGGTCGTGGAGCGGGGAATGAGCAGCAGTTCCGTGGTCGGCGAGGTGTAGGGGGCGAGCCCGAGGAACGGGATGTCGAGTCCGATGAGGAGGCACTGGCTCGCTCGATCGGCGATGCGCACGGCCGCCTCGCCGGCCAGGTCGCACAGCTGCACGGAGCCGTGGATCGTGTCCGGCGCCGCCGGGACCCCCGGGATGGTGATGACGTCGGCTTCGGCCTGCCGCAGCATCTGCTGGACCTCGCTGGTCCACCGCCGGTTGTGCGCTCCCGCGCTCTCCGGAACGTGCGGGGTGATCACAGAGAGGCGGCCCGGCGGAAGCAGGCGGGCCAGCGCCGTGAGGAAGGCTCGGTTGCTGAAGCCGGTGCCGGACTCCGCGCCGTAGAAGCCCTCGTGGAGGGCGACAACGACGCTGGGCCGGCGGACCACTTCCGGTACGGCCGTGGGCGGGGGTGGTGGAGTCGCATGGTCGATGCGCACCTTATGGTGCCTCCTTCGAAGACGGGTTATCGCGGGCGTGGGCTTCAGGTGCTGGCGGTCGAAGGGCTGACCGCGCGGGTGAGCCGGCACCAGGCGCGCGTGCCGTGGGCGCCCGTCGTCAGCGACCAGGCGTCGGCCAGGGCCTCGACGATGACCAGGCCCCGGCCCGATTCGGCTTCCTCCTCAGAGACCGGAGGAGAGGCGGGGGCGGGGTGGGAGCAGCCGCCGTCGGTGACGGTGATCTCGACCTCCAGGCCGCCGGCGGCCGGACACCTGCGGTCGACGCACAGGACCAGGGGCGGGCTGCCCGAGGCGAACGCGTTCGTCGCAAGTTCCGACCCGATCAGGCGCGCGTCATCGAGCAGTTCCTCCTCGGTGCCGTGGAGCGCGACCGCCATGGCTCCCCGAGCAACCTCGGCCGCCTTCGGCCCGTACGGCAGATCCGTGATCAGCGTGGTCGCGCCGCCGCGGCCGGTGTGCCCGTGTCCGGGGACGCAGGCCGGACGCTCGGTGTCGTGGTCCGGCACGATGCCGAGACGGCCTCGGGAGGTGCTCGTGTGGTGTCTCAAGGCCCACCTCTTTCTCCGTCGGCATCGAAGGCGGCGCCTTCCAACGGGATCCAAGAACACCGGAGGAGGCCGGTCGCGCAGGACCCGATCAACGGGTCAACTCGGTCAACTTCCTTGAGAAGGAGGTGAATCAGCCGCCCGAGGGCGTCACCATGAGGGAGCGCGAGAAGTGATGGATGAACCACTGGGGCAAGAGGTGGTCGCACGTGGCACCGCAGGCAGGGGAACCCAACGCCGTACTGGCGGGGTGCCTCGACGAACTCGGGTGGAGCCCGAAGGCGCTCGCTCGCAAGCTCAACAGGGTGTTCGGAGCGGGAACGGTGGCCGAGTCGGCGCCGTACCACTGGCGGGACGCCAGCTCCCTGCCGCGCTCGCCGTTACCGATGATGGCCGCCTACGTGCTCTCCCAGGAACTGGGTAGACCTGTCTCGGTGGCCGAACTCTGGCAGGGCCGCGTGGGCGACTCCTCGGCTCTCGTTCCGGCCGACACGGATCTCGCACGGCCTTGGACCGTGCAGGGCATGGAGGCGATCGTGGAGGACTGGGTGATGGGAGGGCTCGTCGACCGGCGCCGGTTCCTCGCGATCTCGGGCGCGGGGCTCCTCGCGATCGTTGCCCAGTACCTCGACGGCACCGCAGGGCGTGGCCAGTACGCGCCTCGGATCACGCCGTCTCTGGGTGCCGATCCGCTAGTGGACCAGGTCGAGCAGCACCTGCCCATGCTCTCCGCGCTCGACGACGAGCATGGTGGAGCACGCCACCTCCCCTACGTGGGTGCCCAGTTCCGTGCGGTCGGGCTGCTGATCCGAGAAGGTGGTCACGCTCCCGCCGTTGCGAGCCGCCTCATCCGCGCGCTCGCGGAGATCGGCCAGCTGGCTGGTTGGATGGCCTTCGACGCCGCCGATCACGGCCTCGCGCAGCGCTACTTCGCCACCGCACTGCGGGCAGCACACCAGGTCAACGACCTGCCTCTGTGCGCCCACATCCTCGGCGACCTCTCTTTCCAGGCGGCAAGCCGGGGCCACCCCGCGGACGCCATCGCCCTCGGCGAGGCCGCCCGCCGCGCCGGCGACGCTGCCCCGCCAGTCGTCCGGGCATCCGTCCTGTCGCGGCTCGCCTACGCGTACGCCGCCGCCGGCCGGGACAACGACTTCGCCCACACCCGCGGGGCCGCCCGTGACCTGATTGCCAGCCGGGACGGCGGCCAGGAGGAGCCTCGCTGGATGTACTTCCTCACCGACAACCACCTGGACTGCCAAGCCGGCTACGGCCTCATTCAGATGGGCCGTGCGCAGCTGAAGACGGACGGTGGCACGAGGGGGCGACGCTTCCTCGCCCAGGGAGCGGAGATGCTCCGATCCGGGGCGTATGACGTGCCGCGCGGCGACCCCAGTCAGCGCAGAGCCATGTTCGAAGGGGCCTGGCTGGCCCTGGGTCACAGTGCCCATGGTGACCTGGAGGCCGCCTGCGAGGTCGGCCAGATCGTCGCTGACCGCCTCGACGTCGTGCGCTCGCCTCGTAGCGCGGCCCTGCTCCACCAGCTCGCCGCCGACCTGCGCCGCCGGCAGCGCAACGCCCACGTGCGCAGCTTCCTACCGGTCCTGGAGCACGCCCTCGCCGAACACGCCCCGTCGACGCCACCTGGCCGTTAGGGTCAGGATCATGACCGCAGGGGAGCGCGTTGTCGTTGTCGGGGCTGGGGTGGCAGGGCTCACCACCGCCGTCGTTCTCGCCGAGGCCGGAGCCTCAGTGCACGTGATCGCCGAGCAGGTGCCGGGCGTCACGTCTCTGGCGGCCGGGGCGATGTGGGGGCCGTACCTGGTCGAACCGAAGGACAAGGTCGACCGGTGGGGGCAGCGGTCCCTGGAGGTCTTCCGCGATCTCGCCGAGGACCCGGCCACGGGCGTCCGGCTCACCAGCGGCATCGAGGCGTCTCGCACAGCCGAGGCCCCGCCTGACTGGGCCACCACTCTGCCCGGCTTCCGGCCGTGCGAACCGGAGGAACTACCGGCCGGGTTCACTGCCGGGTACCGGTTCACCGTGCCGCTGATCGACATGCCGACCTATCTCGACTACCTCCTGCGCCGCTTGCACGCCGCCGGCGGAACTGTCGAGCAGCGTCGCTTGGCCTCACTTGCGGACGTCGGCCCGGCCCCCGTGATCGTCAACTGCGCCGGCCTGGGCGCCCAGGACCTGGTCCCAGACCCCGACCTTCGGCCCATCCGCGGCCAGCACGTCGTCGTCACCAACCCGGGGCTGACCGAGTTCTTCTCCGAGGACACCGGCCTCTCCCCGGACCTGATGTGCTTCTACCCCCACGGCGACACTGTCGTTTTGGGCGGCACCGCCATCGACAACGAAGGCGACCTCGCCGCCGACGACAAAGCGGCAGCCGGCATTCTGGCCCGCTGTTCCGAGGTCGAGCCCCGTCTCGCCCAGGCCCGCGTCCTAGAGCACCGGATCGGTGCCCGGCCGACCCGCTCCGCAGTCCGCGTGGAGGCCGAGCGTTGGGAGGTTGACACCGTGGTCGTACACAATTACGGGCATGGAGGCGCCGGCGTCACGCTCTCGTGGGGCTGTGCCGAGGAGGCTCGGAAGCTGCTTGAACTGAAGTGACCTCAGGTCTCTGGTCGATACGTCTCTCGTTCCTCCCAGCGCCTTGAAGGGGTAGACGTGACGCAGCAGAACGCGGTGGATGGACTGTGACGGACGGCGCAGCAAATACCCCTGTCATCAGGAACTTCGATGCCCGCACCTCGCTCGACATGTTCAACGAGGCGGCGCAGGACACGAGTGAATCGTTCAGGGCGTGTGGGACGCGATCGCGCCCATCAGCCGTCTCTGTTCCCAGCCCCGCTGCCCCGCAGCCGGGGCGGCAGGTAGAACGAACCGCCGAATGCAACTCGACCTGACCAGCCGCCCTGCCGGATCGTATGAGGGAGTACGGCCCGGCAGCCCCAGCAAAACGAATGCCATCCCACCTAGGTCGCGACTACGCTTCACCGCTCACCGCTCTCCCAGATCTGGAGGCACCATGAGCATCAGCCGCTTACGCCCCGCCACCAGCGCCCTCGTCGTCAAGGACGACCACGTCCTGCTGAACGTCGGAGACTTCCCATGGCCCGGCACCTGGTCGCTACCCGGCGGCGGCCAGGAACCCGGCGAGACCTGGGCCGAATGCGTCGAACGGGAACTGCTGGAGGAAACCGGCGTCCGCGGCCGCGCTGTCGACCTGATGCGTATCCGCGAGTACATCCCGGACCGCGACCCCAACTACGAGCCCCGAAACGGCACGATCAGCCACAGGGTCGATGCCCTGTTCTGGTGCAACATCCTCGACGAGCCAGCCGCCCTCGGCGGCCACCACCGCGACCAGACACAGACAGGCGTCGAATGGGTCCCCATCACCAAGGTCCCCACCCTGCTGATGGTGCCCGCCACCTTCCCAACCGAATTGCCCACCATGATTGACACTTACCGGGCCGGCCAGTGGCAGTTCCAGTACGTAGGGCACACCCTGTGATCCTCACCAGCCGCCGCCTGACCCTGCGCCGCCCCGAAGCCGACGACATCGACTGGGTGACGGCCGAAGCGCAGGATCCGGAGATCCAGCGGAACACCACCATCCCCAGCCCCTACCACCGCACGGACGCCGAGCACTTCGTCGACAAGGCCAACACCGACGACACGCCCACGACGTTCGTGATCACCCACAGCCACACCGGACAGCGCCTGGGCGTCATCAGCCTGCACCAGCGCCCCAAGCACGCCCCCAGCGTGGGCTACTGGATCGGAAAGAACGCCCGCGGCCAAGGGATCGCGACCGAAGCCCTGGCACGGATCTGCCGCTGGGCCTTCGACGATCTCGACGCACCGATCATCGTGTGGACCGCCAACGTCGGCAACGAAGCCTCCCGCGCCGTCGCCGTGAAGACCGGCTTCAAGATGGAGGGCACCCTGCGCCTGCGCATCGCATCCCAGGGCCGCCTTCGAGACTGCTGGACAGGATCACTCCTGCCCGAGGAGCTCACCAGGAACGACTGAGCGTCGACCGCCGACGGTCGGCTGCGGCACCCGCTCGCGCACCACACCGCAGCCGACCGCAGGGAGGACACCCATGCGCAGCACCACCGGCAAGCGTGTGTGGGGCGCTGTCGCGTTCACCAACGCCGCCGGCCGCACGCTCGCCCATGGTGCGGTTCAACCGTACGGCGAGACAATGCCTGCTATGGCGACATGCAGCTCCTGAAGGTCTTCCAGAGTCTCGAGAACTACATCCGCCCCTGCGTCTCTCAGGGCGGGAGCCGGGGTCTTCCCGGAGGCGACCGCGACGACTGCCGCACCTCCCTCGAGGCCGGTACGGACGTCCTCGAGGGAGTCGCCGATGATGACGGTGTTGGAGCGGGTAAAGATCGTCCCGTGCTTGACCTGGGCGCGCTTCTGCGCGATGCCGACGAGCGCCGGCCGGTGCTGGTCGTCGGAGGCGTATCCGCCGATTTCGGCGTCGACGTAGCCTCCGAGGTCGAAGGCCGCGAGCTTCAGCAGGGCGTTCGGCTTGAGGTTGCCCGTGACTATGGTCGGTACGTAGTCCGGGCGCTCGTGGACCGATCGCAGCGCTTCCACCGCGCCGGGCATGAGGACGCCATGGTCACGCAGGTCATCCGTGTGGGCGGCGAGGCGTTGGGGGACGAGGTCCACCATCCGCGGCAGCAGCTCGGGGACGTCGCCCTCCGAGACTCCGTTGCCCAGGAGGAGGGCTCGAATCGCGACGGGCATCGTCACACCCGTACCACGAGCTGGGAGGTGCTCAGCCGGGCGACCGACAACCTCTGCGAAGGCTTCACGGTAGACCTGCCGGTCGATGTCACCGACGTACAGCAGCGTACGGTCGATGTCCCACAGGATCAGAACCTGCTCGGCCTGCGTCACGTTCGGCTCCTCGTTCCCATCACAGCGGCAGCCCGCTCCTGCAGGTCCCGAGCGTATGGGGTGTGGTTCACCGGCTGCAGCTCGGCCAGCATGTTCTGAATGTGGTCGTTCAGCCGGGCGGACTGGAGCTGCTCGGCGAGGTCGAGTGCTTCGTGCGCCGTGGCGCATCCTGCGTCGACGTCACCTTCCCGGATGTGAGCGGATGCGGCGCGGGTGAGGAACAGGCCACGGGTGCGCTGATCAGCCGGATTGAGCGCCTTCCGCGCCTGGGTGAAGCTGGTCACGGCCCTGTCGGGCTCGCCGAGGTCGAGATAGCAGCTGCCGGACTGTCCGTGGATCTCGCCGGTGTTGATCCAGTACAGCCAGGCCGGGTCGTTGTCAGACCGGCCTCGGGAGCAGAGTTCCGCAGCGCGGTCGAGCGCCGCGACTGCCGCGTCCTGCTCGCCGAGCTTCGCGTGTCCTCTAGCCTGCCGGGTCAGCAGCATGGCCTCCAGGGCCGGCGCGTCCAGGTTCCTGATCTTCTCGCGGGCCGCTGATGCCGCGATCACCGCACTGCGGGGAGATCCGGTGGAGTAGCCGTGGATGGCCATGTAGGAGAGCGCGCCAGCTCCCAGCCGGACATCACCCGAAGCCTTCGCCGCGCGGAGCGCGGCGAGCAGGTACGCCGGAGTGCCGTCGTGATTCCCGGAGTCGAAGGTGAACCAGCCTGTCTGGGTGGCTGTGTCAGCGATGATCGAAGCGAGGCGCCTGCCTTTCACCTCGTCGTACGACGCATGATGAACGAGGCGCTGGAGGAACACGAGGTGTGCGTCGCCGAGCTCGGCGAGGGTGCCGCTGCCTGTACTCGCATCCATGACCCGCAGGCTGTCCGTGGTCTGTTGCAGGCTGTCGAGCAGCTCGTTCGTGAGCTGGCTTCCGTCTGCCGCTCGCACGAGCGGCTCGACTTCGGCGGTGCCCCATTGGTGTACGAAGGCGGTGAGCGCCACACCACTCACGACGAGGAATCGACGACGGTCCATCGCACTGCCTCCAACCGCTGCGCCCAGTGCCGCCACCATACGGGCCGCTGTCCAAGGCAGCACCGGGTCCAAATCGTCGTGGACCGGCTCGGGTGGCTGAGACGGGGTGGTCGCTGGGTGTGGTAGCGGAAGCGGTACGAGTTCGGCGGGCACGCCGAGACCGGTCAGGAATTCGACGATCTTGTCGATGTTGGTGAGGCGCCGGTTCCCCGACTCGAGCATGGATAAGAACGCCTGGCTAAGCCCAGTCAGTTGAGCGAGATCCTCTTGCCGAAGGGATCCTCGCTGACGGACCAGTCGGCTGGCCCGGCCCAAGTCCCAGGCCGCGAGCGCCTGGCGCACATCAGGGTCGCGCCACACGCGTGCCGGTACGGTCGGGGTGTGGCGATCGAGGGCATGTGCGCGGGCACATGCGGAGCACAGTGCGTCAGAGTTGTACTGGCTCAAACGGCAGCCGCATCGATCACAGCGCCTCGGCGACTGCTGGAGCACCTCTTGCCTCCCCGTTGAGCGAGAGCGTGCGGGTTCAACTACCTCTGGTGAAGCCGGAATCACTCCAGTGATATCACCCGGGGAATGTGTGCACCGGGTATTCGGCCATCAGTCTGGGAGCGCACGGCAGGCCAACGGCTCAGACGAACGACCCGAGAGTGTGATCATTCGGGCGGACCTGAGTAGGCGGACCTGCGGTGGAACATCCGCTCTTCGCCGTCTCTTCAACGGAGTCCAGAGTGCCTTCGGCCTTGCACGCAGAGTTGGCGGGAATCCCGCCGCCGACAGCGACGGTTCCCACGCGGCTCGGTGCCGCACCGTCCGACGCGTGCGGCGGGAGCGCGTTTCCGGCTGAGGACGAACGATGACCGTCAGCATCTCCGCCGTCGTGCTTCTCTCGGTCCTCACCTTCCTGTTCGTCAAGAAGGCCGGGCTCAAGGTCGGCCACGCCATCGTCTGCACGCTGCTCGGCTTCTACCTCGCCAGTTCGTCGCACGCTCCGACGATCGGTGAGGCCGCCACCAGCGTGGCCCGGATGATCGGCGGGATCCGCTTCTGAAGGGCACCTTGGCTGTGCCGAATCCGGCACAGCCGATCTCGTGGCGAGAGACCCTTCCGCCCTTCTCCGAGCCGCTCGCCCCATCTCAGCTACCGCCCCTTTCCGGAGGTACGAAGGTGACAGCCGACACCACCATCGCGTGTACGGGAGCGCTGCCCTATTCGTCCGAGGCCGGCCGAGCGAGGCAGCAGTGAGCCCCCGCCCCGCCTTTGACCGGCACCCGGCATTCGACGACCGCTCCCTGCGGAAGGTGGTCGAGGACGCGGCGATGGGGCGCTGGGAAGGCGCTCGGGAGCTCCTGGCCGCGACGGGCGCGGACTGGGACCGGCGTGTCTTCCGGCTCCAGGTCCTCGCCCGCGCCGGAGTGCGACTGACCTTCGCGGATACCTGGGCGCAGGCCGAGCCCCGCTCGCCGCACGCCTTGGCTCTGCTGGCCCATGTGCAGGCCCTGCGGTCGATGTCCGTGGGGCGGGGTCGTGGCCGCAGCGAGGCGATGGAACGGGCGTGGGAGGCGTGTGACGCCGCTGCCGACGCCCTGCCACCGGACCCGTCGCCGTACATCGTCATGCTCGCTCTGCTCCGCTTCCACTCTCCCGACCGCGATCCGGCGTGGCGGGCCACCGTGCGGCAGGTGTGGGAGCAGGTGGAACAACGGGACCGGTGGAACCGTGAGGCGCACCACGAGCTGCTCACCTACATGTTCCCCGTCTGGCACGGCACGGGCGGCGAGATGTTCCACTGGGCCCAGGAGCGGTGCGCGCACGCGCCCCGGGGGCTGCCGCTGCACGTCCTCCCGTTGGTCGCCCTCGCCGAGTCCCACCGGCAACGGATGGAGAAGGACGGCCATCGATACGGACTGACCGTCCATCCGTGGACGGACAACCCGTCCACCTGGCAGGCGTGGGAGAACTGGTGGGCCTACCGGGCCCCTACGCGCCTGCACGCCGGCTTCCACGAGGACGCCAACTACCTCGCCCACGCCCTGTCGTTCGCCAACCGGCACAGGGAGGCCGCCGAGGTGTTCGATGCCATCGGCCCGTACGCCACCGATGCGCCGTGGAGCTACTGCGGCGACGCCCGGCAGTTGTTCACGCGGCACCGCGGCTGGGCGGTGAAAGCGTCTGCACCGTACCCCCAGCGGCACTGATCAGCGCACCGCTCGCGCCGAATCTCCTGCATCACCGACCTGAGAGGGCATCCCTATGCCTTTGGACATACCCAGCGTGGCTCCTTCCGAGGAGGAGCGTCTCGCCGAGCTCGGCATAACACAGACCCTGGACCGCTCCATGTCCGGGAAGCAGAACTTCGCCGTCTCGTTCACGATCATCAGCATCCTGTCTGGCTGCCTGACGATGTACGGCTTCGGCATGAACGCCGGCGGGCCGGCCCTGATCATGTGGGGCTGGGCGTTCGTCGGCCTGATGACCCTCTTCGTCGGGCTGTCCATGGCGGAGGTCTGCTCCTCCTACCCGACGTCCGCCGGCCTCTACTTCTGGGCCCACAAGCTCGCCCCGCGCAGGTCCGCTCCCGCGTGGGCCTGGTTCACCGGCTGGTTCAACACCCTCGGGCAGGTCGCCGTCACTGCAGGCATCGACTTCGGCGCCGCCTCGTTCCTCAACGCGTACCTGAACCTCGAATTCGGCTACGCCGCCACGCCCGGCCACACGATCGTCCTCTTCGGCCTCATCCTGCTGCTCCACGCCGTCGTGAACACCTTCCGCGTGCGGATCGTGGGCTTCTTCAACACCGTGTCCGTCTGGTGGCACCTGATCGGCGTGGTGGTGATCGTCGGCGCGCTGATCGCCATCCCCGGCACGCACCAGTCCCCCGGCTTCGTGTTCACCGAGTTCGTCAACAACACGGGTTGGGGCTCCGCCGTCTACGTCGCTCTCATCGGCCTGCTGATGGCCCAGTACACGTTCACCGGCTACGACGCGTCCGCACACATGACGGAGGAGACGAAGAACGCCTCCGTCGAAGGACCGAAGGGGATCGTCCGGTCCATCCTCGTCTCCTGGGCCGCCGGCTTCGTCCTGCTCTTCGGCCTGACCTTCGCCATCCAGTCGTACACCGGCGCACTCGACTCCGGGACCGGAGTGCCTCCCGCGCAGATCTTCCTCGACGCGCTCGGCGCGAGCACGGGCAAGCTGATGCTGCTCATCGTCATCGGCGCCCAGCTGTTCTGCGGCATGGCCTCCGTCACCGCCAACTCCCGCATGATCTACGCCTTCTCCCGCGACGGCGCACTGCCCTTCTCCACGGTGTGGCACAAGCTGCACCCCGGGACGCGCACGCCGACCAACGCGGTCTGGCTGGCCGCCGGCGGCGCATTCGTACTCGGCCTGCCCTACCTCTTCAACAGCACGGCCTACGCGGCCGTGACGTCGATCGCGACGATCGGCCTGTACATCGCCTACGTCATCCCCACCTTCCTCCGCCTCCGCCAGGGCGAGCTCTTCCAGCGCGGTCCCTGGCACCTCGGCCGCTGGTCCAAGCCCGTCGGCGTGCTCGCCGTCGCGTGGGTCGCGGTGATCACCGTGTTGTTCATGCTGCCCCAGTCCGCCCCGGTGACCGTCGACACCTTCAACTACGCCCCGGTCGCGGTCGGCGTAGTGCTCGCCTTCGCCGGTACCTGGTGGCTCGTCTCCGCCCGCAAGTGGTTCCTCAACCCGGGGCATCCGAGGAACGTCCTGGCCGAGCCCGTCGGGAGGTCGGAGAGGGCATCTGCCTGACGCCGACATGCAGGTCGCCTTCGCCCCGTGATCGACGTCAGGAAGGGAACTACTCGGCGACACCAAACGGAACGCGAAGCGGCTGACGACTGCCGCCCCATGGCCAGACCCGGCCGGGAGCATCCCTCTCGGCCGGGGATACATCGCCCCCACGAGTACCTGCTGCACGACGGCTCTACCGAAGACCAGCAGGCGTCCACCATCGCCTTCTGGCTCGGCCGCTGGCTGAGCGGGAATCTGCTGCCGCTCTCCTGAACCCTCCACGCCATCGCCGGCCACCTGCACCAGTCCAGATCGCCACCTCCTGGCGCCCGCGCACCGGCGGTTAGCTTCCGCTCCGACCACCAGGCAGCAGGAGCAGCCCGTGGTGCCAGCCGCTTCGGGCAACCACGATGAGGCACCCGTAGCTCACCCTGACCGCGTACAGCTGGCAGCGCCCGAGCATCGGCGTTTCGGCCAACTCGCCGACGGTGGCGCGCCCTTGCGCCGCAAGGGTCGGTGCACGGCGCACCTTCGAACAACCGCTGAATTCCGGTGCGCGAAAGCCGTCCGAAAGAACACGTGCTCGAAATCGGGACTGCGTCGTTGAGCACGCTGACGCCACCGCCACACCTCCTGGAGGGAACACATTGACGCAAGTCGAACCAGGCAGCGACGAGACCTCGACCCCGCCGAAGGCCGCCGCGACGGCCACGACCAGCATCTCGGACGCCGAGCGCGAGCTATACGGCGGCCGGCTGCGCTACGACCAGTCCTACGTCCAGCACGAAGGGCCGCTGACCCGACTGGGCTTCGGGCACATGGCGGCGGCGCTGCCCCGCATGGTGGGCATGGTGCTGCGCACCGGCTGGCAGACGGACCGGCGGGCGCTCGCGGGGGTCGTGGCGGCCCAGCTCGGGCAGGGCGTGACGGCGGGCTGGGGGCTGGTGGCGGTCAACAGCGTCCTCACCCAGCTGTTCGCCGACGGTCCGACCGCGGACAAGCTCCGCGACGCCCTGCCGTCGCTGGCCGTGCTCGCAGTCACAGCGGTGGCGACCGCAGTGCTGTCGGCGTGGTCGACAGCCATGTCAGGTCGGCTGGAGCCGCAGGTGGAGCGGGCGGTCTCGGCCCGGTACTACACGGCCGTCACCAACGTCGAGGTCGAGGCGACCGAGCGACCGGAGGTCCAGCGGGTCCTGGAGGCGGGGAAGTTCGGAACGGACTCGGCCCGCAGCATGCTCCGGCTGTCGGTCGGCGTGGGCAGCGTGGTGATCGGCATGGCGGCGGCCGCGGTCGTACTCGCGGCGCTGCACTGGGCGCTGCTGCCAATGCTGCTGGCCATCGCCCTCCCCAAGGGATGGGGAGCGGTCCGCTCCGCGCGCCGCGAGTACCTCTCCCGCCTGAACTGGGTCGACCACCGCCGCGCGATCGCCTCCCTGCTCGCCTACCTGACCCGCCCGCACGCCGCCGGAGAGATCCGCGTACACGCCGCTGGCACCAAGCTGCTGTCCAGCTACGAGGAGATGTCGAGGCAGACGGAGGCGGAACAGCGGCGCCTGGCCCGGGCACAGGCTTCCACGGACCTGATCGCCGGCGGCTTCGCAGGGCTCGCGTCGCTGGCCTGCTACGGGGTGCTGTGGTGGCTCCTGGCGACCGATGGTCTGCCGCTCGCCGTCGGCGGCACGGCGGTGATCGCCATCCGCACCTCGACGGCACGGCTCACGTCACTGGTGCAGCAGGTCAACCGCTTGTACGAGGAGCTGCTGTTCCTCACCGACACCGAGGACGCCATCAAGGTGGCAGGCGAGAACGCCATCCCGTCCTCCGGCACGCCGCTGCCCACAGCTACTCGGGAGGTGTTGGTGGAGGGGGTGTCGTTCACCTACCCGGGGGCCGACAGTCCTTCGCTGAAGCGTGTGAGCGTGCGGGTTCCCCGGGGGAAGGTGACGGCCCTGGTGGGTGCGAACGGCTCAGGGAAGACCACGCTCACGAAGGTGCTGGCCGGAGTGCTGCTGCCTTCCGAAGGGAGCGTGTGGTGGGTGGGTGAGTCGGGCGAGCGGGTCGAGCTTCGTGAGGCGGACCGCTCCCAGGTCTTCGGCGCCGTGGGTCTGCTGGCGCAGGACTTCCCGCGCTGGGAGATGACGGCCGCCGCGAACGTGGCCATCGGGATCGGCGACCGTCCCCGGGACATGGACCGCGTCCGCCAGGCCGCCAAGGAGGCGGGCGTGCTCAACCTGATCGAGGGCCTGCCGCA
The DNA here is from genome assembly GCF_040683955.1 of Streptomyces sp. NPDC093111. NCBI lineage: Bacteria > Bacillati > Actinomycetota > Actinomycetes > Kitasatosporales > Streptomycetaceae > Streptomyces > Streptomyces sp. NPDC093111. The sequence continues at coordinate 133,100 of NZ_JBFBNW010000006.1, read as the reverse complement.
CGGCTGGGACTCGATCGTCTTCAAGGGCTACGAGCGCGGTGTCCAGCTCTCGGGCGGACAGTGGCAGAAACTGGGGACCGCTCGAACAAGATACCGGCAGGCGCCGTTCCTGCTGGTCGACGAACCGACGTCGGCGCTCGATCCCCATGCGGAAATCGCCGCGTTCCAGGGACTGTGGTCCCTGGCCGCGGAAGGACACGCGGTCGTCCTCGTCACCCACCGGCTCGCCGCGACCATGAACGCCGACCACATCTACGTCCTCGATCAGGGGCGCGTCGTCGAGGACGGCACCCACGACGAGCTCATGGCCCGCGAGGGCGGCCTGTACCAGGGGATGTTCTCCGCCCAGGCCGCTCAGTACGGGCTCTCGCCCGCGGCCGACACGCTTCCAGGCCCCCGCAGCGCCCAGCCGCCCGACCGCGAGACGGCGAGCTGACCACCCACGGGACCTTCACCAGCCCGGTCCCGCAGCACCCCGCCCCCTACGTCGAAGGCGAGACGACGCTCATGCCCCCCAGCTCCTCCTCGATCCGCAAGACCATCGAGGCGTACCTCGGCCGCCACCCTGACGAGCGTGATGCCTTGGCCGGGCTGCTCGCCGCCCTGGACCGGCCCGTCGACGTGACTGCCCGCACGACGCTGGCCGGCCACATCACGTGCAGCGCCGTCATCATCGACCGCCACTGCCGGGTGCTGCAGATACGGCACCGGGTCACCGGCCTGATGCTCGCCCCCGGCGGCCACATCGAGCCCGAGGACCGCACGCTGCTCGCCGCGGCTCTGCGCGAGGTTGCGGAGGAGGCCGGGATCGCGCCCGAAGCCCTGTGCCTGACGCGGCAGACGCTCGGCTCCCCGGTCGACATCGACGTCCACGACATCGACGCCAACCCCTCGAAGGGAGAACCGGCTCACCGGCACTACGACTTCCGCTACGTGTTCTACCTAGCCGGCAACGAGCCGCCGGCGATCACCCTGCAGGACGAGGAGGTGTCCGGCGCCCAGTGGATCGCCGTGCCGGAGGTCGCCTCGCCGACGCTGCACGCAAAGCTCCTCCAGACGGAGTTGGACGGGCAGCCGGAGCCGGTGAACGCGTCCGCCCTGATCCATGACGGCCGGGGCCGTTACCTGCTCCATCTACGCGACCACAAGCCCGGCGTCATCTGGCAGCCGGGGGCGTTCGCCCTGCTCGGCGGCGGCCGCACGCATGACGACCAAGACCTTGAGGGCACGCTGCTGCGGGAGCTGTCCGAGGAGGTCCCCGACCTCCTTCTGGAGGACGTAAAGCCGTACGCCGTGGAGACGGCCACCAGCGTCGACGGCCTCAGCGTCCCGATCCAGGTGTTCACCGGCATCTGGCGCGGCGACCCCGACCGGCTCCGGCTGCACGAGGGCGTGCTGCTGCGCTGGGTCACCCCCGACGTACTGGACCGGCTCCGTCTGAGCCCCGCGACGCGGGACCTCATCCGCCGGCACGCGGCCGAGAACCCTCCGGGCGGCGCGCCCAGCGCCGCCACTCCGTTGCACGAAGGGGGCAGCCAGCCCGTGCTCAACGGCATCGGCGTCCACCTCCACCTGGAGGACGACGACGGACGGGTGCTCCTGGGCCTGCGCCACCCCGACTCGGCTTTCGCGGGGAACACCTGGCACTACCTGGCCGGCAAGTGCGAACAGGAGTCCGCGGTTGCGTGTCTGGTGCGGGAGGCGCGGGAGGAAGCCGGGCTGGTCATCGACCCCGCGGACGTGGATCTCGCGCACATCGTGCACGTCGTCGACGCCCCGGGCGGACCACCGTTGATGCAGCTCGTGTTCCGCGCCCGCCGCTGGAAGGGAGAGCCGAAGGTCCTGGAGACCGACAAGTGCCTGGCCTGGAAGTGGTGGCCGCCCCACGAGCTCCCGGACCGGCTCGTCTCCTACACCCGGACAGCCCTGGCCGGCATCGCCGAAGGCCGCGTCTACTCCCAGTTGGGCTGGTGAACGACGTGAGCACGCCTACCGGGAACGGGGCGCGCCCTGTCTGTCCGCGGGCCGGGACCGCTGGGGGTGCCGGGATGAGTGCCGAGTCCGATGTCACGGCCGTGACCGGGGCCCTGGCGCTGCTATCTCGAATCACGCCGGCCGCGGTTGTCGAGGGGCCGGCGGGAACGGCGACTCGTAACTACCTGGCCCGCGAAGGCGGGCGATGGTTCGTGAAGGCGTACCCCCGTGGGACGCGCGACCTGGCCGAGGAGCGGCAAGCGCTGGCCCTGGGCGAGTCGGCCAGGCGGAGCGGGGTTCCGGTGCCGGCCGTGCGGCGGTCGGTGTCCGGCGAAGTGATCGCGTCGGCCGGCGGACTGTCGCCCAGCCCAGCCGTGCCGGAGCCCGCACGTACTGACGACGCCCGGCAAGTCAGCTCACGTGGAGGCGATGCGGCGTGAGCGAGGAATCAAACACGGCGGCAGCGGTCGTGTCCTCCGCTTCTCCCGAACCGCCAGATCCCCTGGAGGTCACCGTGCCGTCCCACCACACCGCGCCCGTAGCATCCCGCGCGGATCCGGAGTCCGCCGTCGACGACTCCCAGGCAACGACCGCCCGAGCAGCGATGGTCGCCCGGCTGAAGGAATGCGGTGACGTGGGGCCCAGCCCCGTACGTGAGGCCCTGCTGGCGCTGCCGCGCGAGGTGTTGATGCCGCAGGCGTACGTGCGGCGCTCGGCGCCCGACGAGACGCCGCCGCGCTGGGATGCGCTGGACTGGGCGCGGCCGGACGACAGGGACGAGCTGCTGCGTCTGCTCTACAGCGGGGACAGCGTGGCAATCCAGCACGACGGCGAGCCGGTCCTCGGCCGGACCCCCGGGCCGCGCTCCGGAGGCGCCATGACCGCGATGTCCAGCACCATGGGCATGACCGCCGGCCTGCTCCAAAGGCTGGACCTGCGGCCAGGGCAACGGGTACTGGACGTCGGCACAGGAGCGGCGGTCACTGCCGCCGTGGCGTGCTTCGTGTGCGGCCACGACAGGATCGTCACCGTCGACGTCGACCCCCACGTCAGCGAGGCCGCCAGGGCCCGGCTGCTGGAGCTTGGCTACCGGCCCGCCGTAGTGACCGGGGACGGCACCGCAGGATGGTCCGAGACCGCGCCATACGACCGGATCTTCGTGTCCTTCGCCGTGCCCCGGATCCCGCCGGCCCTGGTGAGCCAGCTCGCGCCGGGCGGGCGGGCGCTGATGACGCTGGGAACCTCTTCGCCGTCCTGGCCGGGCCTGGCCGTGGTCACCAGGACGTTAACCGGGGCGGTGGAGGGCACGCTGGTCGCGGTGGAGTTCGGGCACCGCGGAGGGTGGGGCTTCGACCGGCTGTTCCTCTCACGCAAGTTCCGCGACCGCATCGCCACCTCGCACGGCGACTGGACACAACGAACCCGACTGGAGCCCCCGCCGGACACCGCGCGGGGCCTGTGGCTGGCCCTGGATCACCACTTCCCCGGGCTGGTCCGGCACTTCGGCGCCGAGGACCTGACGATCGGGGCGCCTAAGTGCGGCTCGTGGATGCAGGTGCGTGGGGCCGGCTACCGCCGCTGGGACGTCACCGTGGCCGGGCCTCGCGACATCTGGGCGGAGATCCAGGACATCGCCAGCCGCTGGCGAGCTGCCGGATCACCACAGACGTACCGGCTTCAGATCGGCGCCGACGGCACACAGCGGGTGACCACCGACAGCGGCGCCCTGTCCTGGCTCCTGCCCACCCCACGCTGTGACAACGGAGAGACACGATGACCCACCCTCAAGTCCCCAGCAACGCCTCCTCGGAGAACAGCTTGTTCGGCACGGCGGCCGCTGGCTACGCCCGCTACCGTCCCGGCCTGCCGGACGCGGCGGTCCGCCTCCTGGCCGCCACCCAGCATGGTGTGCCCGACCCTGTCCTGCTCGATCTGGGGACCGGCACCGGCCAGGTGCCCCTCGCGCTGCGGCCCGTTCTGCACCGGCTGGTTCACATCGACCTGGTCGACGTGAACCAGCAGATGCTTCACCAGGCCCTCGCCGCGCTCGAGCCGGTCCGCGGCGCGTGCACAGTGGCCGCTTTCACCGGCGAGGCCCACACCTTCCTCCCCGCCCGGCCCAACCAGGCACCCAGTCTGATCACCTGCTGCCGGTCCTTCCATTGGATGAACCGCCCATCCGTATTGCGGATGGCGGACCGGGTGGCCGCGCCGAACGCCGTTGTGGCGATCATGGGAGACGGCAGCCTCTGGACCCACCAAGCGGACTGGACGGCCGCCTTGCGGGAGCTGATCCAGACCTTCCTGGGCCCGGACCGGCGCGCCGGCACCCACGGTACGTACACCGGGCCATCCCGTTCCTACGAGGACGACCTCGCCGACTCCACGTTCAGCGACGTTGCCGAACACAGCTTCCCCATCGCCCGCTCCTGGACGCCCGAGGACGTCCTCGGCTACCTGCGCACCACGAGCTTCGCCCGCGCCGCCCTGTTCGCCGACCGCCACCAGGACTTCGAGGCCGAGGCACTCCAGCTGCTCGAGGCGCATGCCCGCGGTGGTGTCCTGAAGGAGTACGCGGTCTTCACCGTGCTGCTCGCCCGCCGGCCTGGCGGTGACGCATGACCGGCGGCCAGCGGCACACCGAGCCGCTCGACGTCCACCTGATTGCGGTGCGCGACGGCACAGCGGGGCCCGAGGTGCTGCTCTCTCGACGGGCCGGCGACGTCTACGCCGCCGGTTGCTGGCACCTTCCGTCCGGACATCTGGACGGCCCGTGGGAGGACATGGTCACGGCACTGGTGCGCGAGACCCGCGAGGAGACCGGCATCGTGGTCGACCCGACCGATGTCCGCGCGGCCGTCACCGTTCACCACCGCTCACCCGGCGGCGGAGCACGCGTCGGAGTGTTCTTCGAGGTGCGGCGCTGGCACGGCACCCCGCAGGTCACGGAACGCAAGGTGTGCGATGCCATGGGCTGGTTCTCGTTCGACGAGCTGCCGGAGCCAATGGTCGCGTACTGCCGGGCGGGACTGGACGCCTACCGGGCCGACGCACACATGGGCGTGCACTTCCAGGAGCCCGGCGACCCGATCGCCTACGACCCGGCGGTCGACCGGCTCGTCTTGGTCCCCGACCACGGCAGCCACGGCGCCGTCCCGGAGGATGCCGTGCGCGACTTCGCCGAGCGGGCGGTGGGCCGCATCGCCGGCTGGACAGACGTCTCCTGGGCGCGTGAGGAAAGCCACGTCTGGCGGGCGCGCGCTGCCGAGGGTGGCGAGTGGTACGTCAAGATCCACCAGAACGAGATCTTCCACCAGCGCGAAGTGACGGCCCTCCGTGGATGGGTTCCCGCTCTCGGCGCAGCCGCACCCCGCCTGGTAGCCGCCGACACGGGCCTTCGGGCGGTGGTCCTCACTGCCGTGGGAGGCCGCTCCCTGCACGGCGCCACGTACCCGCCTGAGCAGCAGCGTGGGATCTTCCACCGAATTGGGCAGCTCGCGGCGGCCATCCACACCAGCGCCCCGCCCCGGCCGGCCGACGGCACCCTGCCCCTCGGGAAGCTGGAGCGGCACCTGGACGGAGCCAGGCTCTACCTCGCGCCCGGGGATGAGGAGTTCATCCGTGCCACGGCCGAGAAGGCCGCCGACCTGTCCGCCTTGGACGTGGTGCCCACGCACGGCGACTTCCAGCTACGCAATCTGCGCTGGGACGAGGACGCTGGCGCCCTGTACGTGATCGATTTCGAGCGATCGGAAGAAGGCCCGGCGGTACGCGACTTCGTCCGCCTGTCCGACGCCTGGCACGGCCGCCCCGACCTCTTTCAGGCCGTGGTGCACGGCTACGGCCGTTCCTTCACTCCGGCGGAAGAAGCCCAGTTCACCATCCTGTCCGTGCTGGATTCCGTCTCCGGCATCTCCTACGGCGCCGCACACGGCGATCCCGAGCTGGTGGAGCGCGGTCGCCGCACCCTGGCCCGGCTCCGCGCCGCACAACGCCCTTGACCACCACAGCACCTACGCACGAGGAGCAGCACGTTGACGTACACGGCCCGCGATCAGTGGGACAAGCACTACAGCGACGGCAAGAACTTCCGGGAGGTCGGTGAGCGCGAGCGGGAGCTGCTCGCCGAGCAGGCCCCCGCCCCCGGCGGCGGTGGCCGGGCGCTCGACGTGGGATGCGGGACTGGGGAAATGAGCGTCTTCCTCGCCTCCCTCGGCTACACCGTGGACGCCGTCGACTTCGCCGACAGCGCGATCGCCCGAGCCCGCGAAGAGTATGCCGACGTCGAGGGCGTGCGCTGGCTGCATCTGGACATCGAGCGCGACGACCCGGCCACGCTGGACGAGGAGGGTTACGACCTGGTCGTCATGCGACTGATGTATCCCTTCCTGCACGACCGCGGTCGCGTCCTGCATGGGCTGGGTGAGCGGCTGCGGGACGGCGGCGCCCTCGTCGTCATCACACCGGTGGTGGAGAACACGCCTGAGGAGCGGCGCGGAATCGCCCTGGACGATGACGAGATCGCCCTGCTCTCCGCCAACTGGAAGACGGTGGAGCGGCTGGACGCGGACGGCCTGGCCTTCCTGGTGCTGCGCGGCCCCTGCCACACCGACACCCGGGCCGTCGAGAAGAGGCCGCCCACCGGCCACGCCCTGACCGGCGCTCTCGCCATCGTCACCGACGATGCCGGCCGGGTCCTGCTCGGCCGGTCCCGGCGCGGCATGCTCGAACTGCCCGGCGGCAAGACCACCGGTTCCGAGGACTTCGCCGCCGCGGCAGTGCGCGAACTCGCAGAGGAGACAGGTCTGGTCGCCGAGCCGGGTGACGCGTACGTGGTGACAATGCTCGTCGACGACAGTCATGGAGTCCCCCGGCTCACGGCGGTCGTCCGCATCGCCGCCTGGACGGGAGTCCTGGCCAACGGTGAGCCAAGGCTCTTCGACCGGTGGGAGTGGCATGATCTGCACGCCCTCGCCTGCGTCGGCGACATCTTCACGCCTGCCGCGCAGGCGCTGGACGCCGTCTGGCCCGGGGTCATTCCCGACCTGCCGCCGGCGGCGTCCTATCCCATCGCCGTCGACCAGCCGGCCGTACCGGGTGAGCCGGCCGAAGCCGTCCGGCTGCGCCACGCGATGGCCGGGACGGTGATCGACGGCGGCTGGGCCCCGTCCGAGCCGGTCCAGGACGCGCTGCGGACCGTGCCTCGTCACCGCTTCGCGCCGGAGGCGAGCCTGGCGGCCGCGTACGACGGTGGCGACCGGGCCGTCATCACCCGTCGCGACAAGACCGGAGCGGCGATCAGCTCGGTGTCCGCCGCCTGGCTCCAGGCCGACATGATCGAAAACCTGCGCCTGAAGCCTGGCGCGATCGTGTTCGAGGCGGGATCCGGCGGCTACAACGCCGAACTCATCGCCCACGTCGCAGGCCCCAAGGGTCGCGTGGTGACCGTCGACATCGACCCATGGGTCGTACGCCGCACCCGCCGGTTCACCACGGAGGCCGGCAGCGGACGCGTCACCGTCGTCGAGGCCGACGCGGCGCTCGGAGCACCCTCCCACCTCGTGCCGCGCGGCGACTTCGACGGCAGCGTCATCACGTACAACTGCTGGGACATCGCCCCGGCCTGGTGGGACCAGCTGGCCGAGGGTGGACGCCTGGTCCTGCCGCTGGAAATCGGCGGCTACACCAGGGCGATCGCCTTCGAGCGGCGCGGCCAGGTGCTGCACGCCCGCCACTTCACCTACTGCGGCTTCGTCCGCGACCAGGGACAGCAGGCCCGCACCATTCCCGTCACCGGCCTCCTCGACGGCGAGCTGACACTCCGCTTCGAGCACGGCGACGCCGCTGAGGCGGCGGGCCTGGAAGAGGCGCTGCGCGGGCATCGGCACGAGATCGCCACCGGCGTGACCATGGGGGCGGGCGCCTACTTCGGCTCCCTGCAGCTGTACGCGGCCACCACCCTGCCTGCCTTCTGCCGACTGGCCGCCCACCGCGACAGGGGTGTCACCGATATCGCGAAGGACCGGGACGCACCGGCCATCGTCGGCGACGCCTCGCTCGCCTACCTGACCCACGTCCAGACCCGGCACGGCAAGCTCCCCGAGGACAAGGAATGGGAGTGGGTCGTCCACGCCTTCGGCGAGCACGGACCCCATCTCGCTGAGCAGCTCGCGGCCACGGTGCGGGCCTGGGACCGCCACGTACGCGCCGACGACAACGACAAGCACGCTGATCCCGTCCTGACCGTCCACCCGGCCGGCACACCCGACGATCTGCTGCCCGCCGGACACGTCCTCGACAAGGAGCAATGCCGCCTGGTGTTCCAGTGGCCGGGCCGTGACGGGCGCCTGCCAGGTCCGGCTCGGCACCACCGAGCCGCCGCACCTGCACCGGTGCTGGAAGACAGGTGACCAAGCCGCGCGACGCCACCTGATCGACAGCGTTTCCCGACCGCAGCTCACCGCCGCACCGCAGCGCGCATGCCTCACCACACGGAGACCAGCACCGTCATGACCGCCAACCCCTCCACCCGCTCCCTCCGGCTCGGCACCCGCCCGAGCCCGATGGCCATGGAGCAGACGGCCCGGTTCGCCCACGCCTTCCGCACCCGGTACCCGCACATCCCCCTCGACATCGTCACCATCACCTCCGAAGGGGACCAGCACCGCGGTCCGCTCGCCCAGATCGGCGGCAAGGGCGCCTTCACCCGGCGCGCCGACGAACACCTCCTCGACGGCAGCGTCGAAGCCACCATCGCCTGCGCGAAGGACCTGCCAGGCCCCCACGACCGCAAGCCGGGAATCTCGGCCGGCGCGGTCCTGCCCCGGGAAGACGTCCGCGACGCCCTGGTACTGCCCGCCGGGCACCCACCGGCCACGCTCGCCACACTGCCGCCCGGCACCCGGGTCGGCACCAGCGCTCCCCGCCGCGCCGCCCTCCTCAAAGCCCTCTACCCCAAGCTGGTTGCGGTGCCGATCCGAGGGAACGCCGACAGCCGCCTCCGTGACCTGGATTCCGGCGTACTGGGCGCCGACGTGATGATCGCCGCCCTCGCCGGTCTGCGCCGCCTCAACCTCGCCGACCGCGCCGCCGAGATCCTCGACCCCACCCTGTGGCTACCCGCCTCCGGCGCCGGGATCGTCGTCATCGAGCACCGCACCGACGACCACGCCACCGGCAACGTCCTCACCCCGCTTACCCACTCCCCCACCCGGATCCTCCTCGACGCCGAACGCGCCACGCTCGCCGCCCTCCACGGCAACTGCCTGACCGCCGCCTCCGCCCACGCCACCCTCAACCCGACAGCCGATCTCGTCACCGTCCACGCGGTCGTCCTCGACTCGGAAGGAGGCACCCCGATCCGCACGACCACCACCGGTCCCGCCGACCAACCCGACGCCGTCGGCCAACGGGCCGCTCAGCAGCTGCTCGACGCGGGAGCCACCCACCTCCTGGGAACCCGCCCATGAACCGCAGCGCACCACCCACCGACCGGGCGGTGTTCACGCCGCCCAGCGAGAAGGCCGACCGGGTACGGATGCGTACGGCACACCGAGCCGCGGCCCGGGCGTTCGCGGTAAGGGCGGGCGGGCCGGAGGCATGGGGCTGGCAGGGCCGCACTCTCAGCCGCCGTGCTGGCCGCTGGTGGCTCCGCCTGGTCTGCGCGCCCGAGGACAAACGCGAGAGCCCGCTATGGGAGGGAAATGCCTCCGCCGACGCGTCCCTTCCCCGCACTGTGCCACGGCCCCGCCTCCATCAGGTCAGCGAGTGGACCCGTGGCGGCCTCGCCTACCGCGCCGAGCTCTCCGAGTACATCGCTCAACCGGCCCTCCAGACCGGCGGCCCCGTCCTCACTTCTGAAGCCAACCTGCCGAGCTCATGGTGGGGTGATCTACGCACCGCCCTCGCCACCACCGCGACGGTGCCAACCAACCGCCAAGCCGTACGCCGGCAGTGGATCGACCGCAACTTGGCCCGCTTCCTTGGCATCCCCACACCCACAGCCATCTCCTGGACCACCGGCCACGGCGACCTGCACTGGGCCAATCTCACCGGCCCACCCCTGGTCATCCTCGACTGGGAGGGATGGGGCCTGGTGCCCGTCGGCTTCGACGTCGGGCTCCTGCACGCCTACAGCCTCACCCGGCCGACCATCGCCGCCCGGATCCGCGACGAGTTCGCCCACGTCCTGGACACGCACGCCGGACGGGCCGGTGAACTCGTCGCGCTCGCCCAGCTCCTCCAGGTCGCCGGTCGCGGCAGCCACCCGGACCTCGCGCCCCACCTCGCCCGCCACGCCGAGCACCTCACCGGCACCCCAGTCCCCGCACCGTGACCGCCCCGGAGATCCCGTGCTGCCCAGCCTGCTTGCAGTCTTCGCACACCCGGACGACGAGTCCCTCCTCGCCGGGGGCGTCCTCGCCCAGCATGCCGCATCCGGGGCCCGCACGGCGGTCGTCACCGCCACCTGGGCCCCCGACAGCCGCCGGGCTCCCGAACTCGCAGACGCCCTGGCCGTCCTGGGCGCCGGCGCCCCACGCATGCTCGGCTACAACGACGCTCGCAACCCCGAGGCGGCCCCCGGCCGCCCCCGGCTCGTCGACGCCTCCCTCGACGAAGCAGTCGGTCACCTCGTCGCCCACATCCGTGACTTCCGGCCCGACATCGTCGTGGGACACGACGCCCTCGGCCAGCTGACCGGCCACCCCGACCACGTACGCACCCACCAGATCACCCTCCTCGCCGTCGAAGCCGCCGGCCTCGCCCACCTGCATCCCGAAGCAGGCCCGCCCTGGCGGCCGGCCGCGCTGTACGCCGCCACGCACTCCGAGTCCGGTGTCGGCCTGCTCGGCCCGCTGCTGGAAGGGGTGGGCAAGGACGTCCTGGCCGTACCGGACTCGTACGTGACCACCAGCGTCGACGTCACCCCATGGGCCGACGTGAAGTGGCGCGCGATCCTCGCGCACCGCGGCGAGGTCGCACGCGAGCGGCCCCTGCCCGGCATCCTCGCCAGCCTTCCCGAAGCCGACCGCAACCAGATCATCCAGACCGAGCAATTCACCCGCCTCACCCCGTCCCCACGAAGGGCGACCCGGCCCAGCTGACCACCTGATACCCCCTCCCCGTGTCAGCCGCCCACGAGCAAGCACTCAACGATCGGAGAGAGATGACGACGACTTCTGCGCCCGACGAACGTCCCAGTGTGGCGATGAACGAGGCTGCGTACGGGGCGTTGCGCGCCTCGGCCGCCCTGTGGGTCGGAACCTCCGTCCTGATCACCAACCAGCGAGGGCAGGTCCTGCTCCAGCGCGTGACCTACCGCCCCACCCGCCTGCTGCCCGGCGGCGCCGTCGACAAGGGCGAATCCCCCGCCCAGGGCGCCGCCCGAGAGCTGGAGGAGGAACTCGGCGTCACGGCGACTGTCACCCGCGGGCTGGCTCTCGACTGGGTCTCCCCCGCCGGCCGCACAACGCCCCCCGCCATGAAGTTCCCCGGCGAGCTCCTGCACGTCTTCGACGGCGGCGTCTGGGACGAGGAGCAGATCGCGGCGATCCGGCCCGCACCGGGCGAGATCGAGGCCGTCGAGTTCGTCGAACCCGCCGACCTGCCCGCTCTGATGTCTCCGGGCGACGCCCGCCGCGCCCTGTCCGCGCTCCGCGCCCGCATCAGCGGCGCCGGTCCGGCGTTCCTTGAGGACGGGCTCCCGATCGCCCCCACCGTGCTTGACCGGGTCGGCGCCCTGCGCACCGCCCGAGCCCGTCACCACTTCCCTTTCCACCCCGTCCCCGTCCCCGAGGACCTCACGGTTCGCCAGTCCTGGGCGTGGACCTTCGCCCCGGACGGGCGTGTCCTCGTCCTCCTCGACCCCGACACCGGCGCGGGCTGCCTGCCCGGCGGCACTCCGGAACCCGCGGACCACGCAGACCCCGAGACCACATTGATCCGTGAAGCCCGCGAGGAGGCCGCCGCCGAGCTCGCCGGCATCCGGTACCTCGGGTACGTGTCCGACGCCGACGAACCCTGTGCGCGCGTCCGCTACGCCGGCGCCCTCACAAACCTCGGCCCGGTCCCCGTCGATCCATCCACCGGTCGCACCTACGTCCGGATCCTGGCTACCCCGGAGCAGACCCTGCTGTTCTTCGACTGGGGCCCATCCGCGGCCGAGCAGCTCCAGGCAGTCCACCAGGCCCGCGTCCTCCTCGGCATCCCCAAGGCCGCTCACCAACCCGTCACCGAACTCGCTGACAGCACCTCCTGGTAGCAACGCTCCCCTGCAACGAATCGAGAAACTGATGACCGCCGCCTCCTCGACCGGCCAGTCCTCCTGGCCGGCCGATAACGCACGAGGCCCGGGTCTCGTCTCGGAATCCACTCGATCCGAGACCGTCCGGACCGGACATTGTCTATGCCTTCGCATCGCCTACCGGGTTGTCGGTGACCCGATCGACCCGCACCTGTGCTCGTGCGAGCACGAGACGAGGATCAGCGGCGCACCGGCCGTCCTCTGGGTCGGCTTCCGCAGGGATTCCCTGACCTGGACCGGCCCTGGCCGAGAGCCGAAGTGGTACTCGACCTACCCCACACTTCACCGTGGCTTCTGCGCCGAGTGCTCAAGCACCATCGCCTCCGTCGACGACACCGCACCGCACCTGATCGCGGTGAGCGGCTTCAGCCTCGACGACCGCAGCGGCACCGACCCGGTAGGACATTCCTATCGCCACGAGGCCGCTCCGTGGATGACCATCTCCCTCGCTCCCGATCCGCTCCTGCATCGTCCATCGTAGTGACGTCCTCACGTCGCTGCTGAGCGCGCCACAGCCACTGCACCCGAAGGTGCTCGTCGAGGAAACCGTCGACGGTCTGGGCCTTGCCGAGGGTGCCGTGCACGTGGCGGACGTAGGCGCGCAGCGCGCGGGCAGGGGTGGAGGCGGGCACGGGCGCCTCCTTCGGGCGGCGGTGGCCGGGACTGAGCGTTCCGGTCCGGCCGACGGTGGCAGACTGCCGGGGAGGAACGCTGAAAGTGGTGAGGGAAGTTGGCGGTGGGCGAGCGCGACGCTCCGACGGTCTTCCTGCTCGTGGGGCTCACCGGCTCGGGGAAAACGACCTACGCCCAGCAGGTGCTGGAGCCTCAGGGTGCGGTGCGACTGTCTGTGGACGAGGTGGTATTCGAGCGGCACGGCCGGTACGGCGTCGACTACCCGGGGAACGCCTACTTCGAGAAGGAGGCCCCGGTCGTCGCCGAGCTGCACGAACGGCTGGTGGAGTTCGTCGCCGAGGGCCGGGACGTGGTGTGGGACCACGGGTTGTGGCCCCGCAAGGACCGCGACGCGATGAAGACGCTGGTGGAGTCGGCCGGCGGACGGTGGCGGCTGCTGTACTTCCCAGTGGCCCGTGACGAGCTGCTGCGCCGACTGACGGAGCGCAACGAACGCGGGGACGCGAACTCCTTGATGGTCACTCCGGGTGCCCTGGACGACTTCTTCGCCCGCTTCGAGGAGCCTCAGGGTGAGGGCGAGGAGATCGTGGAGCCGGACTGGCCCTGAGACGTCGGTGCACGCCAGGCGATGATGATCGTGGCCTCTTCGGCCGCCCAGCGAGGTGGTCGGGGGTGGCGCGACGGAAGGCCAGGCGGGGGTCGGAGACGTCGATCCGGCCAGAGTGCCAGCCGGTGTGCTCCAGCAGCCGGACGCCTCGCTGGGACGGCCGGCGTGTCTCGCCCCACTCGCCTGGAGGAGCACCGCTCGCCCCGCCGCCGCAAGTCGTCCAGGACGGCAGCTCAGTACCGGAGGGGTACGGCGTTATCGCTGGCCAGGGCGGCGGCATCCTCAGCCGTCCCGCCTGGCGCCAAGCCGCCCCGCATGCCGTGTGGCAGAGGGGATGAGCGTGTCGAGGATGCGCTGGTAATCGGCACGCGCCAGGGGTTCATCAGCCCAGGCTGGATCAGCACGCTCGCTGATGAGGTCGAGAAACTGTCCTGGTGGCGTCGACTCCACAGCCCATGCCTCACGGTCGGGCGCAGCCCACCAGATCTCCTTGTGCTCTGGATCGAGGACGAGTCGGACGGGGCCGAGGTGACGGCCAAGCGCGTCGAGACGGCGCAGGCCCGTGCCTGCGAGATCTGCGATCAGGGCCTGGGCTTCGTCTGCGGTCTGGACGTGGGTGAAGAAGGGCACGGTGCGGCTGCGCTTTCTCGTGGTCAGGCGACTAGCTGGGGGTTCCGGCCACCCTGGGTGGCCGCCAGGCTGATGAGCTGGGCGGCCTCGAGGACCTGGTCGATGTAATCGGTGATGTCGTTCGGGATGTCACTCAGGGGTTTGAGGAGCAGGACGACGCCGAGTGCCGTGTCGCCCCAGAGGGCCGGGGCCGCTACGGAGTCCCAGCCGGGCAGGCATTCCTGGCGTCCGACGGCGTAGCCCCGCATACGGATTCCGTCGAGGGTCGCGAGAAGGTCGTCGTTGCTGAGTGCGCCCGGGCCGGCGGTCTCGGGGATGGGTTCGGCAAGCGCGATCTCGCGGAGGCTCTCGGGAACGTAGGCGAGCAGGGTGCGTCCGGAGGCGCCGGTGCGCAGGGAGCAGCCGGCAGTGAAGATGTCGTACGCGGTCATGCCGAAGTCGTCCGGACAGTAGTTGCCGATCGCGTAGTCGGTGCAGACGCGGCGCGCGCCGACAGAGGCGAGGCTGTAGAAGAGGACGAGGCCGCCGCAGTCCGCTTGCAGATCGACGAGGATCTCGTGCTGGTCCATGCCGTCATACATGCCGGCCATCGCCTGCATCCCGGCGCGGGCCGCGTGACTGCCGAGCCGGTACCTGCCGCGGCCTACGCGCTCAACCCATTTGGCGGCCACCTGGGCCGCGAGAATGCGGTGAACCACCGCAGGATCCAATTCCGTGTGATCGGAAATGGCTTTCAGAGAATGCGTGTCTCCCGGCAGCTCGGCGAATGCCTGCATGACCCGGATCACTCGCTCTGCGTGGCTGCTCCCCTTGGGGCGCTCGGATGCCATGTTGAATCCAGAACTAATAGCGGGATGATTGGTGCCCGACGTGCAAAGTTCAGGGACGGAAAGCCGTCTCCGTCCCCTGCTTGCACACGTTCTCAGGGCGGAATCGGAACTGGAGTACCGGAACACGGCTACCGGAACACGACTACCGGTCCGGGCTGGGCTTCTGAGGAATCTGCAGGAGAAGGGCCTCGCGCCCCTGCCGGCGTGACTCGAGTTGTCGCCTCCTTCGGGCTGCCTCAAGCTGGCGGCACGTGATGGGAGCTGGTGCCGCATGAGTCTCGGAGAAAGCGACGAGGGAGAACTCGGCCCGGAAGAGCTGATGGGGCTGGCCGGTCTGCTCAGGGCGTGGCGCCTCGCTGCGGGCCTGAAAGAGGGACGCGGGCGCGCGATCCCCCAGGCAGAGGTCGCGCATGCCATCGGCATGTCCGAGAAGTGGTATGGGCAGCTGGAACGGGGCGCGGTTCCCCGCCTCCCGCATGACGCGGTCGAGAAGCTGGTCGGGCGCCTGCACCTGGGGCCCGACGAGCGTCAGACGCTTCTGTACTACACCCCTGGCGGTGCTCTGATCGGCCGCGTCAGACCGAGGGGCGAGCCTCCGGAGCTGCGCACCCTCCAGTTCTTGCTCGACCAGCAGATGCCTCACCCCGCCTACGTGGCCGATGCCCGCTGGTCCATGATCGCCTACAACCGGGCGATGGCGGACTGGTACCCCTGGGTCCTTGAGCCGGGCGCCAACCTGATGCGCTGGGCCCTGCTCCACCCGGACGCTCGCAAGCAGTACGTGGGCTGGGAAGATCACGCCCGCGTGTACCTGGCCATGATCCGAATGTTTCTGGCGCGCCATAAGGCCGACCGCTTCATGACCTCTCTGCTGCGCGAGGTCTACGAGGACCCGGACTGCCGCCGGCTGTGGGATGAGAGCCCCCATGTGGTCGCCCATCGCGACGGCCACCGGTTCCGCATGCGCCTGCCGCGGTTCGACTTCCAGGAGGTCGAGGTCGTCTCGTACCTTCTCTTCCCGGCCGGCCACCCGGACCTGCGGGCAGTCGTCATCGCCTGGCTCGGCAGCGAGCACGAGCTCCAGCCCGGATCCACCCAGCAGCCGAATGCCCTGCCGGCGGGTGGGGCAGCAGCCCCCGAGGCGATCGGGGACGCTTCTTGGGCGCATGCCGGGTGGGCCGATTCAGCAGAGGACGCGGCAGCGCTCGCGGGCAGCGGGGCGATCAGCCTGCCGGAGCTGAGCGCGCTGGCCGGACCCGGATGCCGCCTCACGCTCAACCCGCAGGACCGGACGGTGGTGTGGGCGTATCGGCAGGACGGAGGCGGGTGGCGCGTAAATACGCTCTCCCTGGAGGCGACGCTCAACCGCCTCGTGCCGCAGTCGTCCAGCCCAAGCATCGTGCGCGAGTACCAGCAGCTCCTGCGCACGACACTGCCAGCCACTGCGGGAGAGGCCGGCAGCGAGCTAGACACGATGATCACCGAGCTGTCGGAGCGCCTGGTGGTTCTGCGTGACCTGCGCGAGCGGCTGGATGAGCCGGTCGATTGACGGCAGCGGAAACGCGACCTCGGGCCTCGCCCCTCCCCTCGTGGGGGCGGAGCACCGGGGGCCGAGCCGCGCCGGATACCGAGCCGAGTCAGGAAGCGGGGTTGAGGACGACCTTGCCGGTGGTTCGGCGGGCCGCCATGTCCTCGTGCGCGCGAGCCGCTTCGGTGAGCGGGTACACGGTGGGCGCCGGGACGGTGAGTTCCCCGTCCCGTATGGCCTGGAAGAGGTCGGTCATGGAGTCGCGCAGCGCGGTCCGGTGCCCGAACAGCAGGGGGAGCCAGAATCCGCTGACCGTCTTGCCGGTGGCCATGAGGTCACGGGTGGCGATGGTGGTCTCGATGCCGCTGACGCTTCCGTAGACCGCCATCCGGCCCATGGGCGCCAGCGCTTCCAGGGTCGCGTGGAGGGTGTCGCCGCCCGTCATCTCCAGCGCCGCGGCGGCTGTGCCATGGGTCGCCTCTTGCAGGTCTGCGGCCAGGCTTGTCGAGTTGCTGTCGACGACGGCATCTGCCCCGAGGCCGAGGGCCAGAGCTCGCTTGGCATCCGTGCCAGCCAGAGCCACCACGCGGGCTCCGGCCCGCTTGGCGAGCTGCACCGCTAGGGACCCGACGCCGCCGGCAGCTGCGGGCACGATGACAGCCTCCCCCGGGTTGATGCGTAGCACGGTGTGCAGCAGGTGCCAGGCCGAGTTGCCCTGGAGAGTCAACGAGATCGCCGTGGCATCGTCGATGTCGTCCGGGACCGGGATCGTGGAGCGGTGGTGGGCCAGGGCGACCTGCGCGTACCCTCCGCCGCGCGTCAGGGCCACCACCCGCCGCCCGTCGCTGTAGCCCATCACTTCGTTGCCGGGGACGTACGGGAGCGTGACACCGGCCAGGTAGTCCCCTTCTCGCACATGCAGGTCCGCGTAGTTCACCCCTGCCTGGAGGACCTCGACCCTGTGGTGTCCGGCCGTCGGCTCCGGTTCAGGGATCTCCGTGAGCCGGAGGACCTCCGGGCCGCCGTGGCTGGACATGGTGACAGCTCGCACTTTCTCGCCTCTCAACGCTTCACGATCATTCGACGAAATTGCGTCAGGCGCAATTTGAAAGAATTGCGCCACGCGCAAATTCCGGAGACATTAAACCACTCTTGACGCGCAGGGCCCGGCAGGCATAAATTCCACCTCAATTCTTAGAGCCCTACGGACAGGAAACAACTCCCACAGTGAGCCGCATCACTTCCGTCGAATTGCGCGTGGCGCAATTTGTGGCGGCCCGCACACCGGACAGCGCCCATCGCGCAGCCCGTCAGGGCACTAATCCCAGGCAAAAGGTGACGGAGTCCGGGAGAGGCCACTCCCCAGGGCGAATGACGGGCGTCGTCACTGCCCCGCCAGGAAACGATCTCTCTGCGGTGCAAGCTGCGCCTTCGGTGCCTGCACCTGATGGGGCAACAAGTTCTACAGAGTTTAAGAACCAAGTCTGGATCTTGACGCGGGTCCGTGCGTATGTTCGTCGTCCCCCGGGCACGGTGCCCGGCACGTCGGACGTAAGGAGCGCGGCAGATCGACCAGACCGTGTAGGTCCGCGTAACAGCGACGGCGCCCGGGAGCGGGAACTCCCAGACGCCGAACGCTAAGTGGCATGTCCGCCCCGGCAAGGGCGGGGATTGCCCACCATCACCACGCTGAGTCCTTCCGAGGGGCGCATCAGCGTGGCAACACTGCAACGAGGAGTATCGCATGCCTCCTGCCCTGCGCAATAGGCCCTTCCGCCTGGCCTGCGCGGCAGCCACCTCCGCCCCGGCGCGTTCACGTACCACGACGGAGCCCGCCTTCCCTGCCCCGGCGAACCGCCGGCTCCGCCCCGTCGTCGGGAGCGGCCGATGAGCAGCGAAGCCCGCGAGTGGGTCTGGGAGCACAGCTCCAGCCGGGGGACCGCACGCCTGGTCCTGCTGTCGATCGCCGACCGGGTGGCCGACGAGCA
The DNA here is from genome assembly GCF_040683955.1 of Streptomyces sp. NPDC093111. Classification (NCBI taxonomy): domain Bacteria; kingdom Bacillati; phylum Actinomycetota; class Actinomycetes; order Kitasatosporales; family Streptomycetaceae; genus Streptomyces; species Streptomyces sp. NPDC093111. The sequence continues at coordinate 114,607 of NZ_JBFBNW010000006.1, read as the reverse complement.
GTGCGTCTCCTGGGCCTCGCTGTCCAGCCTGGCCAAGCGCACGCGCGCGTCCGTCTCCACGGTGCGCGAGGCCATCGACCGCCTGGTCCACGCCGGCGAGCTGGAGCAGCTCGACGACCTCATCGGCCCGCAGCGCAGCACGGTCTACCGCCTGCCCCTCGCCGCCCAGGCCGTCGCAGAGACCGCACAGGACGAGGACGCCGATCAGGCGCCGGCGGGCGAGCACGAGGCCGCCCCCACCCTGCGGGTCTCGGTTCTGCGGCGGTACGGAATCCGGCCGCGTGAGGTACCGGAATCCCCCGCGAGGGACCGGAATCCGGCAGTACCGGAAACCGGCAGGTCCCGGCGGAAACCAGCACCCCGACGTACCGGAAACCGGCACAGCGGTGTACCGAAAACCGGCACACAGAACCGTAGTGAACCGGATTTGAACCGTAGGTACAGCAGTGGTGCTGACATCCTCTCGGCTGCCGAGTGGCAGGTTGACCCCGCCACCCACGCCTGGGCCCGCGAGCAGGGACACCTCGACCGCCTCAGCCAGGAGGGCCTGCGAACGGCCGACGCGAAGTGGCGTGCCCACCGGGCGGCCTTCAAGCCGAGGCCGGCGGATGCCTGGGCCACCGACTGGCGCTCCTGGATCGCCCGGGAGCACGCCCCCAGCCGCCCGAACCTCTACGCCGTGCCCGGCGGAGCCTCCGCCGCCCCCGGCGGTATGACGCGGGCCGAGGCGCACACCGCCGCCCTTCTCGCCGCCCTCGACGAGCCGACCGGAACGGAGGGCTGACCGTGGACCGCCGCGAAATCGCCGCCCTGCTGGCCTACATCGGTCGGCTCGACCCCCGCACCATCCGCACCGATCAGGGCGAGGCCCGAGACCAGCTGGCCCAGTGGCACGAGCTGCTCGGCGACGTGCCGATGGCTACCCCGCACGGCTGGGACGCCCGCGTCGCCGCCCGCCAGCACATCCGCACCTCGCCGTACCAGATCCTGCCCGCGGACGTCGCCCGTCCCTGGGAGAGCTACCGGCGCGACCGCCTGGCGAGGCACTCCGACCCCACGCCGTCCGTCGACCCGGACGACCAGGCCGCCTGGACCGCCGAACTGGCCGGCGCCCGCCGCGCCGTCGCCTCCGGCCTCGCGCAGCCCGCGCAGGCTGGGGCGATCACCAGCGGGCGTAGCGGGATCGACCCGAGGCTGGAGACCCGGCTGCGGGAGATCGGCTCCTGCATACCGCCCGCCGCCCGAGCCGCCCTCGCGCCCTACCGGCCCGCCCGAGCCGCACGCGAGGCCGCCGTCGCACAGGGCCAGCCCGACCCTCTCGGCGTCCGCTGCAGCTGGTGCCTGGCGCAGCCCGGTGAGCCCTGCCGCCGGCGCCGGATCGGTCCCGACGACGGGGTTCGCGGAACAGCCCCGCGTGCCACCCCGCACCCCGGCCGCCTCGACCTCGCCGCCGTACAGCAGGCCCAGCAGGTCCAGCAGCCGGCCATGGTCTGACCGGCGTCCATGGCTGGTGCACCCCGCACCGCCGACCACCACCGTCCCTCCTCGGCTGCGGCGCACGCTCCCGCGCCGCAGCCGGCACCCGACGCCGCGCCCGCCGAGCACCGCCCTGGCCCGACGGCGCGGCAGCACATCGGAGAACCCTCTTGCGCCACATCACCACCCACGACGCTCCGGCCACCGGCCTGCGCGGCATCGCAGACACCAGCTGGCACACCCGCGGAGCCTGTCACGGCATGGACGTCGAGGACGCCGACGCCGTCTTCTTCCCCCTCCCCCGGGACCACGAAGCCATCGCCGAGGCGAAGGAGCTGTGCGGCTGGTGCCCGGTGCGCAGCGACTGCCTCAACTACGCGCTGGAGAACGTCCTCAAGGAGGGCATCTGGGGCGGGCTCACCGAGGCCGAGCGCCGCCCGTGGCACGACGGACTGCCCCAGCGCCTCGACTACCGGCGCGTGATCGCGTTCTTCCAGGGCCGCGACGTCCACCTGACCGAGGCCGAGCGCCAGGCCGTCGTCGACCACGCCTATGTCCGGGGCTGGCAGCCCGACCGGCTCGCCGTCGGCCTGCAGATCAGCCACAAGCACGCCCGTGACCTGCTCCGGCAGGCGGCCAACAAGGTGCTCGACCGCGACCGCCGCCAGGGTGTTCCTCGGCCCAAGAAGAAGCGGCAGAAGACCGCTCCAGCAGCGGGCCGCCCCGTGACCACCAAGCCCGGCACCCGACAGCCGGTGTCCCGCCAGGCAGCGTCGCCCTCGACGCCCGCCTCTTTCGGAAAGGCCGCATGACCCACCCCGTCCTGTCCCTGGGTGCCGCTCCGGACCTCCCTCTCCTCCTCGTCGCCGGCGTCCCCGCCGCCTTCGCCCTGGTGCTGGTCGCCTGGACGATCCGGCACCGAGGAGCCCGCCCGCAGAAGCGCGTCGGCGGTCCGGCGGTCAAGGTCGCTGCCCTCGCCGCCCTCGGCTGCACCGCCTACAGCGCCGACACGAGCTGGCGCTTCGCGGCCGACTACCTCGACATGGCCGGCACCGCCGAGCGCGCCGGGATGTTCGCCGCCGCCGAACTGGCGCTCTTCGCGACCGCGCTGATGGCGCGGCAGAACCTGGCCACGCAGGGCGCCCCGGGCCTGCCCGGCACCCTGGTCTGGGTGATCACCGGAGTGCAGGTGATCCCCGCCTACGCCGAGAGCGGTCCCGTCGGTGGCACCGTCCGGGCCTTCGTCGGCCCGGTCATGGCGGCCATGCTGTGGCACCTCGCCATGGGAATCGAGCTGCGTCTTCACACCCCTGGCGCTGCCTCCCACGGGCTGCTCGCCGTCCTGGGGCGGGAGGTGCGCGAACGGCTGCTGTCCCGCCTCGGCATCGCCGCCCGCGACCGCGACGCCGCGCAGATCACCCGCGACCGGGCCACCGCCCGCGCGGTCGACCTGGCCGCCCGCCTCGCCGAGCGCGCCCCCGAGCGGCGGGAGAGCTGGCGAGGTCGGCGGCTCGCCCGACGGCTGTCGAAGGCGGTCGCCAGGGCCTCAGTCGGCACCGACCCCCTCCAGCGCACGCAGCTGCTCGACCAGCTCGCCGCCCGCCGGCACGCGCTCGCCCTCGCCACGGTCCCGCTCCCCTCTCCCTGGTCCCCGGTGCTTACCACCACTGCGGCTGCCACGGTCCCCGCCCAGCAGACCTCGGAAGGACCGGTCCCCGTGGCCGGTCCCCACGGTCCCGGCGAGTCGGAGGACAGGGACCGGGGACCGGGGGGACCGGGGGGACCGGGGACCGAGAACTGGGACGTCAGCGCACCAGCAGTCGCGGGGACCGAGGGCGATGACACGGGGACCAAGACCCCAGACGTGAGCGCCGGCCCGGGGACCGTCCCCGTCGAATCGGACCCAGGCGAGGGGACCGCCGGCGGCGCGGGGACCGACGGTCCTGCTGTCCAAGTGCCTGCTCAGGCGGGTGATTCGCATCGGGGACCGAGGGGCGCCGAGTCGGGGACCGAGCCCACCGGGGACCGGGGACCGACCGACACCGACACGGGGACCGAGCCCACCGGGGACCGGGGACCGACCGACACCGACACGGGGACCGAGCCCACCGGGGACCGGGGACCGACCGACACCGACACGGGGACG